>JAEUQG010000088.1 GCA_016789755.1 Bryobacterales bacterium
GGTTACGCCCAGACCTTCGCCGACATCTCCGGTGAAGTGAAGGATCCATCGGGCGCCGTCATCGGCGGAGCGAAAGTCACACTAATCAATACCGCCACGAACGCTACTCGTGAAGCGGTCACCAACGAATCCGGCCTGTACAGTTTCCCGCTTGTTCAACCGGGCATCTATAACATGCGTGTCGAAAAGGAAGGCTTCAAAGGCTCCACACGCTCCGCCATCGAACTGCAAGTGCAGCAATCGGCCCGTATTGACTTCGATCTGACAGTAGGACAAGTCAGCGAATCCGTCGAAGTAACGGCGCAGGGCGCGTTACTGGCATCGGAGAACGCCACCGTCGGTACGGTTATCGAAAACAAACGCATCCTGGAACTCCCGCTCAACGGGCGCAACTTCCTGCAACTGGTCTCGCTATCCCCCAACACGGCAACGGACTTTCCCTCGGCGGGCCAGGCCGGCTCGCGCCAAGGCGGCATTCGCGCCGCACAATCCATTTCCATTGCCGGCGCCCGGGCGCAGTTCAACCACTACACGCTCGACGGCGTGGAAAACACCGACCCCAACTTCAACACTTTCGTCGTGCTGCCATCCGTCGATGCCTTGCAGGAATTCAAGGTGCAGACAGGAGTGTATCCGGCCGAATTCGGACGCGCTACCAGCCAGGTCAACGTTTCCACGCGTTCCGGCGGCAACGATTTCCACGGCTCTCTTTTCTCCTTCGTGCGCAACGACAAGCTGGATGCCAAGAACTACGCGTTCACTTCGGCCCGCCCGGCGAAAGACCCCTTCAAGTGGAATCAGTTCGGATTCATGCTCAGCGGCCCGGTGATTCTCCCGAAAATCTACAACGGCAAAAACCGGCTGTTCTTCATGACCAACTATGAGTGGTTCCGTCAGCGCCGCGGCGTGCAGGGCGTGTTCAACCTGCCCGACACCGCGATGTACACCGGCAATTTCAATCACCCTACCGTGACGGCCATCTTCGATCCGCGCACACGCGTGAACAATAACGGCGTCATCACCGCGACCCCCTTTGCGGGCAACGTCATTCCCTCTTCGCGCATTCACCCCACATCGGTGAAGCTGCTCGAATTCTTCCCGCAACCGAATCTGGCGGTCGCAAACCTTCGCAACAACCGGGTCCAGGCCCTTGGCCGCCCCGTCAACCGCGATCAGTTCATCGGCCGCGGTGACTTCAACGAATCCTCGAAATCCAACTGGTTCGGACGCTACAGCAATGGCGACGAGAACGAATTGAACGAAGCGCTGCGGCTGAACGGCACGAAGCTGGTGACCAACTTCAAGCAGTACATGCTCTCCAACACGCGCGTGCTGTCGCCTTCGGCGGTGACCGAAACGCGCTTCGGTTACACCAAGTTCTACAACACCAACGGTCCGGAGTTGGCCTTCACCCGCAACGTCGTGGGCGAGCTGAACATTGCCGGTTTGAACCCTGGACCCGAAGTTCAATGGGGCATCCCCTCCGTCGGTTTCCAGGGCCTGTATAGCGGCTTCGGGAACGATTCGGAAGGCCCGTACGAGAACAACAACAGTTCTCTCCAGTTCCTCAACAACACGTCCGTCATCCGCGGCAAGCACTCGTTCCGCTTCGGCGCCGAAGTCCGCCAGGACCGCTACAATCAGGTGGGCAATCAGTTTGCCCGCGGCTCCTTCATCTTCGACCGCAACGCCACCCGCAATCCTTCGCAAAGTGGAACCACAGGCGATCCGTTCGCCGAATTCCTGCTGGGCGAAGTCTTCCAGCCGGAAGCAGCCGTGTCGATTGCCAACGCAAAATTCCGCGCCACATCCTTCTACCTCTACTTTGACGATACGTGGAAGGTCAGCAGCAAGTTGACCGTCAACTACGGCATCCGTTATGAGAACACGCCGCCGTGGGAGGATCGGACTGGCACCCTCTTCAACGGGATTGTGCGGCAGGACGTGCGAGCCTACAACGTCCAGGACCGCTCCATCTATCCGTTCTTCATGCGCCAGGGCGCGGCTTCGCAAAACCCCTATGATGGCATCGCCATTCGCTGGCCCGATATCGAAGTGCGGCAGGACGGCTCGCTCGGCAACCGCCTGGTGGGACGCGACAACAACGATTGGGCCCCTCGCCTCGGCATCACCTGGGCTCCTTCGGCCAAGTGGGTCATCCGCGGCGGCGCCGGTGTCTTCTACACACAGGACACGGGCAATCCACGCTTCGACATGGCGCGCAATCTCGCCGGACGCCTGCGCGACAACTCCTCCACCATCGCTCCGAATCTGCGCTGGGAGAATTCGCTTGCGGCCATTGCCGGTGGCGTTGCCAACGTGCCGCGTCCCTACACGTTCGCCAATCCATTCGACCGGCGCACACCGTACTTCGTGCAGTACCTCTTGAACGTGCAGCGCGAATTGCCGAAGAACACCTTGTTCGAGTTCGGCTACCTCGGCAGCATCAGCCGCCACCTGGAAAGCCTGCGCGCCGTGAACGAAGCGATTCCCGCCTGCCCCAGCCGCACGGCGCGTCCGGGTTGCGAGAACGATCCTATCGCCGGACTGGCGGTCAACATCCGTTCGCCGTTCCCGAACTTCGGGCGCATCCAGTTGGTGGATAATAGCGGCGTCGGCAGCTACAACTCCCTGGCCGGCAAATTGACCAAGCGCTACAGCAACGGCGTCACCTTCCTGGTAAGCTACACGTACGCGAAATCGATCGACACATCGAGCGCGATTCGCAACCTCGGCGGCGACACGCTGTTCCCGCAGAACAGCTACTGCCGCATGTGCGAAAAGGCTCGCTCCGGCTTCGATACGCGGCACCGGTATGTGACCTCGGCACTGTGGGACCTGCCGTTCGGCAAGGGCCGCAAGATCGGCATCGGCAATTCGGTGTTGAACTTCATTGCCGGCGGATGGCAGTTGGGTTCTATCATCACGCTGCAAACGGGGTATCCGATCACGGTCACCAACAGCGCCGATGCATCCAACACGGGCGCATTCTTCGATCGTCCGGATTCAACCGGGGCCAACGCCGGCTTGCCGCGCGGGCAACAGGATCCGAGCCGCTTCTTCGACACCGGCGCCTTCACCCGCAACCAGGTGGGAACCCACGGCAACGTCGGCCGCAACACTTTGGACGGCCCGGGAATCATCGGCTGGGACTTCTCCACGCTGAAGGATTTCCAGGTTCACGAAAGCCACAAATTCCAGTTCCGTTTTGAAGCGTTCAACTTCCCCAATCATCCGAACTGGGGATTGCCGAACACCAACATCAACGCGGGAGCGAATTTCGGCGTCATCACCGGAACGCGCACGAACATGCGCAACCTGCAATTTGGGTTGAAGTACCTTTTCTAGAAATTCGCCTCAAATCCAGAGGGCGCGATCCGGGGAGACCGGACCGCGCCCTTTCTGTTTTGGGGAACCAATGCTCCGTGATCGTGCAGCCCGCCTGTCGCCACCCACCCTTACGGCAGTTGCGAGTAGATCTCGGCCAGCGGAATTTCGATTTCCAGCGACTCAACTTTGGCCACGGCGCTTTCGCCTTCGTACACGGTGAGCAGCCAGCGCCCGTCGGTCATGCGGCGGAAGACTTCGATGCGCGGCTGGTCTTGGGCGACCAGCAGGTACTCCTCGAAGGAAGGCAATTGGCGGTAGAGCTGAAACTTGCCGCTGTAGTCGTAGCCCGCTGTGGACGGGGAGAGAATCTCGAAGATGACCGAGGGGTTGGTGAGGCTCGGGTCGGACTCGTCGGTGAGGACGGGCTTGCCGCAGTAGACAATGAGGTCTGGTTGGACGTATTGCGTCGGGCTGACCCGCACGCGCATGGTCCCGATTGCCTCGCAGGGCTTGTTTTTCAAGCCTTGGTGAAGCAGGGCGCCGATTCTCGTTTCAATCGCCGCGTGGCGAAGACTCGCTTCGGCCAGCGGAAAGATCTCGCCGTCATGATACTCCAGCGGGCGCTCGGAAGCCTGATCGGCTTCGAGATACTCCTTTACGGTCATCTTAGGAACCGGCAGTGCGCCCATGAAAGTATGATACCCCGTGGCCGCCCGCGGCGGCTGGTTTGTCATGATAGGAAGTTGACACTGATAGAAATCGACTGGCCCCGCTACGGCGAGGAACCTGCCCCTCCCGCCATCCCATTGGAAGAATACCGCTCGCGCCTCGCGGCGGCTCGCGTCCTCATGGATCGCGCCGGGCTCACCCATCTGGCGGTCTACGGCGACCGCGAGCACTTCGCGAATCTGCATTGGTTCACAGGGTTCGATCCGCGCTTTGAAGAAGCGCTGCTGCTGATCCGCATGCACGGACCGCCCTTGCTGCTGGTAGGCAATGAGTGCGAATCGTATCTGCCGGTAAGTCCTCTGTGGAGAAACGGCGAGTTGCGCCATGAGCGGTATCAGCCGTTTTCGCTCTTAAGCCAGCCGCGGGATGCCAGCCGCCAGTTGGGCGAGATTCTCGATGGAGAGGGCATGAAAGCAGGCGCGCGCGTCGGGTGCGTCGGCTTTAAGTATTATGCCCAGCCGCACTCGATCGACATGCCCGCCTATCTGGTGGATGCTATCCGCGCGGCGGCCGGTTTCGATGCCGTAACCTGCGCCACCCGCATGCTGCTCCATCCGGGCGATGGATTGCGCACCGCGAGCGGGCCGGCCGAGATTGCCTGGTTCGAATACTCGAACTTCAAGGCATCTGAGGCAATGCGCCGGGTCCATTTCGCGATACGCCTGGGAATGACGGATCACGAGTTGCTTGCGCATGCCGGCTACGACGGGCTGCCATTGGCGTGCCACATGACCCTAAAGACAGGTCCCAATCGCATCAGCCTCGCCAGCCCTTCGGGAGCCAGGATCGAGATTGGCTATCCATGGTCGGCGAATGTGGCCTATTGGGGATCGAATGTTTGCCGTGCCGGCTGGGTCGCAAGGGACGCGGCAGACCTGCCCCAGCGCGCCCGCGGCTACGTCGAGCAGTTCGCCGGTCCCTACTTCCACGCGATGCGTGCCTGGTTCGGCGCCTTACGGATTGGGACGCCCGGCGGAGAGATTCAGACCCTGATGGATGCCGCGCTGCCCTTTGAAAAGTTCGGTGTGTTCTTGAATCCGGGCCATTTGATCCACTTCGATGAATGGACGAGTTCGCCTGTGTATCCGGGCAGCCAGGTGCGCCTGCGCTCGGGAATGGTGCTGCAAAGCGATGTCATCCCATCTTCGAAAGATTACTTCTCCACCCGCATGGAAGATGGTTACGCACTGGCAGACCAGCCTCTGCGCAAGCGCATTGCAAAGGAGTACCCCGCCTGCCTCGCGCGATGCCAAGCGCGGCGCGAGTTCATGAGCCGGCAGCTTGGCATTGAACTGCCCGAGGAAGTTCTGCCGTTGTCCAACATGGCGGGAATCGTACCGCCCTACTTGCTGCGCCCGGAACTGGTGCTCAGCCGATGATTCTCGTCTGCACCGTCCGGGGTTGCCTGCTGCCGCTGCAACGCGAGGGTAACTCCATGCGCTGCGCCAAGGGGCACTCCTTCGATGTCGCGCGCAGCGGCTACGTGAATCTCTTGCAGCCGCAGGACAAACGGTCGAAGGCTCCCGGAGATGCCGCAAAGGCTGTGGACGCGCGGCGGCGGCTGCATGACCGGGGTGTGAGCGCGGCCGCCGTAGAGGCCATCGGAGCCATGCTGCATGCGGGCACGGACGATACGGTTTTGGATGTGGGCTGCGGGGAAGGATTCTACCTCGCTACTCTCGCCCGCGGATTCGCATTCGAAGCGTGTGGCGTGGATCTCTCCATTCCCGCCGTCCACGCGGCCGCCCGCCGCTATCCGTCTTGCCAGTGGACGGTGGCAAATGCGGATCGATTCCTCCCCTACCGCGACGCGTCTTTCTCCCGCCTCATGACCGTTACCGCCCGGCGAAATCCCCCCGAGTTCCGCCGCGTCTTGCGGCCGGGCGGACGTGTGGTCGTGGCAGCCCCCTCGCCGGAGGATCTGATCGAGTTACGAGGCAGGGGGAAAGACCGCGTAGCGGCCGTGCTCAAAGAGTTCGGAGATGGCTGGAGCCTCGTCGAACAAGCGCGGGTATCGCAGATCGTGCAACTCGACCAGGCAGGTGTGCTCGATGTGCTGGCGTCCATCTACCGCCCGCTGCGGGCGGCCGAAGTACAAGGGATGCAGGTCACCTTCGGACTCGATCTGCTGTGCTTGGAACCGCGAATCTAAGACGCATAGGGCGGACTGGGAATCCGCCCCTCTCGAAACTACTTCAATTCGAGGATCTCTTTCTCTTTGGCGAGGGCCGCCGTATCCAGCTTCTTGATCTCCGCATCGGTAAGCTTCTGGATCTCGTCATGCGCGCGCCGGTCGTCGTCTTCGCTGATTGACTTGTCCTTCAGCAGCTTCTTCACCGCGTCGTTGGCGTCGCGGCGGATGTTGCGCAGCGCCACCCGATGATCCTCGGCAATGTTGTGCAGATGTTTCACCAGTTCCTTCCGGCGGTCCTGCGTGAGCGGTGGGATGGGGACGCGGATGATCTTGCCGTCGTTCATCGGATTGAGGCCAAGGTCGCCCGCGCGGATCGCTTTCTCGATGGGTCCGATGGTCGAAGCGTCCCAGGGCTGCACCGTGATCATGGCGGGCTCCGGAACGTGGAGGTTGGCCAACTGATTGATCGGCGTCGGAGTACCGTAGTAATCCACCTTGATGCCGTCCAGCAGGTTGACCGAGGCGCGCCCCGTTCGGATGTTGCTCATGGCGTGCATCAGATCGGCGATCACCTTCTCCATTCGCGACTTGGCGCTGGCTTCCACTTCCTTCAATGACGGACCGGACTGGCCGGATGATTGACCTGGTTTCATGAATTAGGGCCTCTTCGAATAATCTAGCGTATGAGCGTGCCTACCGGCTCGCCCATGGACATTCGCATTATATTGCCTGCCACCGTAAGGTTGAACACCTGAATGGGCAGCTTGTTGTCCCGGCACATGGCGACCGCCGAGGCGTCCATCACGCGTAACGCCCGCGACAGCACCTCCTGAAAGGTGATCTCGGCAAAACGCACAGCATCCGTGTGCACCATCGGATCCTTGTCGTAGACGCCATCCACACGTGTGGCTTTGGCGATTACTTCGGCGCCGATCTCTAGGGCGCGCAGCGTCGCTGCGGTATCGGTGGAGAAATACGGATTCGATGTGCCGGCCACAAAAATGACGATGCGCCCCTTCTCCAGGTGCCGCACCGCGCGTCGCTGGATGTAGGGCTCGGCCACCTGGTTCATGTGGATGGCGGTCATCACCCGCGTAGGAACGCCTTGCTTCTCCAAGGCATCCTGCAAAGCGATGCCGTTGATGACGGTGGCCAGCATCCCCATGTGGTCCGCGGCAACGCGGTTCATGTTGCGGGCGGCGGCGTTCACTCCCCGGAAAAAGTTGCCGCCACCCACCACTAAACCCAGTTGTACGCCCTGCTGCGCTACTTCGACCAGTTCGGCGGCGAGCGTACGCACACGCTCGGGGTCGATGCCGAAACCCTGGCCCGCGGCCAGGACCTCGCCGCTCAGCTTGAGAAGGATTCTGCGGTAAGCGGCCACGGTCTGTGGGGCCTCCCGCTATTCCGGCGCGTTAGCGTCGCCGACTTTAAACCGGACGAAGCGCGCGATGGAAATGTTCTCGCCGAGCTTGGCGATCTTCGTCTTGATCAGATCTTCGATCTTCATCGTGTTGTCTTTGATGAAGGGCTGATCCAGCAGACAGATCTCCTCGTAGAACTTCCCCATCCGGCCTTCGATGATCTTCTCCACCATCTTCTCCGGCTTGCCTTCGTTCAGCGCCCGCGCCCGCTGGATGTCCTTTTCCTTTTCGATGGCCGCCGCCGTCACATCTTCCCGGCGGATGAACTGCGGATCGGCTGCGGCGATCTGCATCGCGATGTCTTTTACCAGCTCGCTGAAGTCATCCGTGCGCGCCACGAAATCGGATTCGCAGTTCACTTCCACCAGAACGCCAAGCTGCGAACCGGAGTGAATGTAGCTGCCGATCACGCCCTGTTTGGTCGAGCGCTCGGATTTCTTGGATGCGGACGCAATCCCGCGCTTGCGCAGGACGACTTCCGCGGCCCCGATATCGCCGCTGGCTTCCTTCAGTGCCGCCTTGCATTCCATCATCCCCGCTCCAGTGCGGTCCCGGAGCTCTTTCACCATTTGTGCGGTGATTTCAGCCATAATTCTTAAATCCTTTTCTGAAGAGTTCGCTTGGGGAGCGGCCCGTGCTTAGGGGCGATAGCCGGCCAGTTCGTCTTCGGCTTCCGTGCGGCGGCGGCCCTTGATCGGCAGCGCGGCCAAGTCGTCCTCGGAGAGGCTTTCCGCCATGAGCTGCTGTGAGTACTGGGGATCCAGATACTGGTTGATGTCCGCGGTTTCGGAAATCCCGTCTTCGGAAGGAGTGTCGGATGCCGCATGGGCGCCGCCGAAATCGGCTTCCGTAACCCGCTGGCGGCCTTCGATCACTGCCTCGGCGATCTTGTTCGTGAACAGACGGATGGCGCGCAGCGCATCGTCGTTGCCGGGGATGACGTAATCGACCATGTCCGGGTCGCAATTGGTATCCACTACGGCCACAACCGGAATGCCGAGTTTCTTCGCTTCCGCAACGGCAATGGATTCCTTATTCGAATCGACCACGAAAAGAAGATCGGGAAGCCCCGGCATATCTTTGATGCCGGCGAGATTGCTCTGCAGGTGCTTCCGCTCGCGCTCGAGGCGGATGATCTCCTTCTTGGCGCGGCCCACCCAGCCGTTTTCGGCCAGATCGTCCAGGTCCTTCAGCCGGTTGATCGAACGCTTCACGGTGACGAAGTTGGTGAGAAGTCCACCCAGCCAGCGCTGGTTCACATAGAACTGCGCGCTGCGCGTTGCTTCTTCCGCGATCGCTTCCTGCGCCTGGCGCTTGGTGCCGACGAAGAGCACGCTCTTTCCCTGCCCCGCCATCTCTTCCACAAACCGCATGGCGTCCTTGAAAAGCTTCAAGGTCTTCTGCAGGTCGATGATGTAAATGCCGTTACGTTCGCCAAAGATGTATTCCTTCATCTTTGGATTCCAGCGCTTGGTCTGGTGCCCGAAGTGAACGCCCGCTTCGAGCAATTCTTTCATGGTAATCGAGGGCAAATGATCTCCTTCATGAGTTGGCCGGGCCCATCCTCGAATGCGTGCGGTCCAAAGCGAGATTTGCACGCGCGGGGGATGCCCGGCCTGGTTTCAAGTAGCCTAGAACGATTCTCCCGTGGCGGTTTAGCGCTTGGAGAACTGGAACCTGCGGCGGGCGCCCTTTTGGCCGTACTTCTTGCGCTCATGGGCGCGCGGGTCGCGGGTGAGAAAACCGAGGGATTTGAGCTTGCCGCGCAGCTCGGCATTGAATTGCACCAGCGCGCGTGAGATGCCCAGGCGAACAGCGCCCGCCTGACCGTTGATGCCCCCGCCGTTGGCTAGAACCAAAACGTCGAACTTGTCCGACATCTCGGTGGCAAGCAGAGGCTGCCGCGCCATGGCGCGCGAAGCCGGGGTGGTGAAGTATGCTTCAATGTCACGGCCGTTCACCGTGATGGCGCCTTTGCCGGGGCGCAGGAAAACACGGGCAACCGCGCTCTTGCGGCGGCCGGTACCCAGATGCTGAATCAATGCTGCCAAGACAGACTCCTCAATTTCTCGTTATGCCAATGGTGACGGCTTCTGTGCACTATGCGGATGCTGATCGCCGGCATAGACCTTCAGCTTGCGGTACATTTGATTACCGAGCTTGGTCTTGGGCAGCATGCCGCGAATCGCTTCCTCGACCATCTTTACCGGCCGTTCGGCGCGGAGCTTTTTGGCCTGGACGGTGCGCAACCCGCCGGGATAACCCGAGTGATAGTGGTAGACCTTCTGCTCTTCTTTCGTGCCGGTCAGGCGAACCTTATCGGCATTGATGACGATGACATGGTCCCCGGCATCCATAAAGGGCGTGAAAGTCGGTTTATGTTTGCCGCTGAGGACGAAGGCGGCTTTGCTTGCCAACCGGCCCAACACGGCATTCTCAGCATCGATCACAAACCAGGAGCGATCGATTTCATTCTTGGAAGGAAACTCCGTTTTCATACAGACAGACGATCTCCGTTTAACCCCTACAAAAGTTATAGTCTAGCGAACGCCGCCGCCTACTGTCAAACCTAAACCTCCGCCCTGCTTCGCGATTCCGGGAATCGACACCGGCAGACGCCCGTTGATCGGAATCTCCCCCAGCACCGCCCGCACAGCCGCGGCTTCACTCGGCTGCGAAGTCGAGAACGTAGCCAGCGCCGCCTTCACCTGGGGATACGATCGCACCAGATAAGGGTTCCCCAGACTGACCAGTATCACCGGACGCGACTCCAGCAGGGAGCGCAGAAAGTTCTGTTGGAATTCAGGGAGCGCTCCGCTGCCCGAATATCCGGCGAAAGCAGCCACCACCGTTGCGCTACAGTTTCCGGCGGATTTCGCCGCAGCTTCGATTTCTGCCGGGGTCCACAAAGGATCGATCGACACTGCCCGCATCTCCGCGCTCCTCTGCCGCACTTCCTGCAAAAGGCGCCGCCCTTGCGTTCCGAAACGGCTCTCCGTCAGCACAAACCAGCATGTGCCCGCGCCCGGCTGGGCCGGCAGCAGGTTGCCCTCGTTGCGGATCAGGGTGATGGCTTTTTCCGCAACCGTCGCGGCAAGGGCGGTATCCTCTTCCAGATCGAAGCCGTCGTTCACCGATTCCAGATCCACAAGCTTCTTCTTATGCAACCCAAGCTGGTATTTTGCGCGGAGTAGCTTGTCCACGCTTTCCTCGATCCGTTGCGCCTTGATCCGCCCGGAGCGGATCGCCGCCGCGATGGCTGTAACCGCCTTCTCCGCGTTGGCCGGCATCAGAAGTACATCCGCGCCGGCTTCGATCGCCCGTACCGCCGGCTCGCCGTTCGGAAACTTGCTGGTGAGCCCCTGCATATCCATCGCGTCCGTCGTAATAAGCCCCTTGAAGCCGAGTTCCTTGCGAAGCAGATCAGTGAGAACAGCCGGCGAAATGGTGGCCGGAATTTCCTGCGGCTCGATCGAAGGAACCCACAGGTGGGCCGTCATGACGGAATCCACCCCCGCGTCGATCGCGGCGCGGAAGGGCACCAGTTCAAGCTGCTCCAGCCGCTGCTTCGTGGCGCCCACTTTAGCCAGTCCAAGGTGGGTATCCACCGCCGTGTCGCCGTGGCCGGGGAAATGCTTCACGGTGACCAGCACCCGGTTGCCCCCTTCGCCTCGCGCCCCTTCGATGAAAGCCTTCACGTTGTCGGAAACCTGGTGCGGATCTTCGCTGAAAGAACGGATGTTGATGATCGGGTTGTCCGGGTTGTTGTTCACATCCGCCACAGGTGCGAAGACCCAGTGCACACCCATTGCTCGCGATTCGCGAGCCGTGACAGCCCCAAGCTGCCGTGTAAGCGCCACATCGCCTGTCGCGGCAAACGCCATCGCGTGCGGAAACTTCGTGGCCGTGGCCACTCGCATGGATGCCCCGCGCTCAAAGTCGCCCCCAACGATCAGCGGAACGCGGGCCAGCCGTTGCATGCGATTCAAAAACGCGGCCGATGTGGTGGCGTCGGCATTCTGCGCAACGCCGTTCTGGAGCCGGTTGACCAGAATCAACCCGCCCACTCCCAGTTGCTTCACCCGTTGGGCGTACTGCCGGTAAAGGCGCGACCGCACACTGGGATTGTCTCCGTAAAAAGGGATCACGATGAGTTGCGCGATCTTGTCGCGCTGCGACATCCGCGACATCCAAAGCTTCACCTGCCGCGTTTCCGCCGGCTGCGCCGCCACCGCGGACTTGGCCTTGGCAGGAGCCTTGCGCGCAGAAGGACCCTGCGCCGCTGCGAGGAAGAACGGTATGGATAAGAAAAGGAGGGTCAGGCTACGGAAGGGTACGGCGAACTGCACACTTCTTAGGATACGCCCTTGCTCTTCGCTTTCGCAGCAGGAGCCCTGGTAACACTCGCGGCGGGCTTTCGCGGCGTCTTCCGGCGCAGCAGCCGGGCCACCGCGCGCACAAGCTGATGCACTTCGTTGGCGCTCTTCTGAATCACCGCGTCCGAGCCCGTGTTCTCTTCCGTCAGTCCCAGCGTATCCACAAACCCCGAGATCAGAATCACCGGTGTCGCCGGGTGCATCTCCCGGATCTTGGCGATCAAATCCACGCCGCTCATGTGCGGCAGCTTGTAGTCGGTGATGATCAGATCGAAGGCGGTCGAAGCGATGATTGCCGCCGCGTCGATAGGATCGCTCGAGACGGTGATTGAGTAGCCGAGTTCCTGCAAAACGGCCTTTCGCGCGCTCAATCCATGGCGGTTGTCATCCACCAGGAGGATCTTCGCTGCGATGCTTGGGGAATCGGACGTTCGAACTGACACTCTCTTCAAACCACTGCGAAGTTAGCAGAGCGCCGCGAAGTGTGTCAACGGCCCTGTAATCGCTTCGCAACAGAGAAGATTTTTTCCTTGACAAGAGCCATGCTGCATGAGGAACGGATTATGTTCGTGTGAGGCTGTTCCCACGCCACGTGCGCCGGGCCTCTGAGGGCTGGCATAATCGAGTACGATGCAGCCAAAAATACCGATCGCCTCCATCACCGATGAGTTCTCTCCGGACTTCGCCGTGGCTCTGGATGCCATGGTGGAGATCGGAATGCATATAGCGGAATTGCGCGTGTTGTGGGGTAAGAATATTCTGAACCTGAGCGATGAAGAGCTCGACAAGGCTCGCGATATGCTCGGCGAACGCAACATCGCCGTCGTCTCCATCGCCTCGCCTTTGTTGAAGTGCGTGTTGCCCGGCGCGCCCGCCATCGACACCCGTTTCCAGCACGATGTCTTCGCATCCGCCCACACCTTCGACGATCAGCCCCGCCTCACCGACCGCGCATTCCATGTCGCGAAATTTTTCGGCGCAAAGGTCGTACGCGTGTTTTCCTACTGGAGAACCGTGGAGCCGGAGAAGTGCTTCGACGGCATTGTCGCCGCTCTCGACGGCCTCGCCCGCAAAGCGCAGCCCGAAGGGCTGATTGTCGGGCTGGAGAACGAGCACGCCTGCAACATTGCAACCGCCAGTGAAACAAAAAAAGTACTGGACGTCTTGGATCATTCCAATCTGCAAGTGGTGTGGGACCCCGCCAATTGTCTCATCTCCGGGGAGGACCCGTTCCCGGCTGGATACAAGCTGCTGCCGCCGGCTCGCATCGCCCACGTTCATATCAAGGATTGCCACCTGGATGGGCACAAGCCGGTCTGGGGCCCCGTAGGAACTCGCGCCATTGACTGGAAGGGTCAGATTGCTGCCCTCCATGCCGATGGCTATCCCGGATGCATCAGTCTGGAAACCCACTGGCCCGGTCCCGGCGGGAACAAGTACGAAGCCAGTTGGATTTGCGGTTGGAATCTGCGCGGCTTGGCCTCGATGTAGCCGTTGCTTAGTTGCCGAGCAGGAAGAGGCTCGCCTTGGCTTCGATGTCGTTGGGCCAGAGGTTCAACAGTTGCTGAAGCTGGCGGCGGGCTTCTTCTTTCTTGCCTTCGGCGATGAGGCAGTCGGCAATGCCGCGGAGTGCCGTGGGATTGTTGGGTTCCATCGCCAGTACCGCGTTGAAGTGTCCGCGCGCTTGTTCGATCTTTCGCAGCCGGAAGGCCACCAGAGCGGCTTCCAGCCGCACCATGCTCTTGGCGGGCTCCAGGCGGATCGCTTCTTCGTACAATTCGAGAGCTCGGGCGTTATCGCCTGCCTGGCGTTTGACGGATGCCAGATTGATCAGCATGGAGTCGTTGTCCTTGGTCACAGCCAGCGTGTGTTCAAAAAGCGTAGTGCTGTCCTTCCAGTGCGAGGTTTGAAGCAGCGAGACGAATGACAGGATGCCCAGCATTAGCCCGATGCACGCGGCGCGGACCGGGAGTGGAATGCGGAAGTGCACGGCAAGTGCTGCCAGTGCCCACGAAACGGCGATGGCGATCCCGATCATCGGCAGATAGGTGAAGCGGTCGGCCATGGCTTGCGTGCCGGCCTGCGCCAGGCCCAGCATCGGAACCATGGCGCCCAGAAACCACAACCAGCCCACAATCAGGTGCGGGCACTGCTTGCGCCTCAGCCACACCAACGCCGTGACGGCGGCAAGCAGCACAATAGCTGCAAACAGCGTGCCGGGTGGGATCTTGCCGAACGGGTACATCACCCCCAGCCCTGAGGGCCAGAACATTTTCCCCAAATAGCGCATATAGCTCACCAGCCCGTTCCACACACGGAAGTAGATCGGTAGAGCCTCCAGCGAGACAATGGCCCCCATCTTCCGCTGGCCGGCGAAGGTGATGAAACTGACGATGCCCGCCAGCACCAGCATCGGCGTCTTTTCCATCAGCATCGCCTTGCATCCGGCGAAATCGCGCCAGCGCCGAAGTGGCCAGTAGTCCAGCAATACCAGGATGAACGGAAGCGTAACCACGCTCGGCTTGCTCATCAACCCGAGGCCGAATAGCACCGTGGCCAGACGCAAACGGTTCGCCGCCGGGCGGCGCGCGTAAGATGCATAAGCGAGCAGCGTCAGCATCCAGAAGAAGCCGCTCAGCACGTCCTTGCGCTCCGCGATCCAGGCCACGCTCTCCACTCGTAGCGGGTGCACTGCGAACAGGGCCGCGGCGATCGCGCTGCGCCACAGCGTCCCCGTCAGCCGATGCAGCGCGAGCAATAGCAGCACGGCATTCAGGCAATGCCACACAAGATTGACCACATGGTGCGGACCCGCGCGCAGGCCGAACAGTTGCACATCGATCATGTGCGAAATCCACGTCAGAGGCTGCCAGTAGTAGTAGCCCGCCGACGTCAGCGCCCAGCGGACATTGGCCCAAGTCAGTCCGCTGTTGACATTCGGATTCTCGTGAAGATACATCGTATCGTCCAGCCGCACGAAGTCATGCGATGCGGTTTGCGCATAAATCAGAATGCAGGCCAGGACGATGGTGAGCCCCGCCCACCCCAGCAGCAGACGCTCATTGCCGGGGCGGATCGTTGGGGATACGGGCGTGTCGGCCGGGGATTTCGATTTCCTCGCTTTTGCCATCGTTCGATCTTTCAGCATAGCCTGAGAAGGAGTGGATGTTGTCAAGGTCAGTAAAACATTAGACACAGAAAGTGTTTTGGCGGGCTATCGTGAAGGCCTGTTCCCGATGGGATACCGGGGGCGGCGCCTGATCACGTGGCATTGCCCCGAACAGCGCGCGCTCCTGCCGTTGGATGCACTGCACGTGCCGCGTTCCCTGGCGCGGCGCATGCGCAAAGGCGGCTATCGGGTGACATTCGACGCCGCCTTCGGCCAGGTGATGCGGGCGTGCGCCGAGCGCGAGTCGACTTGGATCACGCGAGACATCTTCCGCGTCTACGGCGAGTTGCACGCCTTGGGCAAAGCCCATTCCGTCGAGGTGTGGGTGGACGAACAGTTGGCGGGCGGATTGTACGGCGTGCACCTGGGGGCCGCCTTCTTCGCCGAATCGAAATTCCATCGCCTCACAGACATGTCGAAGGTAGCCCTCGTTTCGATGGTCACCCGCCTCCGCCGGAGCGGATTCCAACTGTTCGAAGTCCAGTACCGCACCCAGCACTTGGCCCAATTCGGAGTAGTCGAGCGCCCTCACACGGAGTATCGAAACCTCCTCGAAGCAGCCCTCGCTACGCAGCGGGCCTTCTAGCCGCTGCTCACCCCTTGCTGCGCTGCTCCCACATCACCAACAGGGCGCTGGCAACGAAAATGGACGAATAGGTTCCCGCGACGATGCCGATGAACAGTGCGAAAGCGATCCCGTTCAGCACCTCCCCGCCCAGGAAATACAGCGACAAACACGCAAGCAGCGTCGGGCCGGCTGTCAACAGCGTGCGGCTCAGAGTCTGGTTGATGGATACATTGACCAGTTCCGCCAGCGATGCTGCTTTCAGCTTGATCCGGTTCTCCCGCACGCGGTCGAAAACCACAATCTTGTCGTTCATCGAATACCCGATCAACGTCAGCAGCGCCGCGATGATGTTGAGGTTGATCTCCCGGCCGGTAAGTGAAAAAAGCCCGAGCGTGATCGCTACGTCGTGCAGCGTGGCGATCACGGCGGCCGTGCCCGAGATCCATTGGAACCGGTATGCGATGTACACCAGCATCCCCGCAAGTGCCCCCAGCGTGGCGTAGATTGCCTGCCGCCGCATTTCCGCCCCCGCCTTGGGACCGACCATTTCCGCCGACCGCAGCGTGAAGCTCCCCAGGGCGCATTCGCGCCGTATCGCCGCCATGACCTCCGGCCCCGCGGCCGCTCCCAGTTCGTCGAGATTCGTCACGATCCCGTTGCGCTGTTTGTCGCGGTAATCCACGATGCGCGCGACGCTTTGCTGCAGCGCCTCGTCGGAAACCGTCAGACCGGCGTTGCGGAGCCGCTCTTCAATCGCGCTCCGGCCCGCATTGTTCAGATCGAGCTTCGCGCCGGTGTTGGCGTATTTCTCGCGCAGAGCCTGCCGCACGCTTTCGCGTGTGCGCTCCAGCGCGGACTCGTCTTCGATACCCGTGCCGATAATGAACTCCCCGTTTTCCCGCGTTTCCTGAACGCTGACCTCCCCCGGCAGTTTGGCCGACAGCAGGGCGCGCACTTCGTCGATCGGCGGCTTCGGATCGAAACGCGCATAAATCAGCGTCCCTCCGCGGAAATCGAGTCCGTACCGCAGGCCCCCTTGCAGCGCGATACTGCCGATGCCGGCCGCGATAGCCAGCGCCGAAAGGCCCAACGTCAGATTGCGCCGGGAGAGGAAATCGAAGTTCGTGACAGAGGCTTGCTCGTTGCGCCGCGCGCCGATGCTCAGTTCATCCAGGCGCGGGTTCCGGTAAAGCTGCCAATCGAAGATGGCTCTCGATACGAACACCGCGGTGAACAGGTTGGCGATCAAACCGATCACCAGCGTAACCGCGAAGCCTCGCACCGGCCCCGTTCCGAACAGGAAAAGAAACAGGCTTGCCACAACCGTCGTCACGTGCGTGTCGATGATGGTCACAAGCGCCCTGTCGAACCCCGCGGAGATGGCGCCCGCCACGTTACGCCCTGCCCGCAGTTCCTCTTTGATGCGCTCGAAAATGAGAACGTTCGAATCGACGGCCATCCCGATGGAGAGCACAAGACCGGCAATGCCGGGCAGGGTCCACGTGGCGTCGATATAGCTCAGCGCCGCAACGGTGATGATCGTGTTCAGCAGCAGCGCCAGCACGGCGTTGATGCCCGCGCCGCGATAGTACAGCACCATCGAGGCAACCACCAGCGCAAGCCCCAGCAGCCCCGCCGTGATGCCCCGGCGGATCGAATCGGCGCCAAGCGACGGGCCCACCGTCCGGTCAGCGCCAACTTTGATGCCCGCCGGAAGGCTGCCCGCCCTGAGATTCAGCGCCAGGTCCGCCGCCTCCTGTTGCGACCCCATGCCCAGGATGCGGCCCTGGTCTTCGATCCGGCCTTCGATAACCGGAGCGCTGATCACCGCCTTGTCTAAGACGATCGCCAGGCGCTGGCCAATGTTCGTCTCGGTGTAGCGCGCGAAGCGCCGGGCCGCGTCCTGGCTCAGCACAAAGTTGGTATCCCAACGGTCGGCGCGGTCGCCCGGCGCCGCTTTGGCGTCGCGAATGTCGCGCCCCATCGCCACCGGGGAATTGGCCACCAGCCACCAGCTTTCCGTTCCGCCGTCCGTCGCCGTGCGCGCCCCACGCATCAGTTTCGTGCCCAGCGGGAGCACCCCGTTGTTGGATAGATATGCTTGGTCGCGCGTCGCGAACGGCCCGCCTTTGACCGCGTAGAGTTCCAGCAGCGCCGCCGTTTGGAGAATCCCCCGCACACGCGCCGGATCGTCAAGTCCAGGAAGTTGCACCAGCAACTCCGTGTCTCCGCCCGTGCCTCCGCGCAGTTGCACGCTGGCTTCGGCAACCCCCAGCGCGCTGATCTTGCGATCCATCGTGTTCAGCGTCTGCGTCATCGTTTCGCGGGTCAACTCGACCGCGGCTTCCGGCTTGAGGCTCAGCGTGTAGTCGGACGAAGAGCTCGACGCAATGCTCCATTGCGCTCCGGCCGCTTCGGAGATCGCGCGCCGCGCCTCCGCGGACTTGCCCGCATCGATGCCTTTGATCTGGATCTGGATCGACCCCGCCGTCTCCACCGTCGGGGGATCGTTGCGGTCAACCGAAGAGTAAACGGCATTCTGCTTCGTCAGCGTGTCTTTGATACGGGCAATGATCTGATCGGCTTCCGCTTTGAACGCATCCTGAATCTGTACCTGAAGTACGATATGGGCGCCGCCCTGCAAATCAAGCCCGAGGCGGATGTTCTTTTTCCAGTTCGCCATGAGTTGGTCCTTGGAACTGGGCAGTCCCGCCACCCCGAACATGCAGCCCAGAACAATGGATAGAATGACAATCCACTTATAGAGGAGTGTTTTCGGCATTGGAATACAATTTCCCTTCTTGATTCAATCTTGTTTTCAATAAACATGGAAGCATCGCTCGCGCGCGGGAGCGATGCGGAGAGGGCAGCGAATTAGGATTGAGAAGGGGGTGCGCGCCCGCGGTCGGGCGAGCCTTGGGCTTGGATTCGGACCAACTGCCTCCGCCCGGCGCAGGAGCCGTTCCGAATGCTGGGAGCCGCTAGCGCTCCCGAAGCGAGTTCCGCGAACAGCGTGTAAGCAGCCCTCGGATTGGAGCATTCCCCGCCCGCATTCGCCCACAGAGAGGCCGCGGAAGGAAGCTGCGTCGCCCCGCATCCGCGCGATTCTTTGTGGCTCTGAAGGGCTCTGTCGGCCGAAGGTGTGACCCCGCTCACCGCGGCGGCGGACACCAGCCACAGCAGGCCGGCAAATATTCCGGCGGGCCAGGCGGCAATGCGTCGCGGCTTCAGGAAAACAACTCCTCCCGTGAGGATAGCAGAAATGGCGGATTATTTCTGTCTTTTTTACCGCCCGCTGGAAAATGGAAGCGCCGCGCCTCTCACGCCCGAAGCAGCTCGGCCAGACGCTTTCCCGTGGTTCTGTGTTCCGCGCCGCTCATCATCCAGACACTCACCGTCAGCGTCCGCGGTCCGCGCAACAGCGTGTAGATGGCCGGCGAGCCTTCCAACAATTTGTCGTGGATTTGTTTTGCCGACACCCGGCCCGGCGCGTCGAACTCCAGCGTCAGGTGAGGAACCGCGTTGGCGATTTCCGGCACGAACCGCGTCATCTTGACGCCGGGCACTTCCCCGATCAGCTTCGTCATCTCCGCCACCCGCCGCTCCATCTCGCGGGCTTCCGCTTCATGGTCGATGCGCAGGAAACGCTCCACCGCGGCGATCATGCCCGCAATTTCTTCCTTCCCCACCTTCATCCCCCGCCCGATTCCCCCATACGGACTCTGGCCTTCCGTCGCCGCTTCGATCAGATCTTTGCGCCCCAGCAGCAGACCCGCCGATTGCGGGCCCTGCAGTCCCTTGCCGCCGGAAAATGCCACCAGATCGAACCCGTCGCGGTTGACGTAATTCCACAGGTTTTCTTTCGGCGGAACGTCGGCTGCCGCATCGTTGAATGTGGGAACGCCGCGCTCCTTGGCAATGCGCACAAATTCGGCCCGCTGGATTTTGCCTTCTTTCTCCGCCTTGTTCATGTAAAAGAGCATCGCGGTTTGCGCCCCGATCGCCCGCCGCAACTCCTCCGCCGTCTCGATCGTCACGACGTTGGCCCCCGCCATGGTCATCTGGTGCTCGTAGCCTGAACGGTGCGTTCTCTGCATGACGACGTCGCGCGGCCCGCCCGCCGTTTCGGGCAGCGCTTGCAGACGCTTCTTGTCGCCCCGGCTCAAACAGGCTATCGTGCCCACTGAGATCGATGCCGCCGCGCCTCCCGTTACCATCGCGGCCGGTACGTTCAAAATCTTCGCCAGATGCGCCCCGGCCTTCTTCTGAAGTTCGGGAAGATGTACGAAGTGCTTCGCCGCATCGTCCATCGCTTGGATCACTTCCGGTGGCATGAGGGACCCGCCCAGCACGGTCACCGTCCCCATGCCGTTGATGATGGGCTTCACGCCCAGGCGTTCGTAAACAGCGGCGGAACTGCCTTTCGAGGCGGGCTTGGCGGCCATGACTGGGGCGGCAGCGGCGGTCTGCAGTAAGAGGCGGCGCGTCGTTTTCATGGCACATATTGTATTCCAGTTTTCGTCCCCTCGCCCGCATCGAAACACTTGTGCACGGCGGGCGGCAAGCATGGTTAAAATATCTTAATGAGCTATCTGGACAACCTGGAAAACCAGTTGAAGAGCCTGGAGCGGCAAGAGGAACGCGATCCGGCGAGGATTCAGGAAGAACGCGACCGCGCCGCCCGCGAACGCAACAGCCGCAAAGCCGCCGGACCATACGCCGAACAGTTGCGCAGCGGCAAGTTCACGCAGGATCTGTTGGCCCATGCGACTCGGCTCGGCTTCGCCAAAAGGGCTAAAGTCCATTTGTCCTGGATCGACACAACGCTGCGGCTCGAAGCGAAACAACTGCGCCTGGAATTGAAGCCGACCGGCGAAGGCGTGGTGGCTCATTTTCTCGACGGCGGGCAGGAAACCGGCACGGAGCGTGTCGATCTGAACGGGGATGCGGCCAGCCTGGCAGAGAAGTGGATCGCCGGGCTGTAGTGGTAAACTGGCTGGCGACTCCCATGAACCGCAGACATTTTCTTGTTTCCGCCTCCACCGCCGCCGCCTCCCAAGGCTGGGCTCAGTCCAATGATCGCGTCCGCGTCGCCATCGTCGGAGTAGGCTCGCGGGGCAGCGCGCATATCCGCGAAATCCTGCCCGTAAGCAATATGGAAGTGGCCGCCCTGGTCGATCCCGACGGACAGCGCACGGAAGCCGCCGCGCAGGTGGTCTTCAAGAAGACAGGCAAGACGCCGCGCATCGAATCCGACATGCGCCGCGTCTTCGACAGCAAAGACATCGACGCGGTCACGATTGCGACAACCAATCACTGGCACACCCTGACCGCCATTTGGGCCATGCAGGCGGGCAAGGACGTCTACGTGGAGAAGCCTGTTTCGCACAATATCTTCGAGGGAATCAAGCTCGTCGAGTGCGCACGCAAGTACAAACGCATCGCCGCGGGCGGCACGCAACGGCGCTGGTGGGGCCGCTGGCGCAAAGCGGTGGAACTGATTCACAGCGGCTACATCGGCGATGTGTATCAAGGGAACTTCGTGTTTCCCGGCAGCCGCGATTCCATCGGATTCAAGGAACCCAAACAGCCGCCTGCCTATTTCAATTGGGATTTATGGCTGGGGCCCGCCCCCATGCAGCCTTATCACGAAAATCTCGTCCATTATAACTGGCATTGGTTCTGGGATTTCGGCAATGGGGAGTTGGGCAACAACGGGATCCATTTGATCGACGTGTCCCGCTGGGCCATGAACAAGAAACTGCCCGTGCGCGTCCACTGCACCGGCGGACGGTTCGGCTACCAGGATCAAGGCCAGACGCCGAACACCCAAAACGTCACTTGGATCCACGACGACGGCTCCATGATTGTCGGACAATTGCGCGGCCTCTACACCCAGGAGCCCATGTCCTGGGACTTCTTCGGAACCAAGGGCCACATGCACATGAAGGCCAACGGACAGATCGCCGTGCGCCTCGGACGCAATAAACAATTGGAGCCGGAACCGGAATATCCGGCAAATATCGACCATTTCGCCAATTTCGCCGAAGCCGTCCGCGCCCGCGACCCGAAGCTGTTGCACGCCGAAATCGAAGAGACGTCGCTCTCCACGGCCTATTGCCACTTGGGCAATATCGCCTACCGCATGAAGCGCGAATTGGACTTCGATCCGGCGTCCATGAAGTTCAAAGACAGCGAGGCCAACAAGCTGATCGGCCGTGAGTACCGCAAGCCCTACGTCGTTCCCGACAAGGTCTAGCGCCCGCTATTCGTAGCGAATGGCGGCAACCGGATCGATGCGCGAAGCCCGGCGGGCCGGCAGCCACGCGGCAAGCAGTCCCACCGCGGCTAACACCAGTGCCGCCGCCGCATAGGCCCCCGGGTCCAGCGGAGACAATCCGAACAGCCGGCTCTCGATGGACCGCAGTGCGGCGAAAGCCAGCGAAAATCCGGCCGCAAGGCCGCCGGCAAGCAACCACGACGATTCCCTCATTATCAGCGCTACCACCGCCGTTTCCCGCGCCCCCAGTGCTTTGCGAATGCCGATTTCATTGGTGCGCCGCCCCACCCCGTACGAGAGCACGCCGTAAAGCCCGATGGCCGCCAGCAGCAGCGCCACTGCGCCGAAAGCAAGCGACAGCGTGGCCAGCATGCGTTCCTGGACCATGCCTTCCTCGATGCGCGAAGCAAGCGGCACGATCTGGCTGATGGGCAAGTGGGGATCCTCGGCCAGGATGGCCGCCCGCACCGCATTCGCCATCGGCGCAGGATCGCCCGCGGTGCGAATGGCGAAGGTCACCCGCTCAGGAACATCCACCGGTTGCGAGATGGGAATGTAGAAGCGGTGCTCGATCTCGCGGCGCAGCGAGCGTTTCCGCGCATTGCCGGCCACTCCCACAATCTCGAATGTGTTGCGCTGGTGGCCGAACACCTGCGTCACATGGTGGCCGATGGGGTTGCGGCCGGCGAAAAACTTCTTGGCGAACGCTTCATTGATCACGCATACCTTGGCAGTCGTCGCCCGGTCGCGGGCATCGATGGCGCGGCCCTGGCGCAGCGGAATACCCAGCGTGGAGAAGAAGCCGGGGCCAACCAGATCGTAGCGCGAGCCTTCGTCGCCCCCGCCCCGCCGCACGTAGCCTTCCACTTCGATTTCATCCCCGCTGTCGCCGCCCATCAACATTCCGTGCGGCGAATACGACACCGACGCGACTCCAGGAAGCGCCCGCAGACGTTCGTGGAGCCTTTCAAACAGCGGCTGCCGCGCCGGTTCCTCGTACCCCCCGGACATGACATCCACGCGAGCCATCAGGAGGTTGCCGGTCGCAAATCCGAAATCGACATGCCTCAGGTTGTCCAGCGTGCGCGCCAGCAACGCCGCCCCGATCAGCAACGGCAGCGACAGCGCCACCTGCCCCGCCACCACCAAACGCCCCGCTCGGAGCCACCCTGCCGAAGAGGTCACTCCCCTGCCCTGCTCCCGCAATCCGGCATGCGACGTTTTCATCGTGCGCAGGATAGGTAGGATCCCAAGCACCAGTCCGGCAAGTACAGTCAAAGCCACAGTGAACAGCACCACTGGCATGTCGAGCGATGAGGGCAGATGAAGACTGGATGGAACAAGGCGCAGGAGAGCCGCGCGAAGCAAAGAGGCGGATAGGAGTCCGATAATGCCTGCTCCCACGGCGATCAGCATGCTCTCGCTCAGCCATTGCCGCGCCAGATCGCCGCGCCCCGCCCCCAACGCCTGTCGAACGGCCATCTCCCGCGTGCGCGCCATCGCTCGCGTCAACATCAGATTGCCCAGGTTCGCGCAGGCGATCAGAAACACCAACCCCGCTGCCGCAAGCATCGCAAGAAGCGGCTCGCCGAAGTTCTCGCGCACGGCCGATCCCCCCATCGGCGCCGGTCGCAGCCGCAGCCGCTGATCCAGAAACTCGCGCCGCATCTCGCTCGTCGGAGCCGAGGCGTAGAATGCCGACAGGCTTTGTTGAAACACCGTGTTGGCCTGTGCCTGCGCCTGTTCGATCGGCACGCCTGGCTTCAAACGCGCGAAAACCTGAAGCCAGATTGTCTTCGCCAGCGTCGCTGGATCGTCATGCAGCCAGTCCCGGCCCGGCAGCACTTCCGGCTGCATCGCCAGCGGGAACCAGATATCGGGATGCTGCCCCACCGTGTCGCCGAAAAAGCCCGCCGGCATCGCGCCCACGATGGTGAAGGTGGCGCGGCGCAATGCGATCGGCGCGCCCAGCGCACGGTCGCTGCCCCCGAAACGTTTTTGCCAATATTTGTTGCTGATCACGGCAAGCGCGGGCTTCGCACCGTCGTCCGCCGTGAAGGTGCGGCCGATCGCGGGCGGAACGCCCAGCGTGTCGAAATATTCGCTCGATACAAGGCTCGCAGACACCTCTTCCGCCTCGCCCCCCTTGACACGCACTTGCAGCGGCTCGCGCGAATGATATGTCGCCATCGTCTGCGCAAACACCCCGCTTTGGCCGCGCATCAATACGAACTCTTCGTGCGTCAGCAGCGGGCGTTCTCCGGAAATCGATCCGGTCGAGAAGCCGCTCGAAACCCCGTCGGTCAGCAGGATCAGCGACTCCGGATCCCTCACCGGCAACAGCTCGAGCAGAACCTTGTGGACCAGGCTGAAAATAGCGGCGTTGGCGCCGATGCCCAGTGCCAGTGAGAGTACCGCCACAGCCGTGAAATTCGGCTGGGCGCGCAGTGTGCGTAGCGCGTATCGGACGTCTTGGCGGATCACGTGATAATGCTCCCGGGGTGCGATGGTGAAAACGTCGGAGATGGAACGGAGCCAGAATGCCGGGCGGGTGCGGCTGCGCCGGGCTTCCAGCCACTGCTCGGTGAAGTCCCGCACCATCTCTTCCCCGTACTCGCGGCGGAACGATGCCGGGAAACAGAGCAACAGCAGGCGAAAGAGGTGGATCGGCAGCACGGGTCTTAGATCTTCTTCGGAATCAGGCCGGTTTCCCGCGCCTGGCTCAGCATGGCCGTCAATCGCTGGGCTTCGGCGGCCGCCACCTTGCGCCCGAAGGCCGTCAGCCCGTAGTAACGCCGCCGCTGATCCTGGCTGTCCGGATCGGGGCTGTCGCGCAGTTCCTCCACCAGACCCTGTTCCAGCATCCGGCGGATCGAGCTATACAACGTCGCCGCGCTCAACTGAACCTTGCCGCTCGTGCGCGCCGCCACGTCCTGCATGATGGAATACCCGTGCCGGTCGCGGTCCGCGAGCGCGACGAGAATATGAAATGTCGCCGCGGGCAGCGGCAGCAGGGAGTCGGGGCTTGGATACTCTACCTTCATCCGGTATACCTGCTTGTACTATACCCGATGATGATATAGATGGCAAGAGCGTTTCCTCGCGCCCGCGCTGCCGCGATTCGATACAGGTCAGGCCTTAAGCTTCTTCGAATACTCGCGCAGGATGTAATCGCACGCCCGCACCGTGATCGCCATCATCGTCAGCGTGGGATTCTGGCACCCGCTGGAGACCCAGGCCGCGCCGTCGGTCACGAAAATGTTTTCGACGTCGTGCGCCTGCGTGTACTTATTCAGAACGCTCGTCTTCGGATCGTTGCCCATGCGCGCCGTTCCGGTTTCGTGTATGCAGAAGCCGGGAATGGAGAACTGGCCCGTCATGTTGACGTTGGCCGCGCCCGCGGCTTTGAGCATTTCCGCGGCCTGCTCGCGCCCGTCGTGCCACAGCTTCTTTTCGTTGTCGCTCCAATCGGCGGAGATGCGGAGAGCCGGAATGCCCCACGCATCCACTTTGTTCTTGTCGATCTCGACGTAATTCTCCTTGCGGGCGAGACATTCGCCCCACAGGTTGATACTGATCCCCCAAAACCCTTTGCGAACGGCGTCTTTATAGGCTGCGCCGAAGCCCGGAGCCCCCATCGAGAACGAGGGACTGCTGCCGCCCTGATAGCCGTAGCCGCGGATGAATCCGTTGGTTTCCTTCTCCTGAATGTTGCGGAACCGCGGGATGTAAATCCCGTTCGGACGGCGAGGCATTCCGGCCCAGGGCTTGGCCTCCAGTTGCGGCATGATGCCCGAAGCTCCGCCCTGATAGATGTGGTCCATGAGGTATTTCCCCAAAGCCCCGCTCGAGTTGCAGATGCCCGAATTGAGCAGAAGCCTTGTGGATTCCAGCGTCGAAGCGCAGAGCACGACGATCTTGGCGCTCGCCTCGCGCGGCTGCCGCGAGGTGCGGTCGATGTAGGCGACGCCCGCGGCCTTCCCGTCCTTCATCACGATGTGGCTGCCCACGGCATCGGTGATGAGCGTAGTGCGGCCCGTCCTCAGAGCATCGGCGACGGTCGTGAAGGGGCTGGAAAAATACGAGTTCGTGACGCAGCCGCGCTCGCAGGGTCCGCAGTAATGACAGGCCGCGCGCCCATTGTGATTCTTCGTAAGAATCGCCGTGCGCCCGATCGTAACCGTGCGCCCGAACTTGTCCTTCACCGCGTGCCGCAGAGCGAGTTCCCCGCACGTCATGTCCATCGGCGGGAGAAAAAGGCTGTCCGGAAGGTGCTCCAGACCCTCCGCCATGCCGCTGATGCCGACGTATTTTTCCACCTCTTCGTAGTACGGCACAAGATCGGAGTACGAGATCGGCCAGTCGACGTCATAGCCGTCGCGCGATGCGGCTTTGAAATCGATGTCCCCCATGCGGTAGCTTTGCCGGCCCCACGAGTTGGAGCGCCCGCCCAGAATGCGCTGGCGGATCCACATAAAGGGCTTGTCCTGCACGTACGGATTCTCCGTGTCGTTGACGAACCACTTGTAGTTGTATTCCGTGCAGGCGTAGCAGCGGCCCTGAATCGGGCGGTCCTGGATAACCTTCGGAGACATCCCCAGATAGGGGAGCTGCCAGGATTGCTTGTGTTCGGTGAAATCGGCTTGCGTAATCTTCGGGCCGGCTTCCAGCAGAGCGACGCGCATGCCGCCTTCGCTGAGCTTCTTCGCGGCCCATCCGCCGGTAGCTCCGGAACCGACGACAATGGCGTCGAATGTTTCTCTACGTGGGGCGAGTTGCGGCATTAGGGCTAGTATGCCACGCTTGCCGTTACGGATGAAGTTTGCAGAGCTCACCGCGGAACGATGGCCCGACCTCGAACGGTTGTTCGGAGAACGTGGAGCCTGCGGCGGGTGCTGGTGCATGTGGTGGCGCCTGTCTCGGGCCGAATGGAATGCCGCAAAGGGCGAGGCCAACCGCCAGGCCTTCCGGCAAATTGTGCACGCCGGGCCTGCTCCGGGCGTGCTCGCCTATCGCGACGGAGACCCCGTCGGTTGGTGCGCGGTCGCCCCGCGCGACAGGTTTGTGGCATTGGAGCGCTCGCGCAATCTGAAGGCCCTCGACGATGTGCCGGTGTGGGCGGTCACGTGCCTCTTCGTGCGCAAGGATATGCGTGGACGAAAAGTGTCCGTGCAGTTGCTCCGCGCAGCGGCGGATTTCGCCCGCACGCACGGCGGCCGCGTTGTGGAGGGTTATCCTGTCGAACCGAAGAAGGGGAAGATGCCGGATGCCTTTGCCTGGACGGGAACCATGGCGGCTTTCCATGCAGCCGGTTTTGTGGAAGTGGCCCGGCGCGGCTCTCGCCCGATTGTAAGGATGCAACTGGCGCCATAGTCGCCGCAACGGCCCTTTCCCAACGATGCTTCGCAGCGCGCCGCGCGCACCCATGTCCGATTGTGCGAATGCAATTCGTGCTGTAGGTTTGTAGTATGCGGCTGATGCTGTCGGTCTTGCTTTTCGTGCTGCCTCTGGCCGGGCAGAAGGACTTTCTCACGGCGGATGAAGTCGATCAGGTGCGTGAAGCCCAGGAGCCGAACGAGCGCTTGAAGCTCTATGTCAAATTCGCCCGCCAGCGCATTGCAATGGTCGAGCAGTTTCTAAGTAAAGAGAAGGCTGGCCGCTCGGCCATGGTGCACGAAGCCCTCGACGAATACAACAAGATCATCGAGGCCATCGACACCGTCTCCGACGATGCCCTGCGGCGCAAGATTGCCATCGAGCTTGGGGCGGCGGAAGTGGCGAAGGCCGAGAAAACTTTCCTGGAAAAACTCGAGAAAATCAAAGCGGCGAAGACTCGGGATTTCTCCCGCTATGAGGATGTGCTTGCCAATGCGATCGAAAATACGGCGGTCAGCATTGAGCTCGCCGAGACGGATGCGCGTGACCGCAGCAAAGACGTCCTGACCAAAGATCAGCGCGAAAAGAAAGAGCGCGAGGAAATGATGACTCCCACCGGGCGCGCGGAAAAGAAAGCCGAAGAAGCGAAGGAAGCGGCAAAACCGGTGCGCAAGGCGCCTACGCTCCGCCGCAAGGGCGAGACCGAAAAGAAGCCTTAAGCAACCCGCCTTTCCCGCTGAGACCACCACTCCCGGCGCCGCGGCAGTATGCACACGAATCCGGCGGCTGCAAGCGTTATCGACGCCGGCTCCGCAACTCTCGAAGCCATCCGTGAAACCGCCTTCTCCATTTCCTTCTGAACCGGAACACCGTAGGACATCGTGTTCCCGTAGACCTCCGGGCTCGTGCTGTGGCGGAGTGCCCACCCGTTGCGCCGCCGTTGATTCTCGACGCACAGGACGAGCCTGCGCCAGCTCACGAAGCTCAGCCCTCGGACATCATTTCTTTCCACGTCACCTCACGGTTGCGGTCGATGGCGATGCGCCCCAGCAGGCAGGTGAGCGTGGATTCCGCCGCGCGCGCCAGCGTGTTCTCCGGATTGCCCTGCTGAACTCGCGAGATGAATTGTTCGATGGCGTTTTCCGTAATTCCCTTTTCGATATTTTCCAGCGTCTGGTTTTTTGCGTCGCGATACACGGAAAGTGACTGCCGGGTCGTTTCGATCACCCCTTCGGTGGCAATGAACACTTCGCTCACCGCGCGGTAACCGTTGGGCCCGAACTGCGAGGCCGCCAGCATGGCGCGAACGCCGGAAGGGTACGTGAATGTAACGTTGAGGTGATCCATCGTGTCCCCGTACGTGCGCAGAATGCGCCCTCCCGAGCCTTGCGCCTTGATCGGCGCGCCGCCGAGAAACCAGTTCAGTACATCCACGCCATGGATGTTCTGCTCCACGATGATGTCCCCGCTATACTCACGCCACGAATACCAATTCACAAGCTTTTCCTGCTCCGGCGGCGCGGGCGTGCGCTTGCGCTTGCCGATGCCGGTCGAAGCGATCCAGTTGCTGCGCGCCATCTTGATCGGCCCCAGCACGTTCTTCCGGATCATCTCTTCCGCCTTCAGATAACCGGGGCCGTAGCGGTTCTGAAAGCCCACCGTCACGCATTGCTTGGCGCCTGCTTTCGCCGCCGTCCGGAGCACCGATTTGCATCCCGCCACGCTCGCCGCGGCGGGTTTCTCGCAATAAACATGCTTGCCCGCAACGATCGCCGCTTCCAGGTGTTCCGGGTGAATGTAAGCCGGAGTCGTGATCAGCACGGCGTCCACGTCGCTTTGCAGCAACTCGCGGTAGTCGCGGAAACGGCGCGCCCCTTTCTTAGTCATTTCCCCGTCGAATTTCGCCATCTGTTCTTCGCGCAGATCGCACACCGCGGTGAACCGGACACGGTCGTCGCGATCGAAGATCTTCGCGTCGAAGGTGCCGCGGTTGCCGCAGCCGAGAATGCCCATGCGGACGGCGCTGTTGGCCTGCGAGCCGCGCACCAGTTGCGGCTCCATGGCGATGACTCCGGTGGTTCCGGCGAATTGGCGGCGGGTCATGGACGGGGTGCTCCTGTGAATTTCTTGAGATATTGTGCGCTCAGTCGAACGCTGTCTTCCACGGGCATCACACCCGCGAACGCCTGATGGATGGTGACGTAGCCGGAGTAGTTCATTTTCTGAAAAGTGCTCATCACAAGGTCGTAATCGACTCCGCCTTTTTCCCAAATACCGATATGATCCACCCTGACCGGGCCCTTGACCCACGTCTGCACCGGCGAGACTCCTTTGGGGTTGAGGCGGTGATTCTGCACGTAAACGTTGAACAGGTGCGGCTTCATGCGCTCAATGACCGGCGGCCCGTATTCCTGCCCGGCAAGAAACCAGTTCGCGGCTTCGTAAATGAGGCCGAAGTTCGGGCGCCCGATGGATTGAAGCGTTTTCAGCGCGTTGTCGGGAGTCTCGAATAGGCTCGACGCGTGCGATTGATGGGCCAGCCGGATGCCGCGTTCAGCCGCTTCGTCCGCCGCGCGGCGCGCCCAGTAGATATCTTCCTGCTGCTTCATGCACACCCGGATCAGCGGGGCGCGCAGTTCCGCCGCCAGATCCAGGTACGGCTTGATGTACCGGAGTCCGTCCGGACCGTTGTCGTTATTGCTCGGCACGGCGAAGTCTCCCGTAATCATGCTCACCTGCAGTTTCGCCTCGTCCAGTTGCCGCCGGTAGTCGCGAATCGCTTCCACTGGCGTGTGGATGCCGGCCACGGACGCCCGAAAGCACATGGCCTGATAGCCATACTTCAGCGCAAGTTGCAGCATGTCCGGGAACGGCATGTTGCTTTTCTCTTTATTGTCGAATGCCTCGGCGATACGGACGGAAAGCGATAGCTTCATGGCTGCCTCAGAGTTTGGAAATGATCGCGTCGCGGACTTCGGCGGAAGTGCCGGCGCCGCCCAGATCTGCCGTCCGCGCTTTGCCTTCCCTCAGGACTTCGCGGATGGCCCCGTCGATGGCCGCGGCGGCTTTCGATTCGCCTAAATGATCCAGCATCATCGAAGCCGAGAGAATCGCGGCCAGCGGGTTGGCGATCCCTCGGCCCATAATGTCCGGCGCCGAGCCGTGAACGGGCTCGAACAGCGATGGGTTCTTGCGGCTCGGATCGATGTTGGCGCTGGCGGCGAGCCCAATCGATCCGGCCACGATCGCCGAAACATCGGAGAGAATATCGCCGAAAAGATTGGAGGCCACCACAACATCGAACGAATCCGGCCGGCGCACGAAATTCATCGCCGCCGCATCCACCAACAGCGATTCGGTTTCGATGTCGGAATATTCGGCGGCGATCTTTTGAAACACACGATCCCACAGCACCATGCTGTACGCCTGCGCATTCGACTTGGTCACGCTCGTCACCCGGCGCTTGCCGTTCCGCTTGCGCGCCAGCTCAAACGCGTACCGGATCACTCGTTCGCAGCCGTGGCGCGTGAACACGGACGTTTGCACTGCGACTTCATCCGGCTGGTGCTGATGAACGAAGCCGCCCACAGGCGCATATTCGCCTTCCGTGTTCTCCCGCACCACCACCATGTCGATCGCCCGCGGCGGATAGCCTTTGAGCGGCGAAGCGACCCCTTCGTACAGAACAGCCGGACGCACATTGGCGTATTGATCGAAGTTGCGGCGGATGGGAAGCAGCAGTCCATGCAACGTGACGTGGTCCGGAATATCCGGATGGCCCACCGCTCCCAGTAAGATCGCATCGGCTTTGCGCAAGGTCTCGATGGCGTTCGCCGGCATCATCCGCCCGTGCTGAAAGTAATAGTCGGAGCCCCAATCGTGCTCCACGAAATCGATGCCGAAACCGTAGCGTTCCCCCGCTTTGCGCAGCGTGGCGATGGCGCAACCGGTTACTTCTTCCCCGATTCCGTCGCCCGCGATCGTCTGGATATGGTAGGAATGCATCTGAAGTGGAAATTATACGGGATTGCGTTCGACGATGGCGGCCCAGCCTTCCAACTCCATCCGCTCCCCGCCGTAGCCCGCGGGCCAATCGCCGCTGCGGAAGCCCGACACCAGGATTGTCCCGTTGGGCTTGACTACGCGCAACAGATCCTCGCGCAGTTCTTCGGCGGCCATGCAACTGATGTTGGCAATAACCGTATCGAAGCACGCCCCGCGCACGGAGCGCAGCGAACCGGTGAACAGCGCAGCCTGCGGAACCGACTGCGCGGCAATAGCCGCCGAATCGTGATCGATGTCGCAGCCGGCCAAAGTGCTTGCCCCCAGTTGAGCCGCCGCCATCAGAAGGATTCCGGAGCCCGCTCCTACGTCCAGAACCTTCGCCCCCGGGCCCACCACGCTTTCAAGCGCCGCCAGGCACAGCCGTGTGCAAGGATGAATGCCGCTGCCGCACGCCATGCCCGCCTGATAGTCAAGGCGCAGACGGCCCGCCGGCGCCGGCGATTCATCCCATGGCGCCGCGAGATAGAACCGGTTGCCCGCAAGAACCGGCTGCCATTGGGCTTGAAATTCCGCAATGTAGTTGCGCGCGCCGTGATCCACCCATTCCGGCCTGTTCTCGGCAAACGCTTGCGCCGCGGCCTGCGCCTCCGCGGCGGTATCGAAGAAAGCTTCCAGCATGCAATCGCCGCCAGGATATTCGTTCTCCACGATCCCTGTCGTAGCCGCCGCGTACAACTCCGCGATCAGGTCGTCTTTGCTGTCGATCGTGCAATGCAGCTTGAGGGAGATCACTGCTTGCTAGCCTTGCACTCGTTTTTCGCGGCCCGCCCAAAACTTCTCTTTCAGAACCAGCTTGCGGATCTTCCCCGTGCCGGTCTTGGGAAGTTGCTCCTCGCGGAATTCGATCAGCTTGGGAAGCTTGAAGCGCCCCAGCGTCGCCGAGAGAAAATCCGTCAGTTCGTCGGCGCTCAGTTCATGGCCGGGTTTGAGAACAACCACCGCGGCGGGCACTTCGCCCCACCGCTCGTCCGGAGCCGGAACCACCGCGCATTCGTAAACGGCGGGATGCGCGGCGATCGCTTTCTCCACTTCGATCGAGGATATGTTCTCTCCCCCGCTGATGATGATCTCTTTCTTGCGGTCCACGATTTGGATGTACCCGTCTTCGTCCCATACCGCCATGTCCCCCGTGTGAATCCAGCCGTTTTCGATGGTGGCCGCCGTGATGTCGGGCTCCTTGAAATAGCCGGACATGATTTGATCGCCGCGCGCAATTACTTCGCCGATCGTCTTGCCGTCGCGAGCCACTGGCGCCATGCTCCCATCCACCACTCGTACTTCCACCCCGGGGATGCTCCAACCCGCCATCGCGCGGCGGCGGTGCCGCTCGGCTGCGTCGGATTCATCGACGGTTGCTTTGCGCCTGGCGGTGGTCAGCACCGGCGCCGTTTCCGTCATGCCGTAGCCCGAAAGTATGTCGCATTGGAACGCCGCTTCCATCCGGGCCACCAGATCCGCCGACGCCGCCGCGCCGCCCAGCATGATCCGCTGCATGCTGCTGAGATTGAACTGCGTCCGGTTGGGCGCGTTCAGCAGAGCATTGGCCATCGTCGGAACAAGGCTCATCTCCGTCGCCCGGTGGGTTTCGATCAGTTGAAACACCGTGGTCGGCTCGAACCGCCGCACCATCACCTGCTTGCTGCCCACCATGGTCGAGGTCTGCGGACGGCCCCAACCATTGGCGTGAAAAAGCGGAATCGTGTGCAGGTCCACCAGATTGTCGGGATCGGTCAGGCACGTCGCCACCGCAAGCGCGTGCAGATATAGCGTGCGGTGCGAAAGCATCACTCCTTTGGGCGTGCCCGTGCTGCCGCTCGTATAAAACAGTTCCGCCACATCGTTCTCGTCGATGTCCATGAAGTCGATCTCGCTCGCCTGCGCCGCGCCGATGAACTCTTCGTAGGTGGCGTCGGCGGGTCCCGTCTTCTCGTTCAGCGTGAGAAATCGGCCGATGTCGCCGCAAGCGGCTTTGAGCTGTTCCACGATCGGCAAAAAGTCGTTTTCGTAAATCAGAATCCTGGCGCCCGAATGATTGAGAATAGGCGCCAGTTCCTGGATCGACAGCCGCACGTTCAGCGGCATCGCGATTGCCCCCGCCATGGGAACGCCGTAGTAGCCCTCCATCAACTGGTGATTGTTGAAACTAAGAAACGCCACGCGGTCGCCCTTGACGATTCCTTCGCTGCGTAGCGCATTGGCGAGTTGCAGGGCGCGGGCCCCGAATTGCCCGTAGCAGAGCGTGATGTCGCCCGAGACAATGCCGGTCTTGCGCGGGAATAGGTCCATCGCGCGGTACAGGAAACGGATGGGCGTAAGTGGTACGTTCATGGCGTTGAAAGAGATCCTCAATAGTTTACATTCCAGGGTGTTCCCTTCGGAAGCCTTGTGGCTTAGGATGATTGGATGCTGCTGGGAATGGTGTTGATGTCTGCGCCCGTCTTGCTGGCGCAAGCCACCGATGGGGCGATGAGCGTGGAGGAGCGCCGCTGGCTGCGCTCCCATCTCGAATCCTCGCGCGACGCGCTGCTCGCCGCCGTCGATGGCCTGACCGCCGGGCAGTGGAATTTCAAGCCCGACCCCGCAACATGGTCGGTGGCAAATGTTATAGAGCATTTGATTCTCACCGAAGGCTATTTCCAGGAAGCCACGAAGAAGATGCTCGCCGAGCCCGCCAAGCCGCGCATTGCCACGGCCACAGCCGAAGGAGACCGCAAGTTCGCCGCTCGCATCGCCGACCGCAGCAGGAAGGCCAAGGCCCCGGAGATGCTCGTCCCCACCAATCAATGGCCTTCGTTGCAGGACGCATCTGCCGAGTTTGCTGCCCGCCGGCGCAAGTCGCTCGACTACGTCGCCCAGACCCAGGACCCCTTGCGCGCCCATTCCAGCCCCGGAGCGGCCCCCGTCGATGTGTATCAGTACTGGGTTCTGGTTTCGGCGCACGCCATGCGCCACACCGCCCAGATCGAAGAATTGAAGAAGCACCCGTCCTTTCCGCCGAAGAAGTAGATCGGCGTTGGCCGCTATAATGGTGCACGATCCCACCATGACCGGCACCATTGAAACCTACGTCCGTCAGAACGAGACTCGCTTCCTCGATGAGCTCAACGAGTTTCTACGCATCCCCAGTGTCAGCACCCTCCCCGAGCATAAAGGGGACGTGCAGAGAGCCGCCGGGTTCACCGCCGAAAAGCTCGCCGCCGCGGGCCTGGAACATGTCGAAGTGATTCCCACCGCCAAGCATCCGCTTGTCTACGCCGACTGGCTGCATGCCCCCGGCAAGCCCACCGTGCTTTGCTACGGCCACTACGATGTGCAGCCCCCCGATCCCCTCGAACTGTGGCACACTCCTCCCTTTGAACCCACACTGCGCGGCGGAAATCTCTACGCGCGCGGTTCCGCCGACGACAAGGGCCAGATGTACATGCACATCAAAGCGGTGGAAACGCTGCGCGCGCTGCATGGCGGCAAGCTGCCCGTGAACGTGAAGTTCCTCATCGAAGGCGAAGAGGAAGTGGGCGGAGCGTCCATCTCGGCCTACGTGCCCCGCAACAAAGAAAAACTGAAGGCCGATGTCGCCCTCGTCTCCGATACGGCGCTCTATGCCGAAGGCATTCCAACTCTCTGCATCGGGCTGCGAGGCCTGGTTTACACCGAAGTCGAGTGCACGGCCACAGGACGCGATCTGCATTCCGGCTTGTACGGCGGCGCCGCCCCGAACGCCGTGTTCGCCCTCATTGAATTGTTGGCCAAGGCCAAAGACGCCGACGGTGTGATTCACATTCCCGGCATCTACGACGATGTCCAGTCCCCTGCCGCGGCGGAGTTGGAAAGTTGGAAGAACCTGCCGTTTTCCGAGAAAGAGTTCCTCGAAAAGGAAGTGGGTTCGACGGCCCTCACCGGCGAGCCCGGCTACTCCGTCCTCGAGCGCATCTGGGCCCGCCCGACGCTCGAGGTCCATGGAATCGCCGGCGGATTCACCGGTGCCGGTTCGAAGACCGTCATTCCCGCCAAAGCAACCGCGAAAGTCAGTTTGCGAATGGTCCCCAACCAGGACCCCGGAAAAGTGCTCGAAGCCTTCCGCAGCTTCCTCGCCGCCAATGCCCCCGCCGGAACAAAAATCGAGCTTCGTGTTTTAAGCGAAGGACCCGCCATCGTCGTGAATCCGGCTCATCCCGCCATTGCAACCGCCGCCGAAGTGTTCGCAAAGGTCATGGGCCGCCCGACTGTATTCACTCGCTCCGGCGGCTCCATCCCCATCGTCGGGGAATTCGCCCATCATCTCGGCATACCCACCGTGCTCATGGGCTTCGGCCTGCCCGACGACGGCCTGCATTCGCCCAATGAGAAATACTGCCTGAAGAATTACTACACGGGCATTGTGACGATCGCTCATTTCTTTGAGCGCTACGGAGCATAGCCACGGCAAGCAAAGCCACAGAATCGGCGCCTTCTCCCTCTGAGCAGGTAGTGCGTTCGGCGGGCGTCGCGTCCGTCGCCATTGCCACCAGCCGCATCACCGGACTGGTGCGCGAAATCGTCATGGCCCGCCTCTTCGGCGCCGGATTGGCCTATGACGCCTTCCTCCTCGGGTTCCGAATCCCGAATCTAACCCGCGACCTGTTTGCCGAAGGCGCCCTCTCCTCGGCGTTCGTCCCCATCTTCACCGAATACCTCTCCAAGCGCAGCAAGGAAGAAGCCGCGGCGCTCTCCAATCTCGTGGCCACCGCAATCATTCTCGTGGTCGGCGGATTCTGCGTGTTGGGCGCGATCTTCGCCCCGGCGCTGGTCGATCTGCTCGCGCCCGGGTTTCATCAGATTCCAGGCAAGTTCGAACTGGCCGTGACCATGACGCGCATCATGTTCCCCTTCTTGTTGCTGGTCGCCCTCGCCGCGCAAGCAATGGGAGTCCTCAATGCCTGCGGCATCTTCGGAGTGCCGGCGCTCGCATCCACCATGTTCAACGTCGGCTCGGTCACCTTCGGATTGCTGACCGGAATATTGCTCGGTCCGTACATCGGCATCGGCAGAATCGAAGGCATGGCCTACGGCGTGGTGATGGGAGGAGCCCTCCAATTGATCTGGCAGATCCCTAGTTTGCTGCGCACCGGCTTCGCCTTCCGCCCCATGATCGACTGGAGCGATCCCGGCCTGCGCCGCATCATCGCCCTCATGGGCCCCGCAATTCTCGGCTCCGCCGCGGTGCAAATCAACGTCGTCGTCAATACCAATTTCGCTTCCTCCCTCGTCGATGCGGTACGCGGAGCGAACGGCCCCGTAAGCTGGCTCGGCTGCGCCTTCCGCTTCATGCAATTGCCGCTCGGATTGTTCGGAGTGGCCATGGCCACCGCAACTCTGCCGGCCATTTCCCGCAGCGCGGCAAGCGGGAATTTCGATGAGTTCCGCCGCACTTTGTCGCGCTCTTTATCGACGGTCCTGCTGTTGACCGTGCCTTCCTCGGTCGGCCTGACCGTGCTCGGCAAAAGCATTATCGGTGCCATCTATCAGGGCGGCGAATTCGAGTTGTACGATACCCAGCAGACTGCCGCGGCCCTGTCCTACTTCGCCATCGGACTCCTCGGCTATGCCGGCATCAAGGTCCTCACACCGGCCTTCTATGCCCTCAACGACGCGCGCACGCCCATGCTCGTCTCCATCGCCTCGGTCGGCATCAACTATCTGGCCGCCGCCTACATGGTGCACCGCGCCGGAGCCGGACATGCCGGTCTGGCGCTCGCCACCTCCCTGGTGGCCCTGTTCAATTTCCTCGTCCTCTTTGTCATTCTGCGCTCCAAACTCGGCGGCATTTACGGACGCGCGCTCGTCGCCAGCGTGTGGAAAGTCGTGGTCGCCGCCATGGCCATGGGCATTGCCGTCGCCGGCAGCAATGCCCTCGTCTCGCGCTGGTTGGGCGTCACTCGCACCGCCTATCTCGCCGACCTCGCCCTTACCATTCCCCTCGGCCTTCTGGTCTTCTACTTCGTCGCCAAGATGCTGTCCATCCCGGAGTTGGAACCCGCCTTTCGAGGCCTCGCCAATCCTGTCATGCGGAGATTGCGCCGCCGGGGTGTTACAATCCAGTAGTTTCCCGATGAATGCCGACCTTTCTTTAGTTCTGAAGCTCCAGAGCCTCGATTCCCGCACCGCCGACTTGGAGCGCGAAGTGAGCGCCCTCCCAAAACGAATCGCCGAAATCGAAAAGCAACTCGATACCCACAAGAAGCGCCTCGAACTCGACCGCACCGCCCTCGCCGCCAACGGCAAAGAGCGCAAGAGCCGTGAGGACGACATCAAGGTTCAGGAACAGAAAATCTCCAAGCTGAAAGACCAGATGCTCAGCGCCAAAACGAACGAGCAGTACCGTGCTTTCCAGCATGAGATCGAGTTTTGCGAAAAGGAAATCCGCAGATTCGAGGATCGCATTCTCGACCTCATGGGCGAATCGGAGAAACTCGAAAAGAACGTCAAAGCTGCCGAGGTTTCCCTCGCCGCCGAATCGAAGCAGGTCGAGGGCGAAAAGCTGGCCGCGAAGCAGACCACCGCCGCCGATCTGCAGGAATTGGCCGCAATCGCGAAGGAGCGCCAAGCCGTGGTCGGTACGGTGCGCAAGGACTTTCTCACCCACTATGAGCGCCTCCGCAAACGGCCGGGCGGAATCGCCGTCGCCGAAGCAGTGGACGATACCTGCAGCGTCTGCCACATGAAGATCCGCCCCCAGATCATGCAGGAGTTACGCGCCAGCGCCGATGGACTGAACTTCTGCGAGTCCTGCAAACGCATCATCTACTACAATCCGCCCGTCATCGCGGACGCGGAGTAGCCGCAGTGCCGGCGCCGCGCCTGCTGTTTGCGCTCTTGTCCTGCGCCCTCCCCCTCGCCGCTCACGTCATCAGCATGTCGAGCGGGGATTTCCGCATCGAAGCCAACCGCGCCACTTACGAACTGCGCGTGCCCATCTACGAAATTCAGCACACCGCCGCCCCCGAGAAAATGCTCTTCGACAATATCCGCTTCACCGGCGGTGGCGGTCCCGCAAAACTCGTGGAGAAATCCTGCGTCGAAGACAAAGCGGACGCTTCCTTCCGCTGCAAGGCCCGCTATGAGTTCCCTGCCCCCGTCGATCGGCTGGATGTCGTGTGCACCTTTCACAGCGTCACCGTGCCCAACCATGTGCACCTCCTCCGCGCCTACCTCGCGGATAAAACAGATCAGGCGGTTTTTGATTTTTCAACGCCCAAGGCGACCATTCGCTTCCGGCCTCCCACACCCCTCGAAACATTCGTCACGGCAGCCGGCGCTGGCTTCGCGCGCGCCTACTCGAGTGGAGCCGCGGTCCTCTTCCTCGCCTGTCTGGCCCTCGCCGCCCGGCGCAACTCGGAACTGGCCCTGATTGCCGCCTCGTTTCTCCTCGGCGAGATTGCCGCCGCCATCGTCGTCCCCATCGCGGAGTGGAATCCCGCCCCACGCTTCGTGGAAGCCGCCCTCGCCTTGACCGTTGCCTATCTCGCCGTGGAGATTCTCACGCTCCCTCACGCCGGGCAACGATGGCTCGTCGCGGCGGTCCTCGGTTTGTTCCACGGCCTTTCCTACGCCCTATATTTGACCAGCACGGGCTACCATCCGCTGCCGGTCTTATTGGGCATGGCCGTGGCCGAACTGCTCGCCATCGCCGTCTTTGCCATGCTCATGGCCCGGATGGGCCGCGTCTTTTCCTCCATCGCTCCGCTCGCCTCCCGCATCGCCGCCTGCTTCCTCCTCCTCACCGGCATCGGCTGGTTTTTCTTGCGTCTCCGCGCCTGATCGTGTATAAAAAGATCTGAGGCCGGGGTGAAACTCTAAACATAAATTCCAGATTGCTTCCGCAACGGGAGCGCTGTATCCGCCGCAAGGCTGGAGGAATTTATGTCCGTACTTTCCGTACGTAACCTTTCCTATTCCCATATTCTTGGCGTGTCCCTCTTTGACAACGCCACCTTCTCCATCGATCCCGGCGACCGCATCGGCCTCACCGGACCCAACGGCTGCGGCAAAACGACGTTGCTGCGGCTCCTCGCGGGCGACCTCGAACCGCTCCGCGGAGAGATCGTCCGGCGCAAACATCTTCGCATTGAAATGTTTTCGCGGCCCGAACGCGAAGACCGTAGCAGCGGCCAGCGCACCCGCGAAGCCATTGCCGCCCTCATGCGGGCCAATGCCGGCCTCGTCATCCTCGACGAGCCTACCAATCACCTCGACGCCGCCTCCCGCGACTGGCTGGCCAACTGGCTCTTGCGCGACAACGTCACCGCCATTCTGGTTTCCCATGACCGGGATTTCCTCAACCGTGTGACCAACCGCACCGTCTCCATCGAACGCGGCAAGGTGTCCGTCTACGCTGGCAGCTTCGATGCCGCCCTCGCCCTCCGCTCCAGCAACGAAGACAGGCAGTGGCAGGACTACGCCGCCCAGCAGCGCAGGCTCGAGGCCGCGGAACAGGCCGCCGAGCGCCGCGACCGCTTGGCGGCGAAGGTCGCCAAAGCCCCGCCCGGCATCCGCTTGTGCCGCGATTTCTACGGACGGAAAGCTGGAAAAGTCGCCCGCACCGGCAGGCTCCTGCGCGAGCGCGCCACCCACGCCGAAACCGTCCACAAACCCTGGGAAGAGCAACCCATTCCGGAGTTGGATTTTTCCCGCGTCCCGCCCTCTTCCTCCCTCGCGCTGCATGTCGAGCGGCTGTCGGCGGGCTACACCGCCGGTAAACCTGTGTTGCGCGACGTGTCGTTCCACACCCACCGCGGCGAGCGCTGGGCCATCACCGGCCCGAACGGAAGCGGAAAGACAACCCTCCTCCGCGTCCTCCGAAACGAAATCGCCCCCCTTGCCGGCTCGGTGCTTTGGGGCGCCGGGATTCGTGCCGGCTACTATGCGCAGGAACATGAACAGTTGAACGATCGCGAATCCCCCCTCGAGGCCTGCCTTCGCATCTCCCCCAACGAGACGGCCGCCCGCACTATGCTCGCCTGCCTCAAGCTGCGGCAGGACCTCGTCCACCAACCCATCGGCCTGCTCAGCCAGGGCGAGCGCAGCAAAACCGCCCTAACGCAACTACTGCTGGCGAGTAACAACGTCCTCCTGCTCGATGAACCCACCAATCACCTCGAGATGGAGGCGCAGGATGCCCTCGCCGCGGCGCTAAAACAATTTCCCGGCCTCCTGTTGTTTGTCTCCCACGACCAATGGTTCGTGCGCGAAGTCGCCACACACACCCTCGAAATGGGGCAGCAGCCAACAAAGGACGGATAGCTTTCTCTCGAAGGACCACCAAGGCAGCGCCGGCCCGCTCGCCAAGATATCGATGGAATTGTACTGGAAGTGCACGCTCTCACTGCGGCGTTTCCCAAACAGGAGACCTGCGGCCTCTCGTTGCAGATGCGTCGCGCGGCCGTGTCTATTCCGGCAAACATCGCCGAGGGATTCCGCCGTCGTGGCAAGGTGGCGCGTACACCACAGCCATTCTGACTTCCTCGACTCCTGGCTCCTGACTTCCATATCCCGGATATCAAGGGCGAAGCCCTTGGTTGGCTACTTCGGCCCCGCCACCACCCACTTCGCCCCATCCAGATCGTTGCGGTAGAACAGCCGCGGAGTCTGCAAACCCTTGCTCTCCCCGGCCACGCCAATCTGAAAGCTCAGCTTGCGGCCATCCCCCTCCGCCTTGCGCAGTTCCTCGTCCTGCATCTGCGGAACCCGCATCGCCGCATACTGCAACCACTCCAATGCCGACACCTGCCCGTCCCGCGGCAGCGTGTCCGCCTTCCCTCCCTTCAGCCCTTCTTCCACCAGCGCATACGTCAGGTACCCGTGCCCCAGCCGCGAAGTCTCCAGCGCTGCCTGTTGCGCCTGCGCCGCCGCCAGCACCAGCATTCCCTTTTCGTATGCCAGTTGCGCCAGCCCCCGGCTATTCATCGGACCGCGCCGGCTGTCATCGCTCTCCAGCAACTGCCCCGACTGGCACGAATCAATCACCAGCATCACCCGGCCCGCGTCCATCCCTACCAGAGCTTCCTCCAGATCCAGATCCGTCACACCCCGCTTTACCAGCGAAGGCAGCGCCTCCCTCATTCCCGCCGCCGCCCCGTCATAGCCCAGATCGTGCGCCGCCATCACAAACCGGTCGCCATAGGCGAACCCGTGCCCGGCGAAGAACACAATCACGGCATCCTCCGGCTTCGACGCCTCGCGAATACCGCGCAGCGCATCCATCGCCGCGGCCTTCGTCGCCCCGCCATCCTCCAGCACCTTCACCTCCACCCGCTCGTACTCGCCGCGCTCTTCCGCCTTCTCTTTCACCGCCGCGGCAAACGCCCGCGCATCGGCCACCGCATAGCGCAGATCGAACGCGCTATTCGAATAACGGTTGATCCCCACCGCCACAACACGCAACGTTGGCTTGCGCCGCAACGACTCGTCCCCAACCACAACCGCCGCCGCCTCCGCACTGCGAATATTGTCCCGGTTGAAAGCATACGCAGTCAGCTTGTTCTCCCCTGCCACCAGCGCCACATCCGCTTCCAGATCCGCCGCCCCCTCTGCATCCAACACCACCGCGCCACTCCACTTGCGCACCAGCGACCCGTTGCGAAACAGGCGCACATCGCGCACCCCGCTCCCATCCGCTCCGCCGCGGATCTCCCGCACTCCCACCTGCACGCGAGCCACTCGCGCATCCTTCCCCACCGCACGAACCCGCACCTCCGGCTGTCTCCGGTCCACGCTCGTAATCACACGCGCCGGCGCCACCCGCGTCCCACGCAGCAACTCCGCCAGCAGTCCAGGACGAAAATATTCATTGAAGTACATCTCGCCCGCCAGCGCTTCACTGCTCCCCCGGTCCACCCAATGAACCGTATTCCAACCACCCGGCGTCCCGTCGAAAAGCCCCTCCGCAGTCGTGACCAGCCAGTCCCCATTCCCCAATGCGCGAAGCCGCCCAAGCTCCTTCCCCGTTTCGAGCGACAACACCGCAACCCCATCCCCAACCGGCTGGATCACCGCCTTCCCGCCAGGAAGGAATCTCGCACTCTGAAACCCGGTGGATTCGAGCTGTGTCACCATCCGCCCCGAACCAAGCTCGTACACCGTCGACGTCCCGCCCAATCCGGTGGCCGACATGGGAGCCGAAGCCAACAACAGCCGTCCATCGGGCGAAATCGCGTACGGCAGCCGCATCTCCGACCCCGCAATCGGCGCTATCTCCCTGCCCGCCGCAACATCGAACCTTCGGATAGGTCCACCCAACGCTCCCGATCCCATCGCCACCATCGATCCGTCCGGGCTCAACAACATCGCCTGCGCGTTCAACTCCGCGCCCGGCGCGAACGAAACCAACTTCGTCCCGTTCCTCAGGTCGAACACATGCATCTCGGAGCCGTACCGTAGCGGCTTCTTCTTCGACGGAAAAGGAGTCACCGCCACCGCCAGCCGCGATCCATCGCTGTTTACCGCGGAACTCCCGCCCAGGAACACATCCGGAATGCTCACGCTTCCCTCCACCTTCCCGCTGGCGGCTTCTCTCACCGTAAGGACAAGTTTCAGATCCGATAGACCGCGCCGCGTCACCCGCGATTCGGACTTCGTCTCCATCAGGTAACCGGACTGCGAGCCCAGCGCTTGCGCCGATTCGAACGTACCCCCAGGGATGGGCTGTCCCGTACTCAGATCGAACCGCGTCACAGGCGTCTTCCACATCGGCGCACCCGCCGGCATCCGGCGCGCGGCGGCACTCTCGTAGACTTTGTCCACCGTCCCCACTGCCGCCATCGATCGCCCATCCCGGCCAAACACAATCGAGGTGGTCCCCTCCGGGATGGCGATGCGCACCGGCGCCCGATTCCCCGTCGCCGTGTCCCACCGGTCCACGTAATTGTCCAAGGACCGGACATACAGCCATCGCGAGTCCGGACTCGACCCCGCCAGCGCCACCGTTGTCGGAAGAGCGGAAGCAACTTCGTTCGCCGCAGTCACCCTTCCTGCCGGTACCGCCGAGCTTGGCTCGATCGCAACAACCTGCAACACCCCATTCTCCAAAAACGCCGCCCGTCTCCCTTCCCGGTCAATCGCCGCCATCCGCATCGACCCTTGCGCCGGCAACAGCAAACCTGGAGCAGGCCCCAACACCCTCCCCGTGTCCACATCCAGCAATCGCAGATTCGCAACATCCTGCGAGCCCGCAACCACGTACGGCCCTTCTCCCAAAGGCATCGCGAACCCCTCTTTGCCCTCCGCGATAATCCTCCGCGTGGCGGCGTCCATCAACCGCCAGCCCTGGCCCGAGGACCGGACTTCAATCAGACGCCGGCCATCTTTTCCCGCTACCATCGCCACCCCCTCAACATCTGGCGCAACCACCTGCCCGCGCTCCAGATCGTAAACCCGCCCCCCCGTCCTGCTCACCATCATCGTTGCCCATTTGCCGCTTGGATGAAGCAAGCAGTAAGCCCCCACGATGTCAGTCCGCGTGCGCCTCCCCGTCTCCAGATCGAATCGCTCTACCCGCGCCGATTGGGCAGTTCCTTCCCCATCCGCGATGCAGGCGACCACCGAACTCCCCACTTCCGGCACAGCCAGTTGCAATACCCCGCGCAGGAAACTTCCCTCGGCGCCGCCCAGCGCTTGCTCCCACAGCTTTCGGCCCTCCTTCACATCGAACACCATCACCGACCGGTTCGTACCCACCGCCAGCAGATCCCGCACCGGATGCGCCGCCAGCCACACCGAAAACGCACTCGCATCCACCGCAAAGCTTCGTACCTTCTGCTTCGTCCCGGCATCGTAGAGATCCACCAATCCCGGGTTCACCGACACCGCCACCCACCGGCTTTGCGGCCCGAACGCCGCAACCTCAAGCCGGCCCCAACTCGCCCCTTCCCTGACCTGAATTCCCACCGTATCCGTCACCTGCCCCATCGCCGCCATGCTCAGTAGAAAAACAATATTCCGCATCGCTTCCCTCCTCCTCACTCACGGACGTGGGATGTTCCGCCGCCACCGCCGTGACAACGTATCCCCAGCCCCGCAGTCCAGGTCCAGCACATGCCAGTCGAAGTAGCTGTCCACCCGGTACGTGAAGCTGCACCTCCGCCCGTTGAACGTCGCCTCCGTCGCTCCCGCCTGAAACGTCCCGCTGCGCCGCACCCCTGTCGTTCCGTCGAACAGCGCGAACGTGCCATCGGCGCTGATCTCCATGTTCGTGTAGCCGCTATAGTCCATCCACCGCCCCGCAAACGGCACAGCGCTTGCCCGCGGCGCAGGATGCGACACCGCCGCCGGCGGATTCTCCATCAGCACCGCCGATGCCCCGCCTGTTCTCCTCCATACCTGCATCGCGCCCCCGCACTGCATGCGCATGATCTGATTCCCGCTCCCCACATCCGTCGTCACCCCCAGAAACTGACACGGAGCATTGTTGTTGATCGCAAACTCGCGGCCCGACAATCGCCACGTGCCGTCTCCCGTTTCCCCGCTCTGCGAATTGTAATACCGGAACGTCCCGTTCAGCCTCAGCTCCAACGTCGCCACATTCGACGAATACGGCCGCCACTGCCCCGCGATCGCCGCCATCTCACCTCCCGCGCCAACCACTCCGCCACCCGCCCCGCCTCGCGACACCATCGACCTCCGGTTCCGCTCCGGACCCGTCGCCGTAATGGTCCCCGCCGACCGGTCCACCCCATCCAGCAATTGCACCCGTACAACCCCGCCTTCGGCCCGCATCCGGAACGGCAATGCTTGCCCCTTCAAATTCAGCGGCGTCACCCACTCACCCGGAATGGCGTCGAACGTGTAATGCGGCTCCCCAATCTCCCAATTCGTAATGTTCGGACCGCCCGGCGTCCCCTCCGGAGCCGAGATCGTTCCCGTCAGGTCGTTGATCACAATCCAATCCACCCGGCTGTGAATGGCAAACGGCCGGCATTGCGGCGCATGATCGGCGAATGCCGTCCTGCTGCGCATCGCCTCGCAGCGAACTCGCGGCTGGGCCGAAGCCAACCCCGCGAAAACAACCAAACCCAGCATCAGGGCGCCACTCATTCCCCCTCCTCTCAACCAACTTCCTGCACCCATCGGGCTCACCAGCGGCAGTTGCCACGCCTTGCACAACACAGCCACTTCACTCGCCAGCGGCCCCGGACCCGCCGCCGCCACCACACCCGCCCATTCCGGTCTCACCTCCCTCTGGTAATGAGCCCGCTGCGCCGGGCTCGCTGTCCCGCCGCCAATGCTTGCCGTTCGATTCATTGCGGCATTCTCCTTCCCGCCCGGCGCTTCTCTCCGCCGGGTCTCAATTGGGTAGGCGCAGCTTTTCGCAAAATCCCAAAACTTTTTTCACTCCACCGCGATTTCATACCGGAACAGCAGCGCTTGCCCGGCGTTCGCCGCCACATGCAACAGCATCTGCGGCATCGGATCGTCCTGCGTCAGCAGCTTGCCCCCTTCCCCCGCCGCGCTCTTCTCCAACTCCGTCCACAGATCCCGCGATCCCGCCGCCAGATCCAAACGAGTCACCGCTTGCCCCCACTCCCGCTCCATCTTCTCCACCAGGCTCCGCGGTAACCGCCTTGCTTCCGCCCCCGGCGCAAGTTCCTCCAACGGCTTTCCCGTCACCACAATCAGTAACTCCTCCCCCACCTGATCCGCACCGGCCATCTCCAGCGTCATCGCCGGCAATTCGTCCGTTTGCGCCGGAATATCCACCATCATCCCCGCCTGTACCCGGTTATCGCCCTTCCGTATGCCCCTTTGCGGAAAAACCAGGAACGGATCGCCCGTCTTCCCTCCGCGGAACTTCTCGCGGTCGATCACATACAAATACCCGTCCCTCGGCACCTCGATCGAAACCCGCACTTTCGTCCCGTTCGCTAGCGCAGTCCCGCTCGACACCCGTTCCGCCACCATGCCCACCTTCTCCTTCGATTGCGGACGGTACACCAACAATCGGGGAGCACGCCCATCGCCCGCATTGGGTTCCCGCAGCCGCCACACCGTAACCCCAACAGCCGATCCACCTCCAACAGGAGCGCTGCTTTGCGCCCCCACGCTGTACTTCACCGCCGGTCGTGCTTTCCCCACCTTGCCAGCCGGCCGCTTCTGCCGGAAACCGCTATCCCAGATCTGACGCAACCCATCGTCCTGACCGGCTGCTGTCCCTGTCACCGATAAAATGCAGCCGAGCCACAAAACCCTAACGTCCATGGAACCCCCTCCTCCGCAAACTATCACGTGTCACTCTGTAGCGCGCTCACCAACAGCCCATGTTTTTCTAACGAAAATCTAACGTCCCCTGCCCGCTCTACTCCACCGCCACCTCCACCGCCCATGCAAACCCCTCCCCCGGACCCTCCACCGTAGCCTCTCCCTTCCCCTCCACAAACTCAACTCCCGCCCGCAGTCTCCCCAGCAGCTTCCGTACCGCCTCACGCTGACTCGCCGCCACCACCTCCCGCGCTTCCGATAGCCCTAACGATGCCGGCTCCAACTCCACCATCGGCTTCGCACCCCAAATCAGCCAAAGAACGTTGCGTCCTCTCTCCGCCTCAAACCAACTGCTTTCCGGAATCGTGAACGACTGCCCCGCTTTGAGAAACGAGAGCCCCCGATTGGCCGTCGGCGACGGAAAAAGCGCCACCAGCGGCGCCTTCCCCCGCTGCTCCGAATAGACGTATAGAAAGCCGTCTTTGCCCGCCCTCACCTCCAATCGAAATCCCTCCGATCGCCCAAGCGCCAACCTATCCCTCACCTGTCTTCGCCCCCCATCCCGTCCCACAATCGTGAAGGAGAACCTCGCCCTTTCCGCCGCCCCCCTCATCACCGGCGCCGGCGCCTGCCCTTCCCAACCGCGAAAAGCAACCCATGCTCCCGCCATCGATACCAAACCCAGCAGACCAACCAGCACCCGCCTCTGCCCGCCTCGCTTCCCCCCTCCCTCCAACAACGTCTGCGCCAGCCGCCGCCCGAACTCCGCCGCATTCTCCGGCCTCCTCCGCGCATCCACCGCAAGCGCCGCCGCGATCAGTTCATCGGTCTCCCCAGGAATCTCCGGCCGTATCGTCTTCGCCCGCTTCCACTCCCCATCCCGCCGCAGAAACATCCGCCGCAACTCATTGTCCGCCTCGAACGGCAACACTCCCGTGAGAATTTCGTACGCCACCACCCCGAACGCGTAAATATCCGACGCCTTCCCCAATTGCCCGTCCCACTGCTCCGGAGCCATGTAAGCCTCCGTTCCCACCAGCGTCCTCGTCACCGCTCCGCTGCCGTCCGCCGCCAGCAGGCCCGCGATTCCGAAGTCGATCAGCTTCACGTGATATTCCCCGCCCGCCAGCGGCTGCAGCATGATGTTGGCCGGCTTCAGATCGCGGTGCAGAATCCTCGCCGCGTGCGCCGCATCCAACGCTCCCCCAATCTGCCGCACCAGATCCGCCGCCACCTCCAGCGCCACGGGTCCGCCCCGAATCAACTCCTCCAGCGGGATCCCCTCCACATACTGCATCACCAGGTACGGAGTGCCTTCCTCGAACGGCGTCCCCTTCTCCAGCCGTCCCGTGCCGAGCAGCCCCACTACCCCCGGATGCCGCAGTTGCGCCAGCGCCTTGGCCTCTTCCTCGAACTTCCGCTCGTGCCACGCGCTCGCCGATACGTGCCGCAGCACCTTCACCACCACAAGCTGCCCGTAGGTCCTCGAATCCTCCGCCAGAAAAACTATCCCGAATCCCCCTTCCCCTAACTTGCGAACCACGCGGTAGCGCCCCGCCAGCACCAGTCCCTCCCCGTCCGCCGTCGCCTCCGCCCCCGCCCGCAACAATGACAACACCTCGTCCCGTACCGCGCGATCCCCGGTGGCCCCATCGACATACTGCTGCCGCTGCCACTCCGGCAGATCCACCGCCCCTGCCAGAATCTCTTTCACCCTGCGCTGCTGCTCAGGACTCAAACAGGCTCCCCCCCAATTCCCGCCGCAACCATCGCTCCGCGTAGATCCACTCCTGCCGGGCTTTCTCGTCCGACACCTCCATCACCTCCCCGATCTCGCGGAAATTCAGCCCGCAAATCAAATGCATTTGCGCAACCTTTCCCGCCATTTCATCCCCCGCCAGCAGCTTCTCCAGCGCGATGTCGATCTCCACCCACGCATACCGGCGCCCGTCGGTGGCGCTCCCTTCTTCGAGCGGCGCCCGCACCCCCTCCCTCCTCACCGCCATCCGCCGCCGCGCCGAATCGATGAGTATCTGCCGCATCACCCGGGCCGCCGCCGAAAAGAACTCATCTCCATTCCGCCACCGCGGCGCCTGCGCCCGGAACATCCGCACGAACGCCTCATTCACCAGCGCCGTGGGCTGAAGCGTGTGCCCCACCCTCTCCCCCGCCATGAAATGCCGCGCGATGCGCTTCAACCCCGCCTGCGCCGCCTCCAGCAGTTCGTTCTCCACATCGTGCCCCTCTTGGAGTTGTTCGATAAGCTGCGTGATCCCGGCCTTCGGTTCCACCACATGAGTATACATCCCGCCGCCGCCCCCCTCGCGCCGCCGGTCACCGGCATGCAAAAAAAATTCTTCCCCCCAAAGTCCATCGAAACAAACACCCGTCTCCCACCGGCCCCAGCTCGCCATCCATTATGAGGAAATGCAACCCATTATCATCAAATCGTCATGAAACACTTCACCGCACCGCAAATCGCCGTCCTCCAAGCCCTCGCCGCGGGCATGACCATCACCGCTGCCGCCGCGCACGCCTCCGTCCCCCGGCCCGACGTTTACTCCTGGTTCGATGACCCCGCCTTCGTCCATGCCTTCGCTCTCGGCCATCAGGAATACGCCCTCACCGTCCGCGACCGCATGCTGTCCCTCAGCGCCAAAGCACTCGATACCCTCGAAGCTCTCCTCGATAACCCCAAAGCCTCACCCGCCGTTCTCCTCCGCGCCGCCCTCGCACTGCTCACCCGCAAGAATTGGAATCTCCCCGCCCCGCAAGTCTCCGAATGCCTCACCCTCTCCACCGATACCGCCCAAAAGGCTGCCGCCGACCCCGGCGTCTCCGCCGACGAATCCGCCTACCACCGTCAATTGACCGAAATCTACTCCAACCCAACCCCAACCGCCAAATCCGCCCCCACTGACTCGTCGCCCACTCCAACACCCCGCAACGCCTCATGCCCCTGCGGCAGCGGTCAGAAATTCAAACGCTGCTGCGGACGCAATGCCCCGCCCGTCCTTCATGGCACACCTTACCCTTTAGCCACACCGCTCCCTATGGCCACACAGCCGGAAATCTGACCTCGAAATTCCTACGCCCCAACCGCCAGCGCTTCCTCATGGCACGGCACCACCATCGCCGAGAAAGCTGCCAAAGAATAGGGCGATTGCGGCAGCCACCCCCGCAACCGGTATTCCAATCGCAAATACCGGACGTCAGGGCGACCCGACAAGTCTAATATGTGTTGGTAACGTCCACAATAATACCGGTGCGGTAGCCGGAGCACAGGGCGCGTGCCCCAGTCCGAGCCGTCCGGCGAACCCCAAACCACAGCATCCAGCGTCTGCTGCTCCATCATGCGCGTGATTTGCAGGGTGATTTCGATCGGTTGCCCGGCAGCATCGCCCAGGGCAACCACAGGACCGCAGCCATTATCATGGGCGGTCGCTTCAGGAAAGAGGACGATCGGCTTCATGGGAGATCTCCACTTAGGTGAGTCTCTTTAAACGTTGCCTTGCCTCCTCCAATGTCTCATATTTTTTGCAGAAACAGAAGCGAATTAGTTGATGACCATCCTCGGCCCGCAGAAAGAAACTCGACCCCGGCACCGCAGCCAAGCCACACCTCTGCAAAAGATGCATGGCGAACTCCGTGTCATTCGCAAACCCAAACCCCGAGATGTCCGCCATCACATAATACGCCCCCGTCGGCCGAAACGGCCGGAACCCCGTCTCCTCCAACACCGAAACGATATGGTCGCGCTTCTTCTGATACTCGCGCCCCAACTCGGCGTAATATTCATCGTCCAGCCCCAGAGCTGTAACCCCCGCCATTTGCAGCGGATGCGCCGCACCCACAGTGAGAAAATCGTGTACTTTGCGGATCGAATCCGTCAGGTCCGGAGCTGCCAGCACCCACCCCACTCGCCACCCCGTCACCGAATACGTCTTCGACATCGAGTTCACCAGAATCCCGCGCTCCCGCATCCCCGGAACCGCCAGCACCGGCACATGCTCCGCCCCGTCGTACAGGATGTGCTCGTAGATCTCGTCCGTAATGCACAAAGCATCGAACTCTTGGCACAATCCCGCAATATACGCCAGATCTTCGGCCGAAAACACCCGCCCCGTCGGATTGTTCGGGCTCGTCACAATCACCGCCTTCGTCCGGGCCGTAAACGCCCGCCGCAACTCATCCCGGTCGAAGGTCCAATCCGGCGGCCGCAGCGCCACCACCCGCCGCACCGCCGAGCACAACTCCGAATCCGGTCCGTAATTCTCATAGTACGGCTCGAAAACAATAATTTCATCGCCCGGATTCGTCACCGCCAGCAGCGTCGCAATCATCCCCTCGGTCGCCCCGCAGCAGACCGTGATCTCGCGCTCCGGATCCAGTTCCAAGCCATAGTGCCGCCGGTACTTGGCCGCAATCGCGTCACGAAACGGCTTGGCCCCCCAGGTGATCGAATACTGGTTGAACTCGGCGTCGATCGCCGCATGCGCCGCGGCCTTCAGCATCCCTGGCGCCGGAAAGTCCGGAAACCCCTGCGCCAGATTCACCGCCTTGTATTGGATCGCCAGCCGCGTCATCTCGCGAATCACCGATTCGGTGAAATTCCGCGTCCGCGCGCTACGAAAACGTTCTCGAATTGCCTGCCCCGTCTCGGTTGGGATTGCCATGGAGTGCCTTACCCGAAGGTAACCCAGCCGAACTCCGTCCGTAAAGCCGCCCTAACTGCCCGCCCGCTCCCGGCTCACGTTCCCCTGCATGCCCTTACCCGCCGACAGCCCCGCCGAACTCTGTCCGTACAGCCGCCGGTACACCGAATCCGCCGCGCCGCATCGGCCTTCCCGTCAGCGTCCTTTCAGAACCAGCCAACGGCGTCCGGCTTAATTGCCCGCCCGCACCCGGCTCACGTTCCTCTGCATTCCTTTACCCGTCGGCAGCCTCGCCGAACTCTGTCCGTACAACCGCCGGTACACCGAATCCGCAGCGCTGCATCGGCTTTCCCGTCAGCGTCCTTCCAGAGCCGGCCAACGGCGTCCGGCTCAATTGCCCGCCCGCACCCGGCTCACGTTCCCCTGCATGCCCTTACCCGCCGGCAGCCCCGCCGAACTCTGTCCGTACAGCCGCCGGTACACCGAATCCGCAGCGCTGCATCGGCCTTCCCGTCAGCGTCCTTTCAGAACCAGCCAACGGCGTCCGGCTCAATTGCCCGCCCGCTCCCGGCTCGCGTTTCCCTGCATTCCCTTACCCGCCGGCAGCCCCGCGGAACTCTGTCCGTACAGCCGCCGGTACACCCCGGCATTGCGCAGCACAATCTGCACGTAATCCCGTGTCTCCGCAATCGGGATCGTTTCGATAAATTCACTAGGCTCGCGGTACGTCCCCCAATTCAGCCACCGGTTCACCCGCGTCGGCCCGCCATTGTACGCCGCCAGCACATGCTCCCAGCGCGTTTTGAACGAGTCCAGCAGTTGCCGCAAATAGATCGTCCCCAGCCGCAAATTCATCTCCGGCTCGAACAGCTTCGCCGTCGTGAACCCGCGGATGCCGTTCTTCCGGCTCAGCCACCGCCCCGTCGACGGCAGCACCTGCGTCAGCCCGTACGCCTTGGCCACCGAAATCGCCTTCGGATTGAACTCCGATTCCTGCCGGATCAGCCCCGCTACGATGTACGGATCGAGATCCTTCTGCCGGGAATAGCGCTCCAGCGCGTCACGGTACGGCAGCGGAAATGCCACCCGCCAAAAATTCACCGGAGCGTCTTCAAACGGTATATTCAAATACCCCGGCACATACGCCTTCACCGCCCGCAGTGCTTCATCGTGAGCCCCACGGCTGTCCAGCAGCTTCGCCAATTCCATCGCGATCACCTGCGGCTGCCCGTCGTTGCGCGCCGCAAACCGCAGTTCCCCTTCGGCCAGTTCCCCCAACCCCGCCGCGCTCAGGAGCCGCGCCCGTTCGAGCCGCGCCACCGTTGCCCGCGTCGGCTCGAAGCTCAGCTTGATCCGCCGCACCGGAAGTTCCAACCCGGCCAGAAAATCGCCCACTTCAAGCGACGCCGTCGCCTTGGCCAGCAACGCCGTCTCCAGCCGTTCCTCGGCCAGCATCGCGTAATAGTGGTTCGGAGCGTAATCGGCCAGATGCTGATAGTAAGCCTTCGCCATCCCGTAGTCGCGCCGCAACTCCGCCTGCCGCGCCAGAAAATAGAAGGAGGCTGGCACTTTCTCCGAATTCGGATAGCGCTTGATGTGCGCCCGGAACAGCGTCTCGGCATCGGCCGGACGCCGCTGATAGTTCCCCCACGTGATCTTCCAATCGCAGAACGATCCGTCGGGCTGCGCCGAAAACGACGCCGCGCACGTCTTGTACAGGCCCTCGTAGGTCTCCTGCTCCCCGCGCCCATGATACAGATAGGCCGTCGTCAAAATCGACTCCAGCCGCCACTTCGAGTTCGGATACTTCCGCTCCACCTCGGCCAGGTGGGCCCGCATGTCGCTTTCCCGGTCCAGCCGCTTCGCCAGATACGTCAGGTGATACAGCCGCTCGGCATCGGCTTCCGGCGAATTCACCTCCAGCCCGCGCAGGTATTTATAGGACGCCAGCATCTGACGGCCCTTGTAATCCATTACCCCCATGCGCACCCGCGCCAGATCGCGGTCATCCCCCGCCAGCGAGGACAGCGATTGCTCCAACTGCTGCTTCGCCTCGGCATAGCGGCGCGCGTTGGCCAGCGCATTGGCCCGGCCCAACAGCGCTTGCGCCAGCACCGGCGGAAACTTTTCCCCCAACGACGCCTTCAGCCGCACCAGCGCCAGCCCAGCCTCTCCAGCCGATTCCGCAGCCGGGTATCCGTAGTAGACCTTCTGCCAGGAGGCAGCCGCCGAAATGGGGTCGCCGAGGGCTTCGTAAACACCGGCAAGTGCCGCTTCAGCAGTAGATTGTGGGATATTCTTATAGCTTTGCTTGAGCAGTGCGAGCGCGTCCTTCGCCCGCCCCAGCTCGACATACGCCTTCGCCGCCGACACCGCCGCTCGTGCCGCGAACGGAGACACCGGCTGGAACCGCACCACCGCCGAAAACGCCCCCGCCGCCTTCGCCGAATCCTTCAACTCGGAATACGCAAGACCTTGAAAATAATAAGGATAGTCAGCAAGCTGCGGCATCCTCGGCAGCGCCCCTTGAAACGTCGCCACCGCCGCCCGAAACGACTTCTCCCGCATCTGCTCCAGCCCGCGCGAGAGCGCCTGCGGCGGAAAGTCCGCCCCTCTCCCCTGGCCCCATCCCTCCGGGACCAGCAGCGTCAGGCTAGCGCAAAGCGCCAGGGTATTCCGAACCGAGTTTCGATGGGTCATCGTTCGCCAGTGTGCGTACCAGTTCCTCATGCAGATAATCGGACATGGACGGCGCGGCCAACAGGAATTCCTGCCGGTAGCGTTCCCGCCCGGAATCGATCGGCTCTTTCAGTTGGACGTACAACGATGCATTCCGGCGTCCGGAATCGACCGCCGGCTGTTCGAATAGCAGCAGACGGGCCACTTCCCGCCGCGCGAAGTTCTTCGCCTTCGTCTCCAGCACTTGCCGCTCGTAGCTCTTCTCCGCCGGAGCAATCTGGATCAACACCGGCCCCGCCACGGCCTCGGCTTCCGGTACAGGCTCGGGCTCAGCGGCGGGCGGAGCGGCCACCGGCACGGGCATCGTCTGCGCCGCCAGCATCGCCACCAGCTCCAACGCCTCCCGCGGCGGCTTCACCTTGTCCTCGGCATAGAGCACGGCACACACCGTCTCCCCATGGAACACAGGCACCAGGTAGCAGCGCGGACTCAGCGCCTCGCCCAGCCGCGCGGCCGCCTCCTCCCCTAACTCAGCGGCGGTGCGCATCGTGATCACCGTGTCGCGCGTCTCCATCGCCATGGCGAACGCCGGCGCCTCGGCCACCTCCCCGGCGGCAAACACTGCCACCCGCGAGGCATAGGCCGACGCCCCCTCTTCGAGAATGGTCTTCCATTCCTCCACCGACTCCGCCATCCGCAGCCGCCGCGCCAGTTGGTTCAACCGCTCCGATTGCGCCCGGTCCCGCCGCTCCAACTCCTTGGCCAGCTTCGCCGACAACTCCGCCAGACGGTTCGTCAGCGCGTGCTCGGTCTGCGCGAACGCCTGCCGCGTGGCTACTTCAAAATCGGCAAATGATTCCGCCAGAGACATAAAACAAGTGATGACGATATTGTACTGGGGAATGGGCGGAGACGAAAGCCCCCGTAAGGCGTTTTGCTGCGGCCCTAAAGTGAAAAGCCCTTACTCACGATAGATCAAGGGAGTGGCCGGACCAGAGAAATCTCCAGTACTTGCCGACGCGGCGGACGTCCTCAGCGATCAGCTCCGGACCCATATTCAGAAGCTTGCCGGCTTCCTGAACCCCCATGCCGCATCCATTAACTCGCGCTTTGAGAAGCGCTTGAAGACGCTGCGCTACGGCGCCAAGGAACGCAACGCCCTGCAGGCCATCACCCCCGGCGCGGTCACCCGCACGGTGGCCTCCGGCCAGCCCATGGCAGCCTTCTTCGAGCAGGTCGAATACCACGGCCGCCGCCTCGCCAAACTGAACCTGCCTCCAGGTCAGGTCCTTACCGCACTTGAGGAATACGACAAGCTGCTCGCCCCCATGCTGCACCGGCTCTTCCCCGAAGAGTTCGCCAACTTTCAATGGGTGCGCGAGCAGTTGCACTTCTGCGTCATCCTCACTTTAAACAACGCCTATTACCAGGTGCGCGAGGCCGAAACCCAGGCCTTCTATGAGCTGTTCCGCGTCGAGCTGGAATCGCGCAACCTCGATGAACTGCTGCGCCGCTTCCTCGCCTCGCTCGCCCAGTTCTGCCGCGCCGATGCCGCTCATCTGTTCCTGCTCGAGCCGGCCTCCGGACAGTGGCAGTGCAAGAGCAGTTTCAGCCGCCAGCCGCGCCGCCCCGCCGCTCCCCATCTGAACGGGCTGATGCAGGACCGCAAGGTCCTTGCCAGGCTCAAATCCGGCCACTGCTGGAGTTGGGAAGGCGCCGAGCCCGGCAGCGCCGTCCTCCTTGACCCTGCCTGGAAGAAGCGCTACGGCTCCTGTTGGTCGGTGCCCCTCACCATGGGCGATGCCTTGGCTGGCGTGATGCAGTTCGGCTTCAAGAAGTTCTACGAATGGCTGCCCCGCGAACAGGAGTTGCTCGCCGCCGCCGCCGAACGCTGCCTGCTCTCGGCCGAAAAGGCCCGCCTGGTTGAGGACCTCGCCAAGCGCGAGGAGCAGGTCCGCGCCTTGGCCGAGCACATGCTTCACGTCGAGGAAGCCGAGCGCCGCCGCATCAGCCGCGAGTTGCACGACGAGGCCGGTCAATCGCTGCTCTGCGTGCGCCTCAACCTGGAGATGATCGAGCAGAGCCTGCCCGAAGAAGAATCAGCCCGAAGCCGCTTGGCCGAAGTAAGAGAAATGACCGAGCGTACCATCTTAGAGATTCGCCGCCTGATCGCCGCCCTCAGCCCGGCCGTCCTCGAGCAGCTTGGGCTGGGCGCCGCCCTGCGCCAGTTGGTGAACCGCTTCCGGCAGATGCATCCCGCCAAAGTGCGCTTACAAATCAGCAAGTTACATCACTTGCCGAAGAAAATCGAGATTATCGTGTACCGCCTCGTGCAGGAATGTTGTAACAACATCGCCAAGCATTCGATGGCGTCTCATGTAAACCTTTCGGCCACAACTGCCGATGGAGTACTTAGATTGCAGGTTGAAGATGACGGAGTTGGTTTTCATGTGGAGGAAGCGTTAGAGAAGAGAAACTCATTCGGTCTGGCCGGCATCCGGGAGCGCGTCGCCCTTATGGGCGGCAAGTTCCAGATCGAAAGCCAGCCCAACGGCCCAGCGGGGGAGAGATCCAAGGAAGCCCGCCTCAGCCGCGGCACCCGAATCCGGATCGAACTGCCCATCCACCCAGGAAAACAAGCTCGGTAGGTATAGAAACTTAACAAAGAAGCCGGACGAACTCTTATGGCAAAAATTCGAATCATGCTTGCGGACGACCACACTCTGTTCCGCCAAGGAATCCGAACCCTCATCGCGGCCGAGCCCGACATGGAGGTCGTCGGCGAAGCCTCCAACGGCGGCGACGCTGTGGATAAAGCCGGCGAAGTCCGTCCAGACGTCGTTCTGATGGACATCGGCATGCCGGGCTTGAGCAGCTTCGAAGCCACGCGCCAGATCAAGAAGAACCGCATCGAAACCAAGGTCCTCTTCCTCACCATGTACGACGACGAAGACTACCTCGTCGAAGGAATGGAAGTCGGCGCCAGCGGCTATGTCCTCAAGGATTCCCCCGCCGCCCAACTGGTCGCGGCCGTGCGCGATGTCGCCCGTGGCGGCAGCTATCTCAGCCCGCGCATGCTCAGCCAGCTTGTCGATGACTTCCGCTCGCGCATCAAGTCCGCCAACCGCCTGCCCCGCTTCGCCACGCTCACCACGCGCGAACGCGAAGTGCTCAAAATGCTCGCCGAAGGCAACTCGGTCAAAGAGATCGCCTGCGACCTCAACCTCAGCGTGAAGACGGTGGAAGCGCACAAGTTCAACCTCATGCGCAAGCTCGACATCCACAACAAAGCGCAACTGGTGCAGTACGCCATCCAGAAGAAGATCATCAAGATTCCGAACCTGGTGTAGCCGCTTCCGGATACTCCACGCTCAGCAGGAGCAACCCGCGCGCCGGGACAGCGTGTCCCAGCTTGCGCCCGCAGCCCGGCTCCAGCAGCCCGGCCAGATCCGCCGCGGTCATGTTGCCGCGCCCCACCTCCATCAATCCGCCCACCAGATTGCGCACCATGTGCTTCAGAAACCCGCTGCCGCGCACACGGTAGATCAGGCGCTCCCCGCTCCGCCACGCCTCGGAGGAAAACACCTCGCGCACCTTCGATGCTCCCAAGGCATCCTTCTCGTCGGCCGCCGCAAAGGCCGAGAAATCGTGCACCCCTCGATAGACCCCCGCCGCCTCGATGAACTCCCGCTCGCCAAAGACGTAAGGGTGATGGTAGACGTAGTGCCGGTCGAAGGGCGGGCACACCTCGCCGCGCCAGATGCGGTACTCGTAGGTCTTCGCCACCGCCTGGAACCGGGGATGGAAATCGAGCGCCGCCTCGCTCACCCCAAGCACCCGGATATCGGCCGGCAGAAGCCGGTTGAGGGCCTTCAGCAGGTTCGCCGCGGGAATCGGATTGTCCAGGTCACAGGCAGCCACCTGGGCCAGGGCATGCACTCCGGCATCGGTCCGTCCGGAGGAGGCGACGCTCACCGCCTTGCCCTCAATCTCCCCCATCGCAGCTTCGATCACTCCCTGGATGGTAGGCAAGCCCGGTTGCACCTGCCAGCCATGATACGCCGTGCCGTCGTAGGCGATCGTGAAGCGCAGCCGCCGCGCCATCAGGCACTCGCGCGCGAGCCGGGTTTGACCACCGGCGAGCCCTGCGCGCACAGCGGGCACACCGACGGATCGTAGGTCACCACATGCATCACCGCCAGAGCAACCCGCGGCACGCCCAGGTCTACACGCCCGCCCGAGCGGTCGATGATGGACCCTGCGCCCACCGCATGCACGCCGGCGGCCTTCAATAACTGGATCACCTCGACCGAACTGCCGCCCGTGGTGATGACGTCCTCAATGACCACCGCGGTCTCGCCCGGCTTCACCGTGAACCCTCGGCGCAACGTCATCTTCCCGTCCACGCGTTCAGTAAAGACATGCCGTGCGTGCAAAGCCCGAGCCACCTCATGCCCGATGATGAGCCCGCCCATTGCCGGCGACACGACGACATCGATGTTCCGCATCGGCTCCAGCTTGCGCAGCGCGGCGGCCAGATTGCGGCCCAACGCCTCGGCGTGCTGCGGATGTTGCAGCACGATGGCACACTGTAAATACTCCGGGCTATGCAGCCCGCTGGTGAGGCGGAAGTGCCCGTGCAGGTAGGCGCCGGTCTGCTCAAAGAGAGTGAGAGTATGTTGCTGGGTGTTGGTCACGGGGGTAAACGATCCTCAGTATACCATTCGCTTTTTGTTGCACTGGCGAAGGGTGCAATCCCGGAATCGGACACTTCCCCGCGGCCCACACCCTGGATTCCAATAGGGTTTTCAACAAATCCCGAATGGCCCTCCGGGTGCGAAGAGTCGTTGGGGTAACATGAGAGATTAGGGAACATTCCGGGTCTTCGTTCCGTCGTTCGATTTCGAGTGCCCTCTTTTTAGCTTTGGGAGAATTTCGTGAACCAGCAGATCGCCGTATTCGCCGTATGGATGTTGCTTTGCACACCGCTGATGCCGGCTCAGCAGCCGGGCGCGGGGCAACCGCAGCAGAGCCCCACGCAGAGCCCGGGATGGGGCATGAGCGGAGTGAAGGGCTGGCTGGAGCGCTACCGGCCACAGAGCGTGGACCCGATCAGCCTGCGCAACTCCAACCGCCTCGATTCGCTGGTGCGCGCCGGGCGCCTCTACCTGTCGCTGCAGGATGCCATCGCGCTCGCTCTGGAGAACAACCTCGACATTGAGATCCAGCGCTACGGTCCGCGCCTGGCCGACACGGAGCTGCTGCGCGCCGAGGCGGGCGGCTTCATCCGTGGTATCCCCACCACGCTCAACACGACCACCACGAACGTGGCCAACCAAGTCTCCGGCCTGGGCGGGTTGGGCTCAAGCGTCGGCCGCGGCGGCGGCGGAGGCGGCGGCACCGACACCCAATCGGCGGGCGGCTTCGTCTTCCAGCAGACCGGAACCACCATTCCGATCCTCGACCCTGTCGTCAGCATGGGCTACGGATTCTTCCACCGCACCACCATCAACTCGAACTCGTTCGCCACCGGCGTTCCGGCGTTTTCGGTACGCAACAACTCGCCCTACTTCAGCCTGCAGAAGGGCTTCCTTTACGGCACCAACATTTCGCTCGACATGAACACGAGCTACGTGAACAGCTCCGTGCCACGCGCCGAAATCAACCCGTTTTATACGGGCAACCTGGGCTTCACCGTGAGCCAGAACCTGCTGCGCGGCTTCGGCCTGGCCGTCAACAACCGCAATATTCGGATCGCGAAGAATGAAATTACGGTGAGCGATCTGGTATTTCAGCAGCAGGTGATCACCACGATTTCCAATATCATCAACATTTATTGGGATCTGGTGAGTTTCAACGAAGACGCGAAGGTAAAGAAGCAGGCGCTGGCGCTGGCCGAGAAACTGCTCAGCGACAACAAGAAGCAGGTGGAGATTGGAACGCTGGCCCCGATCGAGATCGTGCGCGCCGAAGCCGAAGTGGCGCGCAACCAGCAGGACCTCACGGTATCGGAGACGCGCGTGCTGCAACAGGAGACGGTGTTAAAGAATGCGCTCAGCCGCACGGGGGTGTCGAACCCGCTCATCTCGGACGTGCACGTCGTTCCGACGGACTCCATCCGCATCCCCGAATCCGAGCCGGTGCGGCCCATCCAGGACCTGGTGAACGCGGCCATCGAGAAGCGCCCCGACATGCAGCAGATCCGGCTCAGCATCGAGTCGACGAAGATCGGCCTGGAAGGCACGAAGAGCCAATTGAAGCCGAGTCTGGACCTGGTGGCCTCGATGCGCAACAACGGGCTGTCCGGCAATCCGCAGTTGATCTCCGTGCCCGGCGTTCCGGGTCTCGTGCAGCAGGCCAATCCGTTCTTTATCGGCGGTTACTCGGGCGTGCTGGGGCAGATCTTCCGCCGCAACTTCCCCGACTACAACGTGCAGTTCCAGTTGAACATTCCCATCCACAACCGTCAGGCCCGCGCCGATTACGCCAACGACTTGCTGCGCTTGCGGCAACAGGAGTTGCGGCAGCAATCGACGGTGAACAACGTGCGGGTGGAGATCCAGAACGCGCTGATCGGACTGCAGCAGGCGCGGGCCGGTTTTCAATCGGCGATGAAGGCGCGCATCTTCGCCGAGCAGACGCTAGACGCCGATCAGAAGAAGTATGCCTTGGGCGCCTCGACCATCTTCCTGGTGATTCAGGCGCAGCGCGACCTGGCGGTGGCGCAGGCGGCGGAAGTGAATGCGTTGAGCACTTACAGCAGAGCCCGTGTGTCGCTCGAACAGGCGCTGGGCGTGACGCTCGATGTGAACAACGTGTCGATCGACGAGGCGCGCAAAGGCGCGGTGTCGAAAGCGCCGAGCACAGTGCCGATGGGGAACCAGCCGTAGGCCGCTAACGGGCTGGGTGTAGTTGGCGCCCGGGCGGAGCGGGTCTTTGGGGTTGAGCAATCCTATGATTCGCCGATGCCTGGCATTGTTCGTGTGCGCGGCAGCGATGGTTTCGCCGCAGGCCGCACAGGCTCAATCGGCGCGCTTCATCGTTACCGTCCGGCACACCAGGCCCGCGCTGCACAGCCTTCGTGTGCTTGCCGATGGAACCACAATTCACTCGGACGCATACGGGGTCTACCGCACGCGCGGGCAGCGCACCGAAACGCTGTTGGCTAATCCGGTGGAAGAAGCACGGTGCATCGCCCGCATGTTCGGAATCTGCTTCTATTGGTCGCCCGCTGTGTATCGGGTAAAGCCGATGGCCGCCGATTCCAACGGAGCAATCTACATCGCGGACCCGGAGCAGCGGCTGCTGCAGCAATACGATGAGGCGGCCGGCAAGTTCTTCGCCATTGCGGCAATCGGCGCCGCGCCGACGGCGCTTGCCGCAGACAGCCGGGGCAACCTGTATTTCAACGATCCGGAGGGTTGCCGTATCCTGCGCCTGAGTCAAGGGGCGATCACGGCGGTTGCCGGAACGGGAACCTGCGGGTACGCCAACGATGGCGGCCCGGCAACGTCGGCTGAACTGCTCTCGGCTACCGCCATGGCGCTGGACGCGGAAGGGCGGCTCTATTTCGCCGATGGGAAGGCCGGAGTGGTAAGACGCGTGGACGGCGACGGGATCATCATGACAGTCGCCGGCATGTCAACGCCGTTGACGGGGTTATCGGGTCTGGCCATCGACGGCGAAGGCATTCTCTACGTCAGCGAAGCGGCGGAGAACCGCGTGCGGGCGATCGGTCCCGATGGGGTAGCGCGAACCATCGCGGGCACGGGAGTGGCCGGTCACGACGGCGACTACGGGCTAGCCAACGCCGCGACGCTCTGGTCGCCGTCGTGTCTAGCAGTGACGGCCTCGGGCGCGATTCAGGTGTGCGACTCAGACCGCATCCGAAAGCTGATCGCGCCCGCGCCGGGACGCTGGGTTGTGCCGGTACTCAATGCCCACGGTGGCCTGCCGCGGACGAGCCCCGGCGCATGGTTGACGTTGCTGGGAGAGTTCCCCGGATTGCGGACGATGGACTGGAGCGGCGCGATCGGCGCTGACGGCTCTCTGCCGGCGAGTCTCGGAGGAGTGTCGGCGGATATAGCCGGTAAGGCTTGTGCGGTGGCTTATGTGAGCCCAGACCGGATCGATCTGCTACTGCCGGCCGGCCTCGCCGCAAGTGGGACGGAGACGCTGCGGCTGACCACTGACGGCACCGTGGCGGCGTTCCCGGTCACCGTTGTGACGTCCAAGCCTGGACTGCTTCTGGGCGCCGGGAATGGGAAGCTCTACGCAGCCGCTCTCACGGCGGATCTACTGTGGGTGACGCCAGAGCGGCCCGTGCGCGGCGGCGAGACGGTGACGCTGTACGTGACCGGGTTGAACATTCCGGCGCCGCTGGCGCCTCCCTACGATGTCATGCAGCCGGGTGGGATGCAGGTGGTCCTGCGCAGCTTGGGATATCCGGTGCTGCGAGCGCGGCCCTTCTCGCCGGGGGTTGCTGAATTGACGGTGCAAATTCCAGCCGGCCTGCCAAAGGGTGACGCGCCGGTCCGCCTGGTTTATGAAGGGCAACTGTCCACAGAGCCGGCGTGGATTCCGCTTGCCGCTCCGTAGCCGGGACTGGCGCAAACCGGCGCGGAAGGCCGCTGCGATGCCAACGGCGCTGGGGACAGAGCGGCAGCGGCTACTCGAGCGGGGCAGGACAGGACTCGCGGCGGAGGCGGGTGAGGGATTGCCGATCGGCGGCGCTCTCCCAGAGGGTGCCGCTGAGGGCTGCGTCCCAGTGTTTGCATGCCTCATCGGTGCGTCCTGCCGCGGCGGCCAGGGAAGCTCGCCACAGATGCACGGAACCGAGATCCTTATCCTGCATCCACGGGGAGGCGCTGGGCGGAAGCGCGTCGAAGGCAGCCAATGCTTCGCGCACGGAATCGAGATCGGGAACCATGGCCGCCACGCGGCCCCAGGACATGAGGGGGTAGCGCAGGGAGCGGGTGAGCTGAGCGTTCCCCGGATCGGCACGGAGCATGGTCTGGCGGAGCAGGAAGGACTCGCGATAGAGAGACAGGGCATCCGTGTTGCGGTGGAAGCGGGCCTCGACATCGGCCCGCGCGCCGATGCTGTACGCCACGTCCAACCGCGCCGCTGCATTCTCGGGCTGGGCGGCGGAGCGCATGCGGTCGAGGCGCAACGCTTCGGCGGCGTGGTGGCGGGCCTGCGGATAGGCAAGCGAGGGGTCGTTGGAGCGGTACTTGTGACCCAGAGCGAGGTCACGCCACACCACCTCGTTGGTGGGATCCAGTTGGAGCAACCGTTCGTTGTGAGCGATGCTCGCATCCATGTGGCGGGCGAAACCTGACGCACCCGCCGTTCCGGCAGCAAAGAAGTGCAACGAGGCAAGAATGGACAGCGTGGTTTGATCGTTAGGAGCCATCGCCGCCAGTTGTGTGAATCGCCGTTCCCATTCGGCCCAGACGGCGTTGTATTCCTTGGGGAGGGTCAAGCGGACGAGGGCAAACTCGGCTTGCGCCAGATTGAGGCGGGCAGCGAAGTTGTGCGGTTCGAGCAGGTGCAGTTCACGCCACAGGGCAACGCTGGCGCGGCCGTGGGTTTGGAAGCCGGCCGCGTCGCCGAGATTGGAGTTGGGGCCGTTGGCGAGGTCACGGAGGATGGCGTGGGCATGGGCGCGGAGGTGGAGGAATCGCGGCCGCAAGCGCTCGCCGGGCTGGAGCCGTTCGATATCCGACAGCGCTTGCTGGATCAGTTGGAAGCCCGCCTTGGTGCCGCCGGGAAGAATGACGATTCTGCGCCGGGTGTGGAACAGCATCGACTGGAAGGCGGTGAGCAGATCGCCCATGCGCTGCTCGGTTTGCTGCCGGCTCTGCCGGGCGAGGTTGGACATCGCTTGGGCGCGCTCGGATTGCTGCCGGGCGGAGAGCAAGGCCGCGCGTTCGGCGGTGAGCGAGCGCTCCAACTGGCGGGACTTCTCCAGGGCAATGGCTCGCTGGTAGTGTGCCTGCCGCGCCGAGGAGACGGCCACTACGGTCGAGGCCGCGATGAGGGCGAGGACCGCGCCTGAGGTTGCCGCGGCAAGCCAGTGGCGGCTTAGGAAGCGCCAGGCCCGCTCTGCCGGACGCGGCGGCCGGGCCAGCACAGGGAGCCCGGCAATGAGGCGTTCGATGTCGGCGGCGAGATCGGTGGCGCTGCGATAGCGCAGCGACTGATCGGGGTGCGAGGCTTTGCGAACGACGGCGAGCAGATCGGAATCGAGGCGGGGGTGGGCCGGCAACTCAAACGAGGCGGCAGCGTGGACGGCCTGCAGCAGCGTGAACCCGGACCAGTTGCGGGCGCGTTCGGCGGTGATCCACTCATAGAGCAGGAGGCCGAGGGAATAGATGTCTGTGGCCGTGCCGATGGGCTCGCCGCGCAACTGTTCGGGGCTGGCGTAGTCGAGGCTGTAGGCACGCAGGAGCGTGAGGGCGCCATCGGCGGGCTGATCGGTGAGCAGGCGGGCGATGCCGAAGTCGAGCAGTTTGGGCTCGCCGCTCGATTGGATGAGGATGTTCTGCGGTTTAAGGTCGCGGTGCACGATCAGCTTCGAGTGCGCGTACTCGACGGCGTGACAGATTTTGGCGAACAGGCGCAGGCGCTCCCGCGGAGAGGCCAACTGGTAGTCGTGCAGCGGGAGTCCATCGACGAACTCCATGACGAAGTTGGGAGTGTCGCCCGAGCCGGCGCCGGCGTCGAGGAGGCGGGCGATGTTGGGGTGATCGAGTTGCGAGAGGATCTGCTTTTCGGCAAGGAAGCGGCGGCGCAACCGGCTGTCGGTTTCGATGGGTCCGGCAAGAGCGGGAGGGAGGATCTTGATGGCGGCGCGCATGTCGGCCTGGCCGTCGATACGGCGGGCGAGCCACACCATGCCCATGCCTCCGGCGCCGAGGGGGCGCTCGAGCTGCCAGGGTCCGAAGCGGACACCGGCGGAGAGTTGCCAGCCGTGGAGCGGAGATTGGGAGAAGAGCCGTTCGGAGGCGGGGATGTCGTCGAGCAGGCGCTGGGCGGCGTGGAGCGCTTCGGGGCGATGCGCGAGACGGGATTGAAGAAGGGGGAGACGCTCGGCGGGCGGAAGTTCGAGGGCATCGCCGAGGGTGTCTTCAATTTGAGCCCAGAGGTCCGGTGCCATGGTCACTCGGCGGTGAAGGAGCGTGGGAGCATCCTGGGGGTCGTCCGGGCCGGTGCGGGCTTTTGCGGCGTTCGCCCGCGCGACGCGCCGGGTCTCGCTGTGGGGAAGGAACTGCGGAGCATGCTGGGGGTCGCCCGGGCCGGTGCGGGCTCTTGTCGAGTTCGCCCGCGCGACGCGCCGGGTCCGATTGTGGCACATGCGGTGGTCATCATGCTGGGGGTAGCTCCGGGCTGTGCGCGCTCTTGAGCTGATCGAAGAGCCAGACGCGGGCGAGGGCCCAGTGTCGTTTGACGGTGGCAGGAGATAGCTGGAGGCTTTGGGCAGTAGCTTCGATGGATAGGTCGGCGAAGAAGCGCAGGTCGACGATGGAGGCCTTGAGAGGGTCGATCTGTTCGAGTCGGGTGAGAGCGTCGTTTAGGGCGAGCAGACGTTCGGGATCTTCGTTCCAGGAAGCGAGCAGGGTCTCGTCGCGAAGAGAAGATGCCGGGATTCCGGCGCCGCGCTTTGCCGCCAGGCGCGTGCGAGCATTGCGGACGAGGATCTGGCGCATGAGGAAAGCCGCGACGGCGAAGAAGTGCTGTTGACCACGCGCGTTGAGGCGGCCCTGGCGCTGGAGTTCGAGGAAGAGATCGTGAACCAGTGATGTGGGCCGTGTGCGGAAGGCTGTGGATTCGCGTTGGAGAATGGCGGAGGCAGTGCGATGGAGTTCGTGATAGACAAGCCCCATCAGTTGATCGAGCGCCGCCCGCTCGCCACGCCCCCATGCCTCCAGCAGGCGGTCGGCTACCTCGTAGTCCATCGCTGTGCATTGAGTATAGCAAGGGGTCTCCTCGGGAATAGAAGTGCGAAGCAGCGGCGCATTGGCTCATTGTTCACCGTGCTGAGCCAGTTGTCGCGGCGGTTGCACTGTTAGGGAGGAAGCAGCAACTTCACAGGAGGAACCAAAGAGAACTTATGCACAGGATTGGAATGATTTTGGCGCTGGGCCTGGCGGGCAACGCCTTTGGCGGCACGATACTGACGTTCGACATGAAGCCGTTCACCGTGTTGGGTGGAAGCATCAACGCGGCATACGGCGACCGGGTGAACGCAGCGTCGGACGCGGTGGGCTTTTATGGGACGGACAACGGGACTTACACGCCCAACGTGGTGACGAGCTACGGAGGGACGCCGAGGACTTGGACCACGGGCTACGCCAACCTGACGAACGTGCATTACAACGACGACGAAGGCGGAGACCTGGTGCTGACGTTCACCGCGGACGCCGGGTTCTTAGTGAGACTGGTGTCGTTCGATCTGGGGTCGTTTTCGGGGACGAACCGGACGCTGAGCAATACGGCGATTTCGATTCGCGACGGCGCGAACGCGCTGGTGTTCAGTGTCAACGGGCCGCTGGTGATCGGCGGATCGACAGCGAACAGCTTCAGCCCCAACGTGAGCGCGCAGCAGTTGGTGTTGCGGCTGCATGTAGGACAGCTTGTCAATTCGTCGGACGATATCGCGATCGACAACGTGCTGTTTTCGCAGCAGGCGGCGAATGTTGTGCCGGAGCCGGGGACGTACGCGCTGGTGGGCGGAGCGCTGCTGGCCGCGGCGGCGGCGCGGCGGAAGAGGACGTAGTATCGCGCAAGGGGCCGTGCCGGGCACGGCCCTGGCGCTTACCACAACAGCTTGAGGGCGAGTTGAATCTGGCGCGGGTAGTTGGAGTTCGGGGCGCTCATCTGGGCCTTGATGACCGATCCGAAGTTGGCGTTCTCGGCGTTGTTGTTGAACTGATTGGCGACGACGAAGAAGCTGTTCAGGAGATTGAAGACTTCGGCGCGGAACTGGATGCGGAAACGTTCGGTGAGACGGGTTTCCTTGTTGAGGGAGGTGTCCACCATGAACGTGCCTTGGAGGCGGATGTTGGGGGAGCGGAACGGTGTGTAGCGCGGATTGAAGCGGGGGACGACGAGCCAGGAGGCCTGCGTGCAGCCGTAGTCGACCTGACTGTAGCGGAGCATGGTGACGGAGCCATCCTCGTTCCAGCGATTGACGCAGGGGCTGATGGCCTGGATGCGGGACTCCGACCAATCGATGGGCAGGCGCGAATCGGAGAGCTGAATGACGTTGGCGGGCAGGTCCCAGGGGCGGCCGGATTGTTGGGAGACGATGACCGAGTTCTGCCAGCCGGAGAGGAGCTTGCCGGCCCATCCGCTGTGGTTGTTGAATAGAGCCCGGCCGCGTCCGAAGGGGAGTTGGGTGATGGCGCTGACGACGAAGCGATGGGGACGGTCGAAGGCGGTGAGTCCTTTCTGCATGACTCCGCGGAGGGGATCGAGCCAGCCGAGTTGTTCGATGTTTTTCGACCAGGTGTAGTTGGCGTTGAGGTTGGTGTGCTTGTTGCGGATGTTGAAGGTGGCCTGGAGGGAGTTGTACCAACTGCGGCCGTCGTTGCGCATGAGTTCGGTGATGGCGCCGAATTGCGGGAAGGGGCGGTTTTGCTGATAGCGGGAGAGGTTGCGCGAGATGTACCAGGAAGTGTCTTCGAAGGGCGCGAGGTTGAAGAAGGGGTTGGGCAATCCGGCGTCGCAGAAGGACGGCGTGCCGCCGAGCATGAAGTTGCAGCGGTCACGCAGATCGGGGTCATCCTCATTGAAGGTGCGCGAGGTTTGGAGGCGCATGCCGCGATTGGCGGAGTAGGCGACTTCGAGGCGCGAGCGCGAAGAGACCTGGCGCTGGATGCTGAAGGAGAACTGATTGGTGTGGGGGATCTCGAAGCGCGAGTTGACGAAGTTGAAGCCCTGGCCGACGTAGGAGAGCGGGCCGAGCGATGAGCCGGCGGGGACGCGGATGCCGTTGGGGAAGGGATCGGCGAGTTTCTGATTGACGGCGGTGCGGCCTTCGTCGCCGGAAAAGGCGTAGGGAGTGGACTGGCTGTAGCCGTTGGTCTGGAGGTAGTCGTTGTTGGGGTTGAGGAAGTAGCGGCCCCATCCGCCGCGCAGCACGGTGCGGCTGTTGAGGGCGTAGGCGATGCCGATGCGGGGTTGGACAGCCTGGCCGAAGATATCGGCGGCGTGGCGCGGGACGCCGCCGATGCCGGCAAAGCGCATGCCTCCGGTGATGCGGGGAGCGTCGGGGTAAGCGGCGCGGTCGATCATGTCGTTGACGGGGTTAGGAACATCGGGGTCGAAGCCGCGGTTCATGCGGTTGAAGCGCTCGGCGGGAGGAATGTTGAAATCCCAACGGATGCCGAGGTTGAGGCTGAGCTTGGGGGTAACGCGCCAATCGTGCTGGAACCAGGGGGCGTAGTAGGGGAAGAGGAAGATGGGCTGGACGGCGTAGTTGAGCGAGCCGGAGGAGGGAGTGCCGAGGAGCCAGGAGGCGATGGCGTTGCCGGAGAATTCGTCGGCGCGCTGGAAGTCGCGCTGGGTGAAACCCTTGTTGGCGCCGAGCAGCAGGACGTTGCCGGGGGATTGGGTGGCGTACTGGGCCCAGCGCATATCGAGTCCGGCGCGGAAGGTGCGCGAGCCGCGGACGTAGGTGACGGTGGGATGGGCGGTGACGGTGTTGGTGACGGTGTTGGTGGGATAGCGGCCGAGGGAGATGTAGTTGAGGAAGGTGTAGCGTCCGAACCAAGCGCCGTATGGTAGCTGGCGGACGAGCTTTTCGGGGATGCCGAGTTTGGTCATGTCGAAGCCGCGGTTGGCTTCGCCGCGCGAGCCTTCGGTGTAGCGCGCATAGGAGGTGCGGAAGTTGAAGAGGAGGCGGGGAGTGAGAGTGGTGACCCAATCGACGACGTAGGCATCGTTGATGCGCTTGAGGGGATGCTGGCCATCCTGTCCGGGGGCGTTGCGGATGCCGTTGGTGTTGCGGTCCTCGGTACGGTCGTTGGAGGCGTGGCGGAAGAAGAAGCGATGGCGGGCGCCGAGGTTCTGATCGATCTTGACGACGAGGTTGTAGAAGTCGTCGCGGGCAGGGTTATCGCCGCCGGAGAGGAAGAGATTGGATTGGGAGTAATCGGTGCCTGGGGTGACGGTATTGGGCGCGGGGAAGTAGGACATCATGGCGCGGGCGCTGGGGAGGATGCGGTCGGAGGGGATGCGGTTGCCGGGGAACGGGAGGCGGTCCCAGCGGTTGTTGGCGATGGGGAAGGTGGTATTGGGATCGTAGACGGAGATGGCGCGGCCGCGGGAATCGGCGAGTTTGGTGAAGTCGCCGACGCGCATCTCGAGCGTGGGAACGCTGAGGACGAGGGGCTGGGGGGTGGCTTCGCGAAAGCCCTCGTAGTTGAAGAGGAAGAAGGTCTTGCCTTTGCCGTTGTAGAGTTTGGGGAGGATGACGGGGCCATCGAGCTGGAAGCCGTACTGATCCTGGAAGTGGCCGTCTTTGGGTGCTCCGCGGGCGTTGTTCTGGAAGGAATTGGCATCCCAGGCGTTGCGGCGGGCGTATTCGTAGAGGGCTCCGTGGAAGCGGTTGGTGCCGGATTTGAGAGCGACGTTGACGACGCCGCCGGCGGTCTTGCCGTATTGGGCGTCGTAGGAATTGGTTTGGATTTTGAACTCCTGGACGGAGTCGACGGGAGGGACGTAGGCGATGTTGTTGCCGCCGGCCTGGGCGTTGTTGGGGACGCCGTCCATGAGGAACTCGTTGGAGCGGTTGGCGCCGCCGTTGATGCCCCAATCGGCGATGGCGCCGTTGTCGAAGGGGCGCATGTAGGCGAGGGAGCCGTTGTAGTTGACGCCGGCGACGAGCATGGAGAGCATGAAGGGGTTGCGGCCGTTGAGGGGCATTTCCTTGATGGTCTGTTCGTCGATGACGCCGCCGCGGTCGGCGGTGGTGGTTTCGAGGAGAGGGGTTTCGCCGGTGACGGTGATGGTTTCGTTGACGGCGCCCAAGGGGAGGGTGAGATCGAGCGTGGCGGACTGGCCGACTTCGAGGCGGAAGCCGGAGCGGGAGTAGGTTTTGAAGCCTTCGGCGGAGGCGCGGATTTCGTACAGGCCGGGGCGCATGAGGGCGAAGGTGTACTGGCCCTGGGATTCGGACTTGGTGGAGAATGTTTCGGCGGTTTCGGTGAGGATGAGTTGAACAGCAGCCAGAGGGATGGGGGCTCCGGAGGGGTCGAGGACGCGGCCGGTGAGGGTGGCGCGAAACTCCTGGGCGTGGGCGGCGGTTACGAACGCCGCCACAAGGAGAAGGGCTGGACGCATTGAGATAGGATACTCCGAAGATGCGCCGGTGTAGAGGGGGGCATGGAGTGCGGAGTAGTCTCGCGAGGGCGGTGAGCAGTAAGCTGTAGAAGATGCAAACCCCAATGCCGAGGCTCGCCTCAGGCGTCCGCGTCACCCATTTCGTTGTCGACGAATGTTTGGGTGAGGGCGGGATGGGTGTTGTGTACAAAGCGACCGATACGCGTCTGAACCGTCCGGTGGTGTTGAAGTTTCTGCACCCGGACAAGGAGGTAACGAAGGACCGCAGAGCACGATTTCTGCGTGAAGCGCGGGCGGCATCGGCGTTGAACCACCCGGGCATTGTCACCATTCACGAGATCGGGGAGTGGGAAGGCTGCGACTACATTGTGATGGAGTTCGTGGAGGGGCGGACGCTGCAGGAAGCGTTGCGGGAGCGGAAGCAGTTTGCGGCGAAGGAAGCGGTGGCGATGGGGATACAGTTGGCCGATGCGATGGGGGCGGCGCATGCGGCGTCGATACTGCATCGGGATTTGAAGCCGGCGAACGTAATGCTGACGCAGCGGGGACTGGTGAAGATTCTCGATTTCGGGCTGGCGAAGCACATCGATTCGGCGGTGACGAGCCTCAGTCCCGACGATCGGACGGTGAAGGCCGAGGATGGGCGGACACGGGCGGGAGTGCTGGTGGGCAGCGTACCGTACATGTCGCCGGAGCAGGCGAAGGGGGGATCGGTTGACGCGCGCTCGGATGTATTTGCGCTGGGGACGCTGTTATACGAATTGCTGAGCGGCAAGCCGGCGTTTCACGCGGAGAGTCCGGTGGAGGTGCTGGGGGCGATTCTGCATGTGGATCCTCCGCCGCCGAGCAACAGCGCGCCGGATGTGCCGGTGGAGTTGGAGGCGATCATCCGGCGGGCGATGTCGAAGGATGCGGGACAGCGCTGGCAGAGCATGGGAGAAATGCGGGCGGCGCTGGAGGACTTGAAGGAGAGAGGCCGGGTTTCGAGCGTGGGTTCGCAGACGGCGGAGCGGGTGCCGGCGCAGGCGGTGGCGAGGGCGCAGCGCAATTGGATTCCATGGGCGGCGGCGGCCATGGCGATGGGCGCGGCGATCGCGGTGTTTGTGCTGCGGCCTGCGGCGGAGCTTCCGAGGGAGCTGGCGTTGACGCGGGTGGTGGGGGAAGTGGGGGTGAATCTGGATCCGGCTATTTCGCCCGATGGGAAGCTGGTGGTTTACGCGTCGGACCGGTCCAACGACGGGCAGATGGATTTGTGGCTGAAGCAGATCGGGTCGCCGGGGGAGCCGATCCGGCTGACGAACAGCAGGGAGGTAGAATCGCAACCGAGTTTCTCACCGGACGGAAGAACTGTTGTTTTCCGGTCCGGCGGCGGAGTCTATGCGATGCCTACGCTGGGGGGTGTTGCGCCACGGATGATTGCGAAGGATGGACGACGGCCTATCTTTTCACCGGACGGGAAGCGGCTAGTGTATTGGACTGGTTCGCCGGGTCTGGTGCCGGGCGAGGCGGGCGTGAAGGTGATGATCGCGGATGCCAACGGTGAGGGAGAGCCGCGGCAGATCGCGGCGGGGTTCGCATCGGCGGCGTGGCCGGTGTGGAGCCCGAAGGGAGACCGGATCCTGTTCCAGGGGACGCAAAAGGCGAATAACCGGGACACATTCGATTGGTGGGTGACGAACGCCGATGGGAGCGGGACAGCGGAACGGTGGCGGGTGGTGCCGGCCCTGAGCATTGGATACATGCCCTATGCGTGGCTGAAGGACCGGGTGCTGTGCTTGCGGGACAACCGCGAGATCAGCCTCTTGGAACTGGATGGGGACAAGCCCGCGGGAACGCCGGTGCGACGCCTGACGACGGGTACGCAAGTGGAGGCAAGCCCATCGGTTTCGGGGGATGGGACACGGCTGGTGTTTGCCAGCATGGCGACGAACACGGATGTGTTTTCGGCGCCTTGGAGCGCGCTCTCGCGGCCGGGTGCGCCTCCGTTCCAGCGGCTTACTTCCGATCTGGCGGAGGAACTGCCGCGGGCGGTGTCGGACGATGGGACGAAGCTGGTTCTGACGCGGAGGCAGACGATTCTGTACAAGGATTCCTCGGATACGGACGCGCGGAATGTGTGGACGCTCGATTTGACGACGGGACGGAAGGTGGATATTACTCGTCCGCCGGCGAGGAACTTTCAAGTGGATCTGAGTCCGGACGCGACAAGAGTGACGTACTTTCAAGAGTCCAAGAACGCAATACTGATGGGGATTGCGCCGTTCGAGGGTGGGCCGGAACGGATTCTGTGTACGAACTGTTGCCGGGACAATGTGTGGCTGCGGGACAACAGGAGAATGCTGTGCGCGGACATGTATAACAAGTCGCTGTCGGTGCTGGATGTGGAGACCGGGCAGTCCACGGTGTATTTGGAGAACAGTGAGCGGAAGATTGCTCCGATGGCGATGACGAGGGATGGGAAGTGGTTGGCGGTGACGCTGCGCAAGCCGAATGGATGGGATGTTTATCTGATGCCGTATCGCGAGGGCAAGGCCGCACCGGTGGGAGATTGGATATTGGTGGGGCGTCCGGTCAGCGCGCACCCGGGAGTGGCGTTTTCCACAGATGGGCACACGCTGTACTATGGCGACAGTTCGGATGGGTATTACTGTCTGTGGGGGCAGCGACTGGATGCGGGTATGAAGCCGGTGGGGGAGGCGAAGGCGGTGGCGCATTTTCATTCGTACGCGCAGAAACTGGCGGCGCCGATCGGGAATCTGCGGCTGACGGCATCGAAGGACCATGTGTTTCTTGCGTTACATGAAGTAAGTGGGTCGATCTGGCAGTTGGAGGGATTTTAAGCTGGCGGGATGAATTTTCTTGTAGGGCTTGAAGAAACTGTGATAGGGTAATCGAGCCAAACGCTATGAATCAACAATCTCCCCTTTTAAATGGCGCGATTTCCCTGGAGTATTCCCGCTTACTCTTGCAGGAGAATGCGACGTCTGCGCCGCTGAACGCGGCGGACCAGCCGAGGACAGACACGGACACCTGCGTTCCGGTTGTGCATTCGCATGCGCAACCATGCATTCCGACCGGCGATTGTGCGCCTGGGCCGAGGACAGATTCGGACACCTGCGTTCCGGTTCCGCATACGTTCCCGCGAGAGGGGGACGGCTCCGAGAGAGTGTGCCTGCCGAGCGAGGGCGGGGATTGCGGAGCAGCGAACGAAACGAAGTATGCGGCCTTGGCGCCGGTGCAAGCAGGGTGGACGTTTCCGGCGCAACCGAATGCCTAGGCTGAAGCCGGTGCGGCTTGGTTTGGCTGCATGTATCTGACTGCTGCGACTGCGCTCTCGTATCTGCGTTTGCGCGGCATTACAAGCGCGGAATGGGTGACAAGAGGGGACTGGGCGGTCACGGTGCACGAGAGCAGGAACACCTTGTATTTCGTGCGTACGGGGGCTTTGCGCCTGACCCTGAAACAGGCGGGGGATGGGCGCGGGGAGAAGAGGCAAACGCTGCTGCGCGAGGCGGAGTGGTACTGGCTGGCGCAGAATGACCCACGCCTGGAACGGCTGAAGAGCCTGCTGCCGCGGGTGTATTCGTGGGATCCGGACCGTTCGATCTTCGTAATGGAAACGATTCCGGGAAAGAGCATGGCGGAACTGGGGCGTGAGGAGCGTTATCACCCGGCGCGGGCACGGAGGATGGGGGAAGCTATGGCGATGGTGCACGAGGAGTGCAGGGGGTTGGTAGCGGCGGCGGATCTGGGATACCAGTTTTCACGGATGCTGCCGTCCTTTCTGAGTGCTCCGCGTTCGGCGCACGAATCGGCGCACAACACATCGATACCGCGGGGGCAGCGGGAGTACCTGGCGGTGCTGCGGAAGTATCCGGAGTTTGAGGGGCCGCTCGAAAAGTTGCGGGCAAGCTGGCAGGTGGAGACGCTGATCCATAGCGATTGGAAGCTGGGGAATTGCCTGGTGGATGAGGGAGACGCGGAGGCCGCTCCGCATATCATCGACTGGGAGTTGCTGCGCTGCGGGGATTCGCTGTGGGATGCGGCAACGCTGCTGCAATCGTATTGGAGCGGATGGGCGGAGCGTCCGGATGCGGGGCTCCTGGCGGATGTTCGCATAGCGCTGGCGGCATTCTGGGGCGCGTATGCGGCGGGGCGGGATTGGGACGAGGCAGAAGCGGCAGTGCGGCGCGAACGGGCGATGCTGCTGGCGGGAGCGCGGATGTTGCAATCGGTGTGGGAGTCGACGGCGAGGCAAGAGGCAATGCGGGCGGCGGATGTGCGCATGCTGCAGATGAGCCTGAACATCCTGCGCGATGCGGGGCCGGCGACGGAGGAGTTGTTCGGGGCGTGAAGAGCGAAATACGGGCGGCAATGGCGGCGGCGGCCGCAAGCGGGGTGAGCGATGTGGCGGAGCTCACCGACTGGATCTATGCGCACTGCTACATCCGGCAGTTTGGCGTAGAGGCGGCGGCGATTGGGGAGGAAGATCTGACGGCGCGGTTGCAGCAGGCCAACGGGAGCCGCAACACGACGGATCACGGATGGCGGGCGGTGGAGTTGCTGGGAAACGGGGATATCGCGGCGAGCAAGCGCGGGACGGTGCGGCGGTTTGCGGCGGGGTCGTATCTGTCGGCCGAGCGCGGACCGGGAACGCCGCCGGCTAAGGGCGATGCGGTCAGCGTGTACGTTCGGAAGGAGTCTTTGCTAACGCAGGAGGGCAACTACTTCGTGTTCTCCGAGACGGTGGGGGCCGAACCCGAGTGGAGTGGTTCGTACCGCTTTTATTGGAACATCGCCGCGGAGGGGGCGGCGGCGCTGGTGGAGGCAGTGACGGCCGAGTGCAACGTATTGCAGCTATCGTTCCGCTTCAAGTGTCCGCGGCAGGCGGCCTCCTATTTCCGGCGCGATGGGGCGGTGCTGTACATGCCACGGGAGCAGGCGCATATGGGACTGGTGGCGGTGGAGCGCATCCGGCGGCGGGTGGCAGAGTGGCTGCGCGGCGGGGAGGGATCGACGCCGATGTTCACGCGAAGGCTGGCCGATGGGCTGGGGTTTGCGGAGAGTCCGGCGGGGCCGGGGAGCTTCGGAATGCAGCGCTGCCGCAGGTTGGCGGAGGCGGTGCTGGGGGGAGAAGATGTGGAGGTGCTTGGGGAGAGGCCGTGGTTGAACGCGGGGCCGGAGGACATCGAGTGGCCGCCGGCGGAGGCAGCGGCAGGGGCTCGATGCGCGAGGGGGTCGTTGCTGGAGACGGCGGCGCGGATTGGGGCGCGGTTGTGCCGCGATGCGATCTGGCACGGGGGGATTTGCAATTGGACGGCGGATGAGGAGGTGGGGGGCAGGGTGGTGCATCAGGCTCTGGCGGCGAATGTGTATCGGGGGGCGGCGGGGGTGGCTCTGTTTCTTTCGCGGCTGAGTGGCGCGACGGGGGAGGGGTTGTTGCGGCGGACGGCGGAAGGGGCGATGCGGTATGCGGTCTCGGGAGGAAGGCGGGATGTTCCGAGCGGGCTGTATTCGGGGAGGCCGGGCGTGCTGCTGGCGGCGGCGGAGGTATTGGGGAACGTGGAGGAGAGGGAGATGTTGGCGGCGTGCCGGCCGCATGAGGCGCATACGGATGTGACGGCGGGATGCGCGGGGGCCATCGCGGCGCTGTTGAGTATGCGGCGTAGGTTTGGGGGCAGCGAGGCGTTGTTGGGGCAGGCGGTGGAGAATGGCGATTGGTTGCGGGAGAAAGGGGATGGACTGCACCGGCTGACGGGGTTTTCGCATGGCGCGGCGGGGTATGCGTGGGTGTTCGCGGAATTGTATGCGGCATCGGGGGAACGGCGGTTTGCGGATGCGGCTTACGAGGCGATCGGGTACGAGCGGAAGCATTTCGATGCCGGGCGTGAGAATTGGCCTGATTTTCGACAAAATCCGGCTCGTTTTTTTTCCATGTGGTGCCATGGGGCGGGGGGCATCGGATTATCGAGGCTGCGGGTGGCGGAGATTCTTCGACGAGTTCCTGAACATGATGGGAGTATTGGGGACGGGTTCGTCGAGGAGTGCGAGGCGGCCTGGAAGGCGCTGGAGGAAACGCGGTTTCCCAACTGGTGCCTGTGCCACGGGATGGCGGGGAATGCGGACATCCTGTTGGAGGCGGGGAGGCGGGAGTGGGCGATGGAGCAGGCGCGCGCGGGGCAGGAGCAATTCGAGTACACGGGAGTGCCGTGGCCTTGCGATTCCGTGCCGCAAGGGGAGACTCCCGGGTTGATGACGGGAGTGGCGGGGATTGGGTATTTCTATTTGCGGATGGCGCGGGAGGAAACGCCGTCGATTCTGCTTTGGCGGTGATGGGGGTCAGGCGAAATCTTTGGCGGTGACGATGCGGTTTTCGACGGTGGCGATTTCCATGGCCCAGGCGAGCTTGGCGGCATCGATGGCGGCGGCGGCGCTGAGGGCGGAAGGGCGGTTGTGGCGAATGGCATCGAGGAACTCTTTGTACATGAGGACCTCGGCGAGTTCACCGCTATGGCCGGTGAGCGGGGGCGGGGTCTGGCCTTTGGCGGCGGGCGTGTCGAGGAGGAGGGCTCCGTCTTCGCCGTAGCGGAGGACGCCTTTGTCGCCGACGATGACGGTGCGGCCGGGAGTGCCCTGGGCGAACAGGCAGAAGGTGTAAGTGAAGCGGACTCCGTTGGCGAAGTCGATCAAGCCTTCGCAGACGTCGCGGGTTTCGTGGTCCTTGTAGTGCATGATGGCGCCGGAGGCGAGGCAGCGGGCAAGGGGGGATTTGACGAGTTGGACGACCTGGGAGAAGGCGTGGACGGAGAACTCGAGTTCGGTGGAGCCGGAGGAGGATTTGAGGAAGCGCCAGTTGGCGGTGCGGCCGGATTTGGGGTCGGTGTAGTGCCAGCCCTTGGGGCTCCAGTCGCCGCGGTATTCGTTGATGTTGATGAAGCGGACCTGTCCGATGATGCCGTTGTCGACGAGTTGCTGGACGTGAGCATCGATGCCGCGGTAGCGGCGCTGCATGCCGACGGCGAAGATTTTGCCGCTTTTGCGGGCTTCGGCCTCGATTTGTTTGGCGAGCTGGTAGTTGATGGCGATGGGCTTTTCGAGGAGGACGTGCTTGCCGGCGCGGAGGGCGGCGATGGCCATTTCGGGGTGGAGGAAGTTGGGGGTGGCGATGGCGACGATGTCGATGTTTTTGTCGCGGATGAGTTCGCGCCAGTCGACGTATTTGGTGGCACCGCCGCCGAGCTTGGAGTTGTAGGAATCCATGCGGGCGCTGTCGAGATCGCTGAGGGCGTTGACCTTGATCTCGGGCATTTTGAGGTAAGCGGCGAGGTGGGCGGTGCCGCGATTGCCGTTGCCGATTAAGCCGAGTTTGGCAGGGGGGGCGGACTGGGCGAGGGCGGCCGCGGCGGCGGTTTGGGTGAGCGCGAGGCGGCGGGTGAGAGTGGAGTGGGAGGACATCAGGGTCTAGTGGAATCGAAGTGGCGGCTTGGCGCAGGAGATGCGGAGTTATGGAACTCGCTAGCCGCGGAGTTTGAATTTGCATACGACGCCGACGTCGTCGCAATACCAGACGACGCCGTTCCAGATAGTCATGCCGTGGGGCAGCGGATCTTTATCGGAGAGCTGCATGCACTCGTGAATCTTGCCGGTTTTCGTGTCGTGTTTGTAGAAGGCGTTGAGATTGGAATCGGTGCACCAGAGCCAGTCGCCCTCCCAGCCGATGCCGTGGGGGCGATCGCCGGCGGAGGGGAACGAGGACTCCTCTTTCCAATCCTTGACGTTCATGCGGTAGATTTTTTGCGACGGGGGGTTGGAGATCCAGAGCTTGCCGTTCTTCCATTCGAGGCCGTGGGCTCCGGTGGCCTGGCGTGGGGCGGCGGACTTCTTTTTGGGGGCGGCGGCGGGAGCAGGTTTGGGAGGAGGAGCGAGGGGGGAAGTGCGGCCGGCGGACCAGGCGACGGGGCCGTTGCCGGGGCTTTCGTATTTGGCGAGGGTTTTGCCGGTGCGGGCATCGGCGCGGATGATTTCGCGGGAGTAGGTGGAGGCAAGCCAGAGGGCCTCGCCGTCGAAGGTGATGCCGCTGCCGGCTTTGGATTCGGTTTCGAGGGCGCGGAGGGTTTTTCCGGACTGGTAGTCGACCAGATAGGCTTTGTTGTCGCCCTGGTCGAGGATCCACAAACCGTCTTTGGTGGCCTGAAGGCCGTTCGGTTTGGGGCCGGGGCTGCGGAAGGCCTGCTCGACTTTCACCGAGCGGGTGGGGACATCGATTTTGGCGGCCCAGGCAGGCGCCGCGGCGGTGAGGACGAGGAAGGAACGGCGGGTGAACATGGGTTCGATTGTATACCCGCCGTGCGCGGAAGTTCCAGTGGGATTAGCGGCGCTCGCTGGAGGGGGGGACCAAGCTCTTGAGGCGCATGTAGGTAACGATGTTGCCGTAGTGTTCGTTGTTGTGGGAGGAGTTGAAGTTGAGGACAGCGAGTTTGGAGCGCTCGCGGCCGAAGAATTTGATGGGGGCGACGACTTTGGCGTCGTCCATGGCGGCGTAGGCGGTATCGCAGTAGTCGAAGGCTTCCTTGAGTGCGGCGACGAGATCGGCTTTGGCGGTTTTGGATTTTTCGATGCCCGGAGGGCCTTTCTTCTCCTCCTTGACGGGGGCGCAGAAGAGGTACTGGGTGTCGGCGATGTGGCCGATCAATTGGGCGAAGGAACGCACGTCGGGGGTCGGTTTGAAGGCGTATTCTTCCTCGGGCATCTTTTCGGCGGCCCTGAGGATGTTGTTGCGGACGCCGTCGTGAAGGGTTTTGGTTTCGGTGGTGAGCGGATTCTGGGCGCTGAGCGTGGCGGCGAAGGTCACGACTGCGGCGTAGAGAGCGAATTTCATAGTGTATGGATCTCCTGGTCCTGCCATTGTGGCATGAAGCGCGAGGAGAATCGGAGCGGGGCGGCGTGACAGAAGTAAATAGGGCTAGGGCAAGGCGACGATGCTGCCGGCGAAGCGTCCGCTGTGGTCCGAGTCGAGGTTGGTGTAGCCGTAGTCACGGAGTTTGGCGAGGCAGATTTCATGCAAGCCGGCATGTTGGGGGCTGAGGAAATCGTGAGTATCGATGAGGATGGCGGGGCGGTGTTCGGCGATGACGCGCACGGCGCCGTTGAGGACAGCGACTTCGGCGCCTTCGACGTCGATTTTGATGAGATTGGGGCCGCGGGCGGATTCGGTTTGTTGCCAGTAGTCGAGGGTAACGGCCTTGACGCGGAGGCCGTCGCCGGACTGGCTCAGGTGGCCGGCCATGAAGCCGGGACCGGGATCGAAGGCGAGTTCGCCATCGCGGTCGGAGACGGCGGCGGGGACCATGGTGGTATTGCGGATATCGTTGAGGGCGAGGTTTTTGCGGAGGTAGGACTGATTGCGGGGGAGGGGCTCAAAGGAGTAGACGGCTCCGTTTGCGCCGGCGCGTTTGGCGGCGAGGACAGAATGATAGCCGGCCTGGGCTCCGATATCGTAGAAGACACCGCCTGTGGGGAGGAGGGTGACGACCTGGGCGAGTTTGTCCTTCTCATAAGTGCCGAGCACGCAGGAGCGGACGCTGGAGCTGATAATCCACTTGGATCCGCGGAGGGGGCCGGTCAAGATGGGGACGGCGACCTCCGGATGAGTTAATCCTTTGAGCCAAGAAAGCACGCCCACCTCCTTTCAGGGAGGTAGTGCGGGGCGGGGGCGGATATTCTCGCTAAATCCGGTTGAATTTCTCGATGGCTTTGGTGAGGGAGCGGAACTGTTTGATGAAGGGGACCATGTTCATTTCGCGCTGGTCGATCTCCTGGGAGCGTTTGAGGACTTCGGCGGCGCGGTCTTTGGGGACGACGACGACTCCGTCTTCGCCGGCGACGATGATGTCGCCTGAGTTCACTTTGACTCCGGCGCAATCGACTTCGATGTCGCGGCCGACGGTGACGTAGCGGCCGACGGCGGTGGAGGGGATGACGCTACGGGCGTAGACGGGCAAGCCGAGGGCGCGGATTTCGGCGAGGTCGCGGACGCCGGCATCGGTGATAACGCCGGCCATGCCGCGGGATTTGGCGACGGTGGCCATGAGGCCTCCGAGGGCGGCGACGTTGAGGCCGTCTTCCATGACGATGACGCCGACTTCGCCGGGTTTGGAATCCTCGATCATTTCGACGGAGTGTTTGACGGCGGCGGCGGGGGTGGACTCGGCGGGGGAGGCGAGTTTGACGAAGGAGGTGCGGGCGCGGCCGACGATCTGGCCGGCGATGCGTGGGCGCATGGAATGATCCATGAAGCCGCGCTTTCCGACGATTTGATCGACGGCGTCGGAGACGGAGGCGACGGTCGATTTTTTGAATCCGGCGACGATGGGGTCGGCGGGGGCGGGGGCGGCCTTTTTGGTGGCGGCCTGGAAACCCATCAAGAGCAGCAGCGCCAGGGAAGCGGCGCCCATGGTAATCCACTTGGAAGTTCTTCTCATCGTGACTATCCTTTCACAAATGCGGGGTTACATGCGGGCGGTGGCGGAGGGCTGGATTTCGATGGTCCAGCGCCAGGCCTGGCCGGGTTTGAGTTCGACCAGCCCGATGCGGGAATGAAATGAATTCTGGGCGCCGACCCAGGGTTCGGGGGAGAAATAGCCGGCCTTGGCGTCGCCCCAGAGGTTGAACTGGACGAGGGGTTGTGCGGGCCAGCGTTCGGCGGAGTGCTTCATGCGGAGACGAAGGCCGTTGGGGTCGTCGAGGACGATGACGGGATCGGAGGTGTAGCCGCCGAGGGATTGGGCGGCGCCGGTGGGCACGCGGGAGAGGGGCACGCGGCCGGTGTAGGGATTGGGCACTGTTTTGCCGGTGGGCAAGTTGCGATCGTCTTTGGCGAGTTGGAATCCGGCGGGGGTTTCCATGGTCATGGCGGCGGCGCCGGAGCCGGGGAGGAAGGGTGTACGGAAGGTGATGTGATTGCCGATGGAAAAAAACATATTGCCCTGATTCTGTTGTGAGGCGCCGGCGTTGTAGACGAGGAATAGCCGGCCGTCGCGGAGCCTGTATTCGACGGAAAGGAGCCAATCGAAGGGGTAGAGCTTGCGGGTTTCGGGGGTGGAGTTGAGGGAGAGGAGGGCGCGCGCCTCGTTGCGGCCGGCGGTGACGATGTCGGCTTTCCAGGGCATGTTCTGGGCAAAGCCATGGAAGGGCATGCTGTAGTCGGTGCCGCGCACCTGATAGCGTCCGGCGCGCTGTCCGGCGGCGCGTTCGCCGGGGGCGAGAGTGGCTCCGGTGGCGGGCCAGAGAAGGGGGGCCTTGCCGCGCCAGCCCTCGGAGGCGGTGTAGTCGCAGGCTTTGTAGAGGAGTTCGATCCACTGGCCGTTGTGGCGGAAGCGGAGGCCGCACAGTTCCCCGCCCTGAGAGGGGGCGAGGGTAGCCTGGACTCCGTCTTCATGATCGGTGAGGACGATGAGGCTATCGCGGCGTTCGGCGGTGTAGCGTTGCTGGGCGGAGGCCGAGGCGGCGAGGAGGAGGAGGGCGATGCGGAGCATCATGTTTTCTATGATGCCTCTTTTCCATGAGACTCTCCGAGGACCGGCTTCAGGACCGGTGAGTACGGTGAGGGGCTTAGGGGTTGAGCCGGGTGGCGAATTGAAGGCGAGGCGCATAATCGCGCAGATAGAGCAGCAAGGCGCGGAGGAACAGAATGATCCCGGTCATTTCCATGGTTTCCTCGGTGGTGGAGAAGGCGAGGAAAATGGGGTCGCGGCTGCCGTGGGTTTCGGCGCGCCAGCCGCCGAGCATTTCCATGCCCACGCAGCCGCTCAGGTAGAGGCCGCCGGCGGCGACGAATCTGTACATGGAAGGGCGCGGCAGGTGGAGGAGGAATTTGACGAAGTAGATTCCGAGCAGAGAAATCATGGCGAGCGCGGGCAGGACCCAGGAGAAATAGAAGAGGCCGAGTTTCCCCTGCCCCAATAGGAGACGCATGGGCGCGGACATCATTTCATGCAAGCGGACGAGTTCGTCCAGAGTCATGAGGAAGAAACCGCAGCACAGCACGGTCCAGTGGCGGGCGAAGGGGTCGGCGGAGGCTTGCTTGCTGCGTACGATGACGAGCAAGAGGAGGGCCGAGGCGAGCAACAAGAGGCCGGAGAACAGAGCGGGCACGTTGCCTTCATGTTCCATTTGGAACATGGGAATGAGGCCGAGCAGGTGATCGCGGCCGGTGAAGCGGGTGATGAGGTGTGCGCCGGCCGAGGCGGCGGCGAGGGCAAAGACGACGGCGGCGAGAGCTTTGGTCAGGCCGGCGATGCCGATGTCGAGGGAAAGCTGAAGGCAGGAAGCCTTGGGGTCCGGAAATGAGGCCGACGGGTTCTCAGTGTTGGGGGAGACAACAATGCGCATAGCCCACCTTTGCTAGTAGTATCTGACGAATGAAGGTCCGTCTGCCATACATGCGCGAAATTCTCCGCGATTGTGCCAGTGGTGGGCGGGATTCTGCGATATTGTTTCGGCTGGGGCTTAGGGGAAGGGGACGAATCGATAACCGACGCCGCGGACGGTCTGGAGGTAGCGCGGTTTGGCGGGATCTTCTTCGAGGTATTTACGCAAGCGGACGACGAAGTTGTCTATGGCGCGGGTGTCGGTGTCTTCGTGCAGGCCCCAGACGTCCTCGAGCATTTTTTTGCGGGACACGTTTTTGTCGCGATGCTGGACGAGGTAGCGCAGGACGTTGACTTCCATGAGGGTGAGGGGAAAGACGGCGTCGTTGACGCGCAGTTCCTGGCGTTCGAAATCGATGCTTTTATCGCCGAAAGTGAAGACGGCAGCGAGAGCAGGAGGCGCGCCGGAGAGCGAGGCGAGGAGCCAATCGCGACGGCGCAACAAGCCATGGATTCTAGCGATTAGGATGGGGAGTTCAAAGGGTTTGGTGAGGTAGTCGTCGGCGCCGGCGGCGAAGCCTTTGAGGATATCGTCGGGATGGCCGCGGGCGGTGAGCATGAGAGTGGGGATGTAGTGGCCGACCTGGCGCAGGTCGGACATGACGGTGAAGCCGTCCTTGCCTGGGAGCATGACATCGAGGACGATGACATCGAAGGAGCGGCGCTGGTGGAGAAGGAGGTCGAGGGCAGTTTCGCCGGTTTCGGCGACGGTGACCTCGTAGCCCTCAGCCTCGAGGTTGAACCGCAAGCCTTCCGCCAGATGCAGTTCATCCTCGACGATGAGAATCCGGTTCATTTCGCTAAGGGCAGTTGTAGCACGAAGGTGCTGCCGCGTCCCAGTCCTTCGCTTTCGGCCCAAGCGCGTCCGCCATGGCGTTTGGCGACGGAGCGGACGATGTAGAGGCCGAGTCCGGTGCCTTTGACGCGGGCGGCGAGTGGTCCGGGGACACGGTAGAAGCGTTTGAAGATCTGCTTCACTTCGGTTTTGGGGATACCGGCGCCCTGGTCTTTGACGCGGACGAGGGCGAACTTTTCATCGACGGAGGTTTCGATGGTGATGCGGGGTTCGGCGCCGGAGTATTTGACGGCGTTATCGATGAGGTTGGAGACGGCGGCGGCGAGTTCATCGGCATCGCCGAGGATGCGGGCGGCGGGTCCCGGTTTGTATTCGATGATGGCGGATTTGGCGTTGTGGAGATTGCGGGCGCGGGCGAGGCAGTTTTCGACTACACCGGCGAGATCGACGGGAGTGCGAAGGAGTTTGGCGCCGGAAGAGGCGAGGCGGCCGGTGCGCAACACCTGCTCAATGGTATTGAGGAGGCGGTCGCTATCTTCGAGCATGATTTTGTAGAACTCGGTGCGTTTGTCTTCGGGGACGGAGCGGGATTGGAGGGTCTGCAAATAGAGGCGGATGGAGGTGACAGGGGTTTTCAACTCATGCGTGACCGCATTGATGAAAGCGTCGTGTTGTTCGTTGCGCCTGATTTCTCTCACAAGGAAGATGGTGTTCAACACTACGCCGGCGATGACGACGGCCAGCAGGAGAATGCCTAAAAACAGGAGAATGCCAGTGCGCCAGTTCAACAGGACCCAGCCCACGTAAAGGAGCAGGATGACCAGAATCAAACTGGCGCCGAGGGCAATGAAGAAGGCTATGGATTTGCGCCGTCCGGCGACGACCATAGGTTCAGCTTAGCTTAAGCGACGATGCGTTCTTCGTCGAGGACGCTATTTACCTTGGCGACCTGGATATTGCGGACGAATCCGACAGCTCGCATGAGCTTAAGGGTGAGCCAGGTGGGATCGAACTCATACCAGGCGAGGCCGTGGCGGGCGGAGACGGGGTGAGCGTGATGATTGTTGTGCCAGCCTTCGCCGAAGGTAAGGAGGGCGACCCACCAGTTGTTACGGGAATCGTCGCGGGTGGTGAAGCGGCGGGAGCCCCACATGTGGGTGGCGGAGTTGACGGCCCAGGTGGCGTGCAATCCGAAGACGACGCGGAGGCAGATGGCCCAGAGCAACATGCTGGCGCCGCCCCAGGCGAGGAGGCCAAAGCCGACGAGGGTGAGGGGCACCCAATGCCAGTTGTTGAGCCAGACGTAGAAGCGGTGCTTGGCGAGATCGGGAGCATACTTGGCCATGAGCTTGGTGTTGTTGTGCTTGGCCTCGCCCCAGAGAATCCAGCCGATGTGGGCCCACCAGGCGCCGTCGCGCGGGGAATGGGGATCGCCGGGTTGATCGGACTTCTGGTGGTGAATGCGATGGGTGGCGACCCAGAAGATGGGTCCGCCTTCGAGGGTCAGGGTGCCGCAGACAGCGAGGAAATACTCAAACCAGAGGGGGCATTTGTAGCCGCGGTGGGTATGGAGGCGGTGGTAGCCGAGGCTGATTCCCCAGCCGACGGCGAGCCAGTGGAGGGCGAGGGCCACCCAGAGGGCCTTCCAGGTGAAGTAAAACGGGGCGGCGACGGCGCCCGCGTGGAGGAACACCAAAGCAATGATGGTTACCCAATTCGGCTTGTTTCGATTAGGAATGCTGATCACGTCGGACAAGAGTAATCTCCAAGGGTATAGAGTGGACGGTCCTGTCTAATACGCTATCAAGCTCCGGTGGCAGGAATTGTAAGAGTTGTGTAATTTCGCGGGGCCCTATCGATTGCGGCAAACCTATGCCAGAGCTAGGGTTTTTTCTCCGCGGGCTTTGTCGGGTCAGCCTTTTTCGTCTCGGCGACGGGCGGGCGGAAGCGGGACACGCGGGGGACGGGTTTGGCGCTGGCGAGTTCGATGTAGGTGGCGAGCAGGTCGTTGTTCTTATCGGGGTTGAGGCGGAGGATACGGTGCTTGCCGGCAGGTGCGGCGCGGAACTGGATGGCGCCGTTGCCGGCGATTTCGAGGGCGCCTGGATCGGAGGCGGTGAAGAAGGGTTGGGCGGGGCGGACGGCGTAGAGGACGGCGGCGGCGGCGTGCATGGGGGCATCGTAGGGCATGGGGCGGAAGGCTCGGTAGGCATCGGCGATGGGGTGGTCTTTGGACCAGGCGAAATCCTTTTCGATGCTGGCGGCGGGGAAGAGGACGGCGTCTCCGACGGCGGGGGGGACGATGACGACATCGCCGGGCCATTCGGCGGCGACGCGCCTGGCGGCGGGAAGGTCTTCGCGGACGGTTTCCTCGGTGGCGACCCAGACGAGTTGGCGGACCTTTTGCGCGATCCAGTCGCGGGCGCCCTTGACGGCGAGAACGGCGGCGAGGTTGGTGGCGGGGCCGGCGAGCACGACGACGGCGTTCTGATCGAATTGGGAGGTGAAGGCGTTGCGGATGAGAGCGGGAACTTCGGCGGTGTCGTTGAGATGCTGGATGCCGTGGTTGTAGGCGGGCTTGCCGTCGGGGCTGGTGCGTTCGAGGACGGCTTTCATCATTGGGGTTTCGGCGCTGAGGTTGCCATCGGTGGAGAGGCCGACGGGGAGGGTGCGGCCGACGGCTCCGAAGGCGCCGCTGACAGCGCCGGCGTAGAAGCGGCCGATGACTTCGGCGAGGGCGGCGGATTTGAGGTGGGACTTACTGGTGCTGACGCTGACGACACGGCATTCGTTTTTGCCGTCCAGGCCGTAGAGGACGGCCATGGCGAGGATGTCGCCGATGCGCTGGCCGATGGCCGCATCGAAGATCACGCCGACGGCTGGTTTGCCCTGTCCACGAAATTGCATGTTCTACGGATACCACGAGAAATAGAAAACCGGAAAGCCGAAGCTTTCCGGTTCGTATGGTTTGAGCGAAGTTGCGGGTTGGCTTAGGCGGCTTTGCGTTTCCACAGGCCGAGGGCCACACCGGCGATGCCGATCATGGCGTAGGTGGAGGGCTCGGGGACGCCGGGGTCGTCGCCATCGGGGCCGTCCTGGACGGGGATGTCGAAGGAGCCCAGGCTGCCTTCCTTGATCCATCCCTTCTTGTCGTCGTAGCCGGATGCGTAGAGGTACTTGAGATGCACTTTGGAGACGCTGGCGGCGGTTGAGTCGAAGGAGAACTGCCAGGACAGGATGGTGCCGGCGCTGTTGAGGTTCGCGCCATCGGCGAAGGAATCGGCCTCGGCGCAAAGGCTATTGGTACCGCCACCTGCGCAGCCGTTGGCGTTCAATTCATCGGTGAAAAAGCTCCAGTTGCCGCCGGGTACAGACAAGAGGGCTCCGTTGGTGAAGGCAGGCAGACCGCTTAGGGCAATGGCAACCACGTTATCGGTGAACTGATTCCCGGTGTAGCTATTGGTCACCTTGACATTCACCTGGAGCACGTAGGTATTGGAGGCGTGGCTCACCTCGAACACCGCGTATTCGTTGCCGTTGCACTCCGCCGGAATGGGGCAACCATAGATAAGTGCTGCCTGGGAGACCTGCGCGAGGACCCCCAAAGCCAGCATCGCGAAAGCAAATTTGATCAAGTTTCTCATTCGTCCACTTCCTCTATTTCCTCAGCGAGAGGTAATCTCACATGTAAAAACTACTGTTCAGTTATAGGTGAATTCCAACAACGATACGACGAACAAAAGGTTCAAAACTGATCGGATTTGTACTGGTAGCGGATTTTCAGTGGGGATAGGCCGAGTGGTTATCG
>JAEUQG010000094.1 GCA_016789755.1 Bryobacterales bacterium
GTGCAGGGGCGGGACGAGATGGCATTGGTGCGGGACCGGCTGCTGCCGATTGTGCGTTTGCACCGGCGCTTTGGGGTCAAGGCGCGCTATGAGGATGCCAACGAAGCGCTGCTGGTGGTGGCGGAAGCCGAGGGCAAGCCGTTCTGCCTGATGGTGGACGAGCTGATCGGCAAGCAGGAAGTGGTAATCAAGAGCCTGGGCGAGATGTTTCGCGGGGTGCCGGGGATTGCCGGCGGGGCGATTCTGGGCGACGGGCGGGTGGGGTTGATTTTGGATATGGCGGGACTGCGCGGAGGTGTGGCCGGATGACGAAGTTTCCAACGGAGCGGGCCGAGGCGGCCGGCGCGGACGGGCCGGCGCTGAGCGCGGGCGAGTTTCGCGAAATCAGCCGCATGGCGTATGAATACGCGGGGCTCGATTTGGGAGAGAACAAGACGCAGTTGGTGCTGGCGCGGCTGGGCAAGAAGCTGCGCGAGATGCAGATTCCGACGTTCAGCGAGTACTGCCGGCGGGTGCGGGAAGACCGCACGGGGGAATCGATGGTGGCGATGATCGACGCGCTGACGACGAATCACACGAGTTTTCTGCGGGAAGGGGCGCATTTCGATTTTCTGTCGCGGGTGGTGTTGCCGGAACTGGCGGGGCGGACGCAGGTGGCGATCTGGAGCGCGGCATGTTCGACAGGGGAGGAGCCGTATTCGATTGTGTTCACGGCGCTGGAGGCGATGGGGCTGGACGGGATGCGGAAGCTGCGGGTGCTGGCGACGGACATTTCGACGAAGGCGCTGGGGAAGGCGGCGCAGGCGGTATATCCGATGGAGCGGATGAAGGGGATGCGGCAGGATTGGATGTCGCGCTACCTGATGCGGGGCACGGGGAGATGGGAGGGGCATTGCCAGGTGAAGAAAAAAGTGAGGGACCTGGTGGAGTTCCGGCGGCAGAATCTGATGGAGAGCTTTTCGCATCTGGGGCCGTTCCAGGTGATTTTCTGCCGCAACGTGATGATCTATTTCGACCGGGAGACGCAGCAGGATCTGGTGAGGAGGCTGGCCGGGCGGCTGGAGCCGGGGGGCTATTTGTTTACCGGGCATGCGGAGAGCTTGAACGGGTTGGATCAGCCGCTTCAGTATGTACAGCCGGCGACCTACCGTAAGGCTGGGGAGGGCGGGGCCGAGCGGCGCCGCAAGACAGTATGAGCGTGCAGATTGTCGGGATAGGCGATGCGCTGGTGAGCCGGGATCCGGGGAGCGTGCTGGTGACGTACGCTCTGGGCTCGTGCGTGGCAGTGGCGATTCACGATCCGGTGGTGCAGGTAGGCGGACTGCTGCACTTCATGCTGCCGGAGTCGAAGGGTTTTTCGGGCGATGCCAAGGCGGTGCCGTTCAAGTTTGCCGATACGGGGATACCGATGTTGTTTCACGAGGCCTACCGGTTGGGCGCGGAGAAGGCTCGGATGGTGGTACGGGTGGCGGGCGGAGCGCAAGTGCTGGACGATTCGGGGGTCTTCAACATCGGGAAACGGAACGTGGTGGCGATGCGGAAGATTTTGTGGCGGGCGGGGGTGATGATCCAGAACGAAGCGGTGGGCGGGACGGTATCGCGTACAGTGCGGCTGGAGGTAGGGACGGGGAAATTCTGGTTGCGGGAACCCGGCGCGCAAGGGCCGGAACTGGCTTGTGAGACGGGATGGATGAGTGGAGGTGGCGGATGGCTTTCCGGTTTCTGATTGTGGACGATTCGGCGGCGATGCGGGCGGTAGTGCACCGCGTGCTGACGATGACAGGTGTGGAGATTGCCGGATGCTGGGAAGCAGCGAACGGAGAGGAAGCGCTGGCGGTGCTGGCCGGGCAGAAGGTGGACCTGATTCTGACGGACATCAACATGCCGCGGATGGACGGGGAGCAGTTTGTGGCGAAGCTGGTGGCGACGGAGGAGTTACGGGGGATACCGGTGCTGGTGGTTTCGAGCGCGCAGACGGAGATGCGGGCGATGCGGATGATGGCGCTGGGGGCGCGGGGATTCGTAAAGAAGCCGTTTTTGCCGGAGACGTTGCGGGAGCAATTGCTGCCGCTGCTAGGAGTGAGCCATGCCGCATAGCGATCCGCGCGTGGTGGCGAGTTTGAGCCAGGCATTGCGCGATATCACGGCCGAAGTGCTGGAGACGATGTTTTACGTGTTTCCGGAGGAATCGCCGGCGGAAGGAGCGGGCGAAGAAGCCTGGGTGACGGCGGTGTTTCGATTCGAGGGAGCGCCGTCGGGAGTGGTGACGGTGGCGCTGACAGCCGGGGCGGCGCGATCGGCGGCGGCGAATTTTCTGGCGATCGACGAAGAGGAGACGGGAGACGGGCAGGTCGGCGAAGTGGTGTGCGAGATGGCGAACATGGTGGGCGGGTGTTTGTTGGGATGCATTGAGAACCGGACGCCGTTGCAACCGTTTCCGCCGGAGTTAGTGAATGCGGAGGCGTTTGCCGGCCGGGAGGCGGTGGCGAGCCACGTGTTCTACCTGGAGAACGGGGAGATGCGCGTTTCGTTGTATTGGGAATGAGGTTGCCATGTATTCGGGAATAAAGACGAAGGTGTTGATTGTCGACGATTCGGCGATTGTGCGGCGGCTGTTGGGCGAGGCGCTGAGCGGATGCGAAGACATTGAGGTAGTGGGGACGGCGCCGGATCCATATGTGGCGCGGGACAAGATCGTGGCGCTGGGGCCGGACGTGGTGACGCTGGACATCGAGATGCCGCGGATGGATGGGATCACGTTTTTGAAGAAGCTGATGAAGCACCATCCGATGCCGGTGATTGTGATCAGTTCGTTGGGGCAGGCGGGGTCGAGGGCGGCGATGGAGGCGTTGGAATCGGGGGCGGTGGATGTGCTGGCGAAGCCTGGGGGTCCGTATTCGGTAGGGGAATTGAAGGAGAATCTGCCGGCGAAGATCCGGGCGGCGGCGACGGCGCGTATCCGGAAACCGAACGGGACGCAGCAGGCGCGGCAGGCTGCGCCGGTGGCGGCGGTGGTGCAGGCGGCGCCGGATCCGGCAGACGAATCGACGGTAATTGCGATCGGGGCATCGACGGGGGGCACGGAGGCGATTTACGAGGTATTGAAGGCAATGCCGGCGCGCGGGCCGGGGATTGTGATTACGCAGCACATTCCGCCGGTGTTTTCGCGGACGTTCGCCGAGCGGATGAACGAGTTATGCCCGATGCAGGTGAAGGAAGCCGAGAACGGGGATTCGGTGCAGCCGGGGACGGCGTTGATTGCGCCTGGCAATTACCACATGATTTTACGGAAGTCGGCCACGGGATACCGGGTGGAGGTGAAGGATGGGCCGCGGGTATGCTATCAACGCCCGTCGGTGGATGTGATGTTCCGGTCAGTGGCGGCGGCGGCGGGACGGAAGGCAGTGGGGGTGATTCTGACGGGGATGGGGGCGGACGGAGCGGAAGGGTTGCTGAAGATGAAGGAAGCCGGGGCGTTCACGATCGCGCAGGATGAGGCGACGTGCGTGGTATTTGGGATGCCGCGCGAGGCGATCGAAATGGGGGCGGCAGCGAAGGTGGCTCCGCTGCCCCTGATTCCGGCGGCGATCGCCGCGGCGGTGCGGTCGGTGCGCTGAGGCGGGCTTTAGGCGAGGCGTTTGCGAACAAGAGCGAGCAGTGCCACGCCGGTGCCGAGCAAGGCGGTGGTGGAAGGCTCGGGGACGTTGCCCAGGCCGGCGTTGGCGTTGAAGGGCTCATCGTAGATGATGTCGTCGAGGACGACGATGTCGACGCTGGGGCCGTCCACGTTATTGGCGCTGAGAGCGTGCGTGCCTTGGAAGATGCGCACGCGGCTGATCTGCTGGCCGGGGAAGGTCAAGCCGAGGAAAGAGAGTCCGCCGTCACCGGAAACGGGCACGCCGAACTGGCCCATGTTGGCGAGGTTCTCGTCAAAGAACTGGAAGATGGTGCTGTTGGTGATCTCGATGTCGGTGAAGACGGCGCCGAACGAGGTGATGGTGGTGGGAGTGTTGGTGCCGGGGATGACGAAGGTGATGTCGTAGCTGCGGCTGCCGATGCCGGTGAAGAGCTTGGGGGAAGAGAACTCCTGGAACTGGCCGGCATAGGCGGGGTTGATGGAGCTGAAATCGGTGCTGCTGACCATGAAGCCGGAGGCGCCGCTGAAGAGTGCGCCACGATTCTGAAACTGGTTGGCGGGCATGAGGTTGGGGTCGGAGTTAGCGGCGGGTACGCCGTCCCAGTTGATCTCCCGGCGTCCGCCTGTGGCGGAGGGGCCGGAGCCGTTGTTGGCCCCGAGCGCGGCCCGGAACTGATCGACTTTGGTTTGGATGGCGGCGGCGTTGGCGCCGGCCGCGGAGAATACTGCCGCCTGTGCCTGAGGCAGGGCGTAGAGGGCCGCACCGAGGCAGAAGGCGAAGCGGCGACCGATGATCATTGGATAGAATTCCTCCTTGGAAATCCAGAATATGGTCAAGAGACTTCTTTTCTCCTGAGGAAGAAGTAAGGGAACGGTAAGGAAACAGGGGGACGGCCGCGAAGTGGTAAATTGAAAAGAGATCCCCACCGCGCGATCCGCGACATTCCAAGGGAAACATGTCTACATCGGAACCGAGTCCAGGCCGCCGCTTCGATCAGCTTGTCGAGATCATGGCGAGGCTGCGCGCTCCGGACGGGTGTCCGTGGGATCGCGAGCAGACATTCGATTCGATCAAGCCGTACACGGTGGAAGAAACCTACGAGGTGTTGCAGGCGATCGACGAGCGGGATTGGCGGGGGCTGGCCGAGGAGTTGGGCGATTTCATGCTGCAGGCCGTGTTTTTCGCGCAGATGGCGCGCGAGGCGGGGCACTTCACCATCGAGGATTCGCTGGCAGCGATCAACGAGAAGCTGATCCGGCGGCATCCGCACATTTTCGCCGATGGGAAGGCGGACACGGCGGACGCGGTGAAGGTGCGGTGGGACGAGATCAAGGAGCAGGAAAAGAAGGCGCGGGGGGAAGCGAAGAAGGGGCTGCTCGACGGGATTCCGCGGGCGATGCCGGCGCTGGTGGAGGCGCAGCAGATCAGCTCGAAGGCGGCCGGGTCGGGCTTCGATTGGGAGAACATCCACCAGGTGGCGGACAAGGTACGCGAGGAACTGGGGGAGTTGGAGCAGGCGCGGGCCGGCGCGGAGCAGGATGAGATGGAAGCCGAGTTGGGGGATTTGCTGTTCACGATTGTGAATCTGGCGCGGTTTCTGAAAGTAGATCCGGAGCAGGCGTTGCGGCGAACCAACGCGAAATTCCGCAAGCGGTTTTCGCATGTGGAGCAGGGCTTGGCGGCGCGGGGCAAGACGCTGAGCGAGTCCAATATCGAGGAAATGGAGGAATTGTGGCAGCAGGCGAAAACGCTGGGCTCGAATTGAGGGCGCTCACGACTATCCCGGAATTTGAAGAAGCCGTGGAATTGCAGAAGGTGATTTGGGGCTTCGCCGATATTGAGTTGTTGCCGCGGCGGCTGTTTGTGGTGGCGAACAAGATCGGCGGGCAGACGTTGGGGGCGTTTGACGGCTCGCGGATGGTGGCGTTTCTGATTGCCATTCCGGGAGTGAAGCAGAACGGGAGCCACTATCTGCACAGCCACATGCTAGGCACGCTGAAGGAGTACCGGGACCGGGGATTGGGGCGGCAATTGAAGCTGATGCAGCGCGAGGACGCGTTGCGGCGCGGATTTCGATTGGTGGAATGGACGTTCGATCCGCTGGAGATCAAGAACGCGTTTTTCAACATGGAGCGGCTGGGGGCGATTGTGCGGCGGTTCGTGCCGAATCAATACGGGACGACGTCGAGCCATTTGCATGGCGGGTTGCCGACGGACCGCTGCGTGGCCGAGTGGTGGATCGATTCGCCGCGCGTGAACGGGTTATTGGGGGGGGCTCCGGAGCCGCGTCCGGCGGTGGAAGCGCGGATTCGCGTGCCGGCGGATATCGCCGGTTTGCGGGCCGAGGACGCCAGGCAGGCGCGGGCCGTGCAGCAGGAGATCAGCGATCAGTTCCAGTTGCATTTCCGGGCCGGGTTGGCCGTGGTTGGATTTGAAAGCTCCGCCGAGGCGGGCACTTACTTACTAGGGAAATATGCCGTTTCAGATTGAGCAAATCGTGCTGCGCCAGATTCGCATGCCTCTGGTGCATTTTTTCGAGACCAGCTTTGGACGAACGTACGAGCGGGCGATGGTGCTGGTGGAGGTACGCTCGGGCGGGGTATCGGGCTGGGGAGAGGTGACGTGCGGGGAGAACCCGTTCTACAACGAGGAATGGACGGATTCGGCGTGGCTGATTGCGCGGGATTATGTGGCGCCGCGGCTGCTGGGGCACGAGTTCGGATCGGCTGAGGAAGTGAATGCACGGACGGCGCACATCCGCGGGCATAATATGGCTCGCGGGGGAGTGGAGGCGGCGTGCTGGGATCTGGAAGCGCGGCTGAACGGAGTTCCGCTGTGGAAGCAGATCGGCGGCGGGGCGCGGCGGGAGATTCCGTGCGGGGTGTCGATCGGGATACAGGACACGGTGCCGCAGTTGTTGAAGAAGATCGAGACGGAAGTGAACGACGGCTACCAGCGGATCAAGATGAAGATCAAGCCGGGCTGGGACGTGGACGTGATCCGCGAGGTGCGGAAGGAGTTTCCGGGGATCAAGCTGATGGCGGATGCCAACAGCGCCTACACGTTGAAAGATATCGACCGGTTGCGGCGGCTGGATGAATTTTACCTGATGATGATCGAGCAGCCGCTGGCGCACGATGAAATTATCGACCACGTGCCGCTGCAGGCGGCGTTGCAGACGCCCATTTGTTTGGATGAATGCATCCGGTCGGCGCATCAGGCCGAGCAGGCGATCCGGATGAAGGCATGCGGGATTATCAACATCAAGCTGGGGCGGGTGGGCGGATTCGGCGAGGCCAAGCGGGTGCACGATGTGTGCCAGGCGAACAATATTCCGGTGTGGTGCGGCGGAATGCTGGAGGCGGGCATCGGGCGGGCGCACAACATCGCTCTGGCGACGCTGCCGAATTTCGTGCTGCCGGGCGATGTTTCGGCGAGCAAGCGCTACTGGAAGCGGGACATTATTACGCCGTGGGTGGAGACGACGCCGCAGGGGACGATTGCCATTGGGGATGAGGCGGGATTCGGCTACGCGATCGACCGTGAGTTTTTGAAAGAAGTGACCGTGCGTGAGGAGAGCGTTGCTTGAGCGAAGGCGGCAGTAGCAGGCCACCCGTGGCCAGAATCTACGCGTTGCTGACGCTGATGGTGTTCTTCTGGGCGGTGAATTTCGTCATCGCGCGGATTGCCTTGCGGGAGTTTCCGAGCCTGCTGGCGGCGAGCCTGCGGGCGTGTCTGGCGGGGTTGTTGCTGCTGCCTGTGTATTTGTGGAAAGGGCGGCAATACGACAAAGAGCCGTGGACGCTATCGGATGTGCCGAAGCTGTTCGGGCTGGGCGTGGTGGGAGTGACGCTGAACCAGGCGCTGTTTCTGATGGGGCTGGAGCGGACAAGCACTCCGCATGCGGCGATCATTGCGGGGATGCTGCCGATACAGGTGCTGATTATCTCGTCGTTTCTGGGGCTGGAGATGTTGAGCGTGCGGCGGCTGGCGGGGATGGGCGTGGCGCTGGGGGGAGTGGCGGTGCTGCAACTGGCTCGGGAAACGGGCGGGCATCCGGCGACGCTGTTGGGGGATTTGCTGATTCTGCTGTCGGGGACGACGTTTGCGCTGTTTGCGGTGTTTGGGAAGAAGATGACGGCGAAACACGGCGCGTTGACGGTGAACACGTTTGCGTTTCTGGGTGGCGGGTCTGTGCTGGTTCCGGTGATTGTGTGGCAGAGCGCGGGATTCGATTACGGCGCCGTGTCGGTAGGGGCGTGGTTGAGCCTGGTGTATATGGCGGTGTTTCCGTCGGTGGTGGCGTACCTGATTTTCTATTACGCGCTGACGCACATTGCGGCGTCGCGGGTATCGACGTTCGGATACCTGCAACCGCTGATGGCCACGGCACTGGGGTTGTGGCTGCTGGGCGATCAGATAACGGGCGTGCTGGTGGCGGGCGGGAGCCTGGTGTTGACGGGCGTATTCCTGACGGAGCGCGCCTGAAATGGCGGGCTTCGCGCGGTTGCTGAAGGAGAACCGCAACTACCGCTACACATGGCTGGGCCAGGTGGTGAGCGAGATCGGGGACCATTTCAACAACATTGCCGTGTTCAGCCTGGCGGTGCAGTATGCGGGCGGGGGCATGGTGGTGACGGGTGTGTTGCTGGCGCGGGCCATTCCGGCGATTCTGGCGGGGCCGCTGGCAGGGGTGCTGCTGGACCGGATGGACCGCAAGAAGATCATGATCGCGAGCGATTTGATACGGGGAGCGGTGGCGCTTTCCTTCATCACCGCGATTACGTCGCCGAGCGCGAAGATGCTGTATCTGCTGAGTGCGGCGCTGATGCTGGCATCGCCGTTTTTCACTTCCGGGCGGGCATCGATTCTGCCGGCGATCACGACGCGGGAACAGTTGCACACGGCGAATTCACTGACGCAGACGACGCAGTGGACGACGCTGACGATCGGGACGATGGCCGGAGGGATGAGCGTATCGTCGCTCGGCTATCAGTGGGCCTTCTTTATCAACGCGATGTCGTTTTTCGTATCGGCGTGGTGTATTTCGCGATTGCGGGTACCGGGCGGCGGATTTACGGCGAAGCGGAAGGCGCTGACGGAGAACGAAATCGCGCGCCCGTGGCATGAGTACGTGGAAGGGCTGCGCTACATGCGCAGCGTACCGCTGTTGACGGGAATCGCGATGCTGGCGGTGGGTTGGGCCACAGGCGGCGGGGCGGCGCAGATTCTGTTCAGCCTGTTTGGGGAGCAGGTGTTTCACCGCGGGGCGGCGGGGATCGGGATCATCTGGGGCTGTGCGGGGATAGGGCTGCTGCTGGGCGGACTGGTGGCGCACCGGATGGGGCCGAAGCTTTCCTTCACCGGATACAAGCGCACGGTGGCGGTGTGTTACCTGATTCACGGGGGAGCGTACGTAGTGTTCAGCCAGATGCGCAGTTTCACCTGGGCGCTGGTGTTTATCGCGTTGTCGCGGGCGGCGGTGGCGGTAAGTTCGGTACTGAACTTCGGGCAGTTGCTGCGGCACGTTTCCGATGAATACCGCGGGCGTGTGTTTTCGACACTGGAGACGCTGACCTGGGGGATGATGATGTTGTCGATGACGGGGGCGGGTGTGGCGAGCGAGACGCAGAGTCCGCGGACGATCGGCGTATGGAGCGGAGTGCTGAGCTCGATGACGGCGTTCTACTGGCTGGCGCTCGAATGGAAGGGGAGGTTGCCTGAGCCTCCGGTGGAAGGCGTGGATCCTGACGAGGTGGAAGTACATGAACCAACGGTCTGATCTGACGGGTCAATTGATTCTGGTGACGGGTGCGGCCAAGCGCATTGGGCGCGGGATCGCGCTGCGGTTGGGGGAAGAGGGCGCGCGCGTGGTGGTGCACTACAACGAATCGGAAGCAGAAGCGCGGCAGACGGCGCTCGATTGCGGAGCGGCGGGGGTGGTGCGGGCGAATCTGGAGAGCGTGGCGGAGATTGAGCGGATGTTCGGGGAGGTGGGGCGCCGGTTCGGGCGTTTGGATGGATTGGTGAACAATGCGGCGCGGTTCACGCGGTTCGATCCGCTGGAGGTGACGGAGGCGGATTGGGACCATATTCATTCGGTGAATCTGAAGGCGGTGTTTTTCTGCTGCCAGCAGGCGGCGCGGACGATGAAGGGGAATGGAGGCGGGCGGATCGTGAACATCAGTTCGCTGGGGGGGCTGCGTCCGTGGGCGGAGCATGCGCATTACTGCGCGTCGAAGGCGGGGGTGATCATGCTGACACAGGCGCTGGCGAAGGCGTTCGCGCCGGAGATTACGGTGAACTCCGTGGCGCCGGGGGTGATCCGGTTCGGGGAGCTGGATGAACGGGCGGAGGCGATGGTGAAGGCGACTCCGGCGGGGCGGCACGGGACGGCGGCGGAGATTGCCGAGGCGGTAGTGTATTTCTTGAAGAGCAGCGAGTTCACGACGGGGCAGACGGTGGCGGTGGATGGCGGTTTGTCGATGCGGTAGGGAAGGAGTCCGGCACGGGACGGCAATGGCCGTTGGCGTGCTGTGGCGGAACCATGAAGAGAGTGCTGCTTTGGGGCCTTGGTGCGATCGGCGCCGCTTTCGCCGGGATTCAGTTTGCTCCGGTGGACAGGAGTAATCCGCCTTCGCGGGCCGAACGGGGAGTGGATGCGCACCTGGACATGGCGCCGGCGGTGCGCGATCTGCTGCGGCGGTCGTGCCATGACTGCCATTCGAACGACACGCGGTGGCCGTGGTACAGCTATATAGCGCCGGCGTCGTGGATGGTGACGAAGGATGTGGAGAAGGCCCGGAAGGTGATGAATTTTTCCGAGTGGTCTGAAGAGGCTGGTTTGAAACTGGAGAAGGCGGTGGGGTTATTGATGGCATCGTGCACGGATGTGAAGGTGGGGAGAATGCCGAAGGCGGAATACGTGCTGATGCACAGCGAGGCGGCGTTGAATGCGGCGGAGGTGAAAAACTTCTGCGAATGGACAGGAAAAGAAGGGGGCAGACTGCTTACGTTACGCAAGAAGCGCCCCCGTTAGTAGCACGCACACACAAACAGAAAATTTATTTCTTGCGATGGACGGAGTGGCAGCCCTTGCAGGAAGCGAGGACGGAGTTATTGAGGGCGTCCATGGCGGCCTGGGTGTCTTTGGATGCGGCGGCCTTGAGGACAGCCTCTGAGCCTTCGCGGAGCTTGGTGGAGGCATCGGCCCAGGCTTTGTCGGGGCAGCGGCCGTCGGCCATGAGGACGTGACCGGCTTCATTGAGCATCTGGGCGTTCATGACGATATCGGCCCAGGCTTTGTCGTCGGCGGGGCCGGCCTTAAGGGCCTTGGCGAGGGCGGTGCACTGGGGTCCGTTGACGGCCTTCATGAGGATCTTGGTTTCGAGGGGGCGGGTCTTGCCCTTGGCCACCTGGGCGATCATGGGGAGCGACGTAGCCACGAGGCAGGCCGCGAGGAACATGAGGAGTTGCTTCCGGTTCATTGATATCCTTTCGATTGGTATAGACTTGGGTTCCCGGATTGCAGCAAGTGAGGTGCCAAGCCGGAAAAGCGGAAGTTCCCCTGAAAACAACACTAGGGAGCTAAGGGGATGTGTTTTTTCACCCACTCAAGTGGGGCAAAGCGCTCAGATTTGGGTGTAAGCTCGAAGGCTGGGAGGGAGGCTTACAGCGTGACGGAAATCAGCAGAAGAGCGATGATTG
>JAEUQG010000096.1 GCA_016789755.1 Bryobacterales bacterium
AAATCATCGCGTTGATGCTGTTCGCCGTTCGTGTCGCGACAACGTTGATATCGGGCTTGCCCTTTACCCCGCCCGCAACCATGTCCGCCGTCGCCAGTGCGCCGTTCGATTCCGCCTTCACCCGGTTGCCGTGCATCAACCCGAGCATGCGGAAAACGTTCAGCACCGGCTTGTCGATCCCGTTTGTCGCCAGATCGCGGAACCCGTCGAAATAGGGCTGGTCCTCGAACTCGAAGGCCCACGTTACCGCGCCCTCGAAGTTCACTCCATGCTTGGCCGCAAGCTCGTGTTTACGCGCAAACGTGGCCGCCGTATAGCTCGAATACATCGTGCCGTTGCGGTAGGCATTCTGCGGATTGAACCGCACCGAGCAGGCCGCGCATCCCTCCGGATCGGATTCGCCAATGATGATCGGCAGTTTCTTCAACGACGGAAACGACGCCACAATCTCGAAGCCCTTGTCGATATCGCGCATCTGAAATTCGCTGCCCATCTGCACGTGCCCGTCGACCACCTTCGGCCGTCCCTTCGCGTGAAACGTGATGTAGTCGATGGGAGAACCCGTCTTGCCGGTGGCGTAGTTCTTCCCGCTCACCACATGCTGCAGAAAATCGCGCAGGAACTTTGCGGCCTGTTCGCCGCCCGGGCCAGTGCTGGTAGGGCCACCAACACGAATCGCCGGCAGCGCGCGCTTGATGGCATCCACTGTGTAGTCGTAGAGCTTGTGGTATTCCTCGGGCTTACCTTGCCAGTAGGCGATGTTGGGCTCGTTCCACACTTCCCAATACCAGGTGGCCACTTCCTCCCGCCCGTAGCGCTCGATGGAATGCTGCACCCAGGCGTAGATAAGGCCGGACCATTTCTTGTAGTCGCGCGGCGGATACGCCCATCCCGTGTAGATGTTGCGGTAGGGCTGCGACGGATCCCAATGGTGGCGATACGGCTGAGGCTTGACGGAAAGCGCCTCCGGCATGAAACCCACTTCGATCATCGGCTTCATCTTCCGTTCGACATAGGTATCGACGATCCGGTCGACGATGGTCCAGTCGTACTTCGGATTGCCCGCCTCGTCCTCGGTGTAGGCGTTCGTGGAGCCCCATTTGAGCGCCGCCACGCCGTCGCCCGAAGTCAGCATGTTATGCGCCCGCACGTGCACCGGCACCGGGCTCAGCGCCGCAAGCTCGCTCAGCAGCTTCCTTCCGTCCTTCATGTAAGTGTAGTTCGGCTCGTCGTAGCCGAAAAAGGAATAGATCGGCCGCAACGGCCCCAGCGGCGCGGAGCCATCCACTCGGACCGTAACGCTCTGCTGGGCGAATGCCGCCCCGGCCAGCGCAAGTAGTAGGATCGGTTTCATGATTCGTTCTTAAAAGGTCAGCTTAACCGCAATCTGCATCTGCCGGGGAGCCGTGGAGGTCGCCGTAATCCGCCCCACCGTCCCCGTATCCAGTGTCGAGTTCGGCGCGGCGAAACTCGGCGTATTCGGCAGATTGAAAGCTTCCCACCGGAACTGCAGTTTCGACCGCTCGCTGATCGTGAAGTTCTTGAACATGGAGAAGTCGATGGTCCGCACGATGTCGGTCGGAAGAATGCGCAGCCCCGAGTTGCCGTATGCGAAGTTCGGTGCGGCGGCGAAAGCCGTTGTGTCGAACCAGCGTTCCAGCGTCGGGTTGTCCAGCTTGCCCGTACTCAACCGGTTGGGACGCTGCCCCCCCACTCCCGTATTGGCCACATCGCGAGCCATCGTGACCGTGTACGGTACTCCGCTGCGGAAGATCAGAATCCCTTGCAGTTGCCAGCCTCCAATCAGACCATCGGCCAAGCGGCCCGCCTGCGCCGCGACACGCTGCCCGCGTCCGAAAGGAAGCTGATAACCGAAACTGTTCGAGACGGTGTGCGGTACCTGGTATTCCGAAGGCCCGCGCTCAAACCGGTACCGCCCGCCCGCGGCCGCGGTGTTCGCCGCCCACAGGCTCTTGGCAAACGTGTAGGAAGACAAAAACCACAGCCCTTGCGAGAGGCGCTTCTCGAACTTCATCTGCAAGGCGTGATAGGTGGTCGAGGTGTCGCTCGCGATGTAGGAGAAGCCGGCATAGCGCGGATAGGGCCGCCGCGCCTGGATGCCTCCCGCCCCGGGCTCGGGGATGTTGAACGCATTGTTGCTCTGAATGTTCGATCCCTTGTTGCCAACGTACTCGATGTCGAACATATACTGCTTGCCCAATTGCCGCTGTACACCGAAGTTCCAATGCTGATCGTTGCCCATCTGCAGGCGTGTGTATGTGGGAGTCAGTCCGATCGTGGAATTGGGTGAACCAAGCGGAGCGCCGAGAAAAAAATCGGCCAGCGTGCGGTTGGGGACGACCGCCTGTTCGTTGACCGCCGAGTCGGAGAGCAAAAACGGCGGCATGAACAGATTGACGCGGCTGTCGGTGTACTCGCCTTCATAGAAGATGCCGTATCCGCCGCGGATCACCGTGGCCTCGCCGATCGGACGCCACGCAAAGCCGAACCGCGGCGCCCACTGGTTCTTGTCCGGGTACGTGATCGAATAGGGCAGTCCGGCTTCGTTCGATGTCTGTATCAGGTTGCCGAGAAAACTATACGCCCGCCGTGCCCCGGGTTGCGCTCCCAGATCGATATCATTCGTGCGGCTGGCAACAATGATGGGGCGCGCCTGCGTCCCGTCGAACGTCCCCGTCTGCCCGCGGTAGGCCGAGGCGAACGGCGTGTACTCATAGCGCAGGCCCACGTTGAGAGTCAGCCGCTCGGTAACCTTGATGTCGTCCTGCAGAAAGAAATGCGATGCCGTGTAGTCGCCGCCAAACGTATCGGATGGATATCCGCGCCCGCCGTTCTGCGGCAACCCGAGCACGAAGTCCGCCATCGCGTCCCCCGTCCGCGTCGCCGACGCCGGATTCTGCGTATTCTGCCCGTTGAACGTCCACTGCCCCATGTAGTTCTTGCTGTCTGTCCCCAGCCATTGGTAGTGCCGGATCTTCGTCCCGAACTTCACCACATGCTTGCCCCGAATCCACGTGGCATTATCGACGAACTCGAGCGTGTAGCGGTCCTGCGTCTTGGGGCGCTGATCGAAGGTGGACCCGGATAGTCCCGCGTATCCGGCGAACGCGAAATCGGGGAAGGAACCAACGTCGAACGAGCGCTTCGTCTCCTCCATCCCACGAATGCCGGCGTCTTTGTTGAAGTCGCGCCCCAGCAGGTAAGGGTTCAACGAAATCAGCCCGTACAGCGTGTTCACACGCAGTTCGTTCACCAGCGAAGGCTTCAGGTTGCTCGTGATGCTCGCCGTATAGTTCTGGCCTCGCGTGCTCGAATCGGCAATCCCCAGCGCCGGAGCGTTACCCGGTTCGTTCAGCCCGTTCTTGTTCATTCCCCAACGGAAGAAAACGCGATGCGCATCGTTGACGCTGTGGTCGATGCGTGTCGTGTATTGGTCCAGATCGAGACCGGTGGACGGTGAAAATGTGAACAGGCCGCCCGGCGTGACCGCGGTCGTCAGATACGGCACAAAAAACTGCGCCTGTGGGGACAGGCGCGACGTGGGAATGCGGTTCCCCGCAAACGGAGTCCGCACGGCGCCGCTCCCCGCCGGATTGGGCCCCGTCGTGGCTGGATCGTACAGCGTGTTGCCAAGCGCGGAGAAGTCACCCGCCAGCATCCCCGGAGTCGGGCTGAAGCGGTTGATCACGTTGCCCTGCCGCTCCCGCGTGCCTTCGTAGTTAAAGAAAAAGAAGGTGCGGTTGCGCCCGTCATACACCTTGGGTAGCAGCACCGGCCCGCCAATCGAGGCGCCGAATTGGTTCCTCTTCAGAATGTCGCGGCGCAGCCCGAAAAAGTTGCGCGAGTCGAGTTTGTCGTTGCGCAGGAATTCGTACAGCGTGCCCCGCACCGCATTCGTCCCGGATTTGGTGGTGGCGTTGAAGAAGCTCCCCGAACGGCTGTGCTCGGCGGAGTAGGCGTTCTGCTGGACGCTGAACTCCTGCAGCGCATCGATCGATGTCTGAATCCAACTGCCGCCCTGATGCTGCTCGGTCGTGTCCGCGCCATCCAGGTAGTAGCTCACCTGCCGGCCCCGCACCCCGCTGATGGTAGTGCCATTGAAGAACTCCGGCCGCACCCGGTTCACGTTGCCCGTCCCCCCCAGCAGCACCACGCCGGGCGTCAGCCGCGCCAGTTCGTTGAAACCTCGTCCGTTCAGCGGCAAATCGACAATCTGCTGGTTCGTCATCACGTGGCCCAGATTGCCCGATTCGGAATTGAGCAGCGGAATCTCCGAAGTCACCTCCACCACCGTCGTCGTTTCCCCAAGCGCCAGATCGAGATCCAGCAACAAATCGCGCCCCACCTGCATCTCCACATTGCTCCGCACGGTGGTCTTGAACCCGCCCGCGGAAGCCGAAACATCGTAGATGCCCGGGTTCAACGACGGCACAACGTAGGACCCGGAGCCATCCGTAGCGACACGCTGGGCCACCCCCGTCTCTTTGTTCGTCACCGTGATCGCGGCATTCGGCACCGACGCCCGGTTGGGATCGTAGACCACGCCGCTGATGCGCCCGGTTTGCACTTGGCAAGGAGCGTGGGAGGCCAATCCGAGGAAGAGAAGCACGGCAAGGTGTCGCGACATAGGGATCCTTTTGCGGAAGCGATAACTTTGGGGAATGGTAGCACCAATAAGAACTCATTTCAAGGAAGAAGTGATGTTTTGCGGGCTTTTCTGCAAGCTCCTGTGCTAGCATTGGCAGTGCCAATGCCACGCAGACCCGCTTCGAACAAAGAGGATGTCACGGTCAAACTCATCGCCGTGTTCAAACGCCTGATTTCCGAAGGCACCCTCGCCCCCGGCGGCCGTCTGCCCGCCGAACGCGAACTCGCCGCAAGCTTCGGAGTCAGCCGCAACTCCCTCCGCCAGGCCCTCAAAGTGCTCGAAATCATGGGAGTGATCTCCCAGCGGGTCGGCGACGGAACCTACCTCAACTCCGGGGCCGAAGCCATCCTCGGCGAACCGATGGAGTTCCTCATCCTTCTCGACGGCATCTCGGTCCATGAACTGATGGAAGCCCGCCTCATCGTCGAGCCCGAACTGGCCGCTCAAGCGGCATCGCGCGCCACCGCCGAAGATGTCGCCGAGATCGAACGCGAACTCAGCGCCATGGAAGACGCTGGCGAAGATTCCGACCGCCTCGTCGAGCATGACCTGTTGTTTCACCAGGCCATCTTCCGCGCCGCCGGCAACCGCGTCTGCAGCCTCATGTTCAGCGTCGTTCACCGCTCCATGAAGCGCCTCATCACGCTCACCTCGCAGGTCGTCAGTCCCGAGCACACGCTCACGCTTCACCGCCGCATTCTCGCCGCCATCCGCAAACGCAACCCGGACGACGCGCGCCGCCGCATGAGCGAGCACCTGCTGGACGCCCGCAAGCTCATCAACCGCGCGGCGGGACAGATGGATCAGGAAAAGATCCAGCGGCGCATCGCCAAGTACGCAGCCAATGGCTCGACCAAAGCCGGTCACACCGGCTTGTGATTACTGTGCGTACAGGCCGGAAACTCCGCTAACGCAACGTTCAGGTCGCGACCCAGATCCTGTTTCCAATGGTGTGCCGAATAATGATACGCCTCAATCGCCAGCCGCTTGCACAGTGTGAAGAAACGTCCTAGTTCGTCCGTGCGCGCCCCCTCGTCGGCTGCCATGGCTGCCACCATCTGATCCTGCTGCTCGCGCGTGAGCGACCCGAACGGCTTTGAAAAACGCCGCCTGGCATCTGCCTCGACAGCGGCCAGTCCGCGACGAAACGCCTGCTGCGCGCCGGATTCGCCGTATTTCAGCACAAGATCGATGTAGCGTATCGCGCCCGCCTGCTCCGCCCCCGGAAGAATCATGTCGCTCAACCGCACGGTGCATTGCGCTTCCGCCGGCGTGAGAAACTTCGGGACAAACCCGGCATTCGGCTGGAACGCGGCCATGCCGAGAATGGGAAACAGTTCGCGCCGCTCCATCTTAGAGGGCTCCTTTCCGTGCTTCAGCCGCCAGGTAGTCGCTCATCCGCCAACTCAGCGCGGCGATGGTCAGCACAGGGTTCTTCTCCGGATACCACGGAAACACGGAACCATCGGCCACAAACAGGTTCTTCACATCGTGCGACTGCCCGTGTTCATTGACCACGGAACTCCTCGCGTCCTTGCCCATCCGCGCCGTCCCCACCCAGTGGTTGTAGTCGATCACCATGTTTTCCGGTGTAATCGCCGCGGGCTTGGAAAGCACTCGCCCTCCGCCGGCTTCGATGATCATGGAACACTTCTCCACCACGTCCCTGGCCATGTTCAGATCGTTCTGCTCGTAATGAAGATGGACACGCGGCAGCGGCAACCCGAACTTGTCCTTGCGCGATGCATCCAAATCGACCATCTTCTTCGGCGATTGCAGCAGCGTGCCCTGCATGTTCATGCCCGCGTGCAACAGATTCTGCTCGATCAATTCCTGCTTCATCTTCGCCCCGTAACCGGGCACATGCCGGATCATGAAATTGCTCGGCGTATAACCCGAGCCGCATTGCACCTGGTAAGTGCCCTCGAAATCGGGATGCGGTTTGTCCCAGTACATGCCCGTGAGCAGGCTGTGGTAATACCCGGTGCCTTCGTCAGCCTTCGCCGCACGTCCTCGCAGATCGTTGAACAGCCCGATCACGGTCAGTCCGAAGTGGCTGGTCAGATTCCTCCCCACCTGCCCGCTCGAATTCGCCAAACCATTCGGGAAGCGTTTTGTTTTATTAATCAGCAGGTGCCGCGCCGTTTCCACCGTGCTGCAGGCCAGCACCAGCGCGCCGCAATCGATGCGGTGCGTGGAGCCGTCGGACTTGCGGTATTCGATACCCGCCACCTTCGTTTCGTCCCCGTTGAGCACAATGCGCGTCATCGTCGAGTCCGTCAGCAGCGTGAGGCGCCCGGTCTTTTCCGCCAGCGGAATGGCCGTGTTGGCAGCCGTATACTTGGCGTCGACACAGCAATTGCCGCATTTGCCACAGAAATGGCACAGCGCCCGTTTGGTGAAATGCGGCGCGGTGAGCATTGCCTTGCGCTGGGCGATGAACTCCATCTTCATGCCCTTCGACTTCAGGCGTTGCACGCCGCGCTTCAGCATCTGTTCGCCGCACTTCAGCGGCACCCCCTTGGTGAACTCGCCGTCGGGAATGTTCCACAGCCCGTCCTTGAATCCATAAGAACCCATCAGCCGCTCGGTCTTGCTGTAATAGGGCGCTACTTGCTCGTACGGAATCGGCCAGCGCTTGAAATCCCCAGGGCCGAAGCGCAGCGTGTGCCCGGCCCAGCACAGCGAACGGCCGCCGACAAACTTCAGTAACCCATGATTCGGATTGTGGCCCACCGGCGTGAAATGATCGCGCTCGCGAAAATCGCCGAACAGACTCTCGATGGGATTGCGCAGGCCCTTCTTGAGGCGCTCTTCCAAAACGGTATACGGGTCGGCATGTTTGCCGTAGTCCACACCGGCGCGCAAACGCGGACCCGCTTCAACCAGCGCGACTTTCAATCCGGCTTGCGTCAGGATGTAGGCGGCCATCCCGCCGCCATGCCCGCTGCCGGCGATGATAACGTCGTATTTCGTGGCCATTGCTTCCGGTGAGGATATCACAGCGGATCGGGGCTATTACCGCGCCGGCGGGGCAGGCTCCACACGCCCCGCGTCGAACAACAACTCCTCGGGGGGCGTCTCGAGATTGAGCTTCGTGATCCGTACCGTGCGGCGCACCCCCGCCAGCGAAGAAACTTCCTGATAAACGTACTTCTCCTTCTTCCCGATCCAAACGGTCGCGTGTCCCGTGACCGCCCCGCTCTGTTGCAAGTCCCGGTCGAACTCGATTACGAAACAAGCAACCGGCCTGCCTTCCACCGTCAATATCTCCTCGCCTTTGATCCGCACGTTGCGCGCGCCGGCCGTCAGCGCATCGTAGATCAGCCAGTGCGAGCCGGGAAAGTCCCCGGGGCGGAAACTCTCCGTCCACCGCGCCGGCGCGGAAGCGCGATTCCGCAAGCCGCCGGGGCCGAACTCCGCCGCCTCGGCGCCGTTGTTCAACTCGATTCTCCAGTCTGTCCCCTTGCGTTCGATGCGGAACTGGTTCGCCGGCAGAAAGTACGCCGCGATTCCGAACGACTGCGCCGTTCGCCCGCGTGGGCTCGATGCTTCCACGCGCACACTCGCTTCGGCTTCCAGGCTCGACATGGCGCAAGTACAATAGTTCTCCTCGGCTTCGATCAGGATGCGCATGGCCGGCACCGTGGGGCGGCGTTGCGCCGGCGCCAGCGCCGCGGCCAAAAACAGAAACACCACGAAATGTTTCATGCTAATGCTCCTTGCCGCGGCCGCTTCACAGCCGCAGGTACTCGCTCCAGAATTTCCAATCGGGCCAGGGAAACAACGGAATAAACCGCAACTGCCCGTCTTTCAAAAGGGGGTAACTGGCCCACCCCGCCGCATGAAGCGCGGCCGCGCTCCCCAGCGCCATGGCGAAATGCGAGCTCACGAAAGCGGCCAGCACCCGAGGCAGTGCGTCTTCAGCCCGCAACAGCGGCAGTATGTGCAACGCCGCGCTGAGAGGCAGCACTACAGCCAGCGCAGACACGCCAGTCCAGATGTAGAGCGCGGGGGACGTCAGCAGAGTCCACTCGCGCTGCGCCCACAGGCTGTTTGCATGCAGGAACACCGCGCGCGCGCCGGGAACGACGATGAATAAGAAGATGGCAAGCGCGCCGCCCGCCGCCAGCGGAGTCTGCCATGGAGATCGTGCCGTCACTCCCGTCAGAGTAGCAGGCCTATGATGAAAGCAGTATGCTTCTGCTGCTCTTCTTCATTTCCCTATTCTGTGCATCCGGCCAGACGCATTATCCCTTTTCCATCGACCAGGACGCGGTGTCGGGCGTGGCCGATTTCAGTTTCCTCAATGAACCGCTCACTCCCGCCTCCCG
>JAEUQG010000112.1 GCA_016789755.1 Bryobacterales bacterium
ACGGCACAATGCGCGATAAGAGCATCGCTGAAATTGCCGACGTGTTGTTTCCTCTCGCCCAGGAATTGATTCTTACCGCCCCCGATTCCCCTCGTTCTCTCGACCCCCGTAGCTTGCTCAAAATCTGCGGGCATCCCAAAGCGCGTGTCGTGCCCCGGTTAGCCGAAGCGCTGCCTCTGGTCCGCTCTGAGGCTGCGCCGGAAGACGCCGTCTTCGTCAGTGGATCGCTCTTTCTGGTAGGAGAGGCGCGGGCGCTGCTCGTACAATAGGTATCTGCATGCTGAGTTGGATGCGCACCATTTTCTTCACGGGCCCTCTGGTCGTGTTGTTGACCATCTTCTGGGGAACCCTGGACCTCATCGCCAGTTTTCTCGACTCCACCGGCGACTGGCAACACTGGACCGCCCAAAGATGGTCGAAGGCTCTCCTGTTCGTCGGCGGTGTCCGTGTCCAATTGCGCGGCATTGATCGCATTGTGCCCAACGGCAGCTATGTCTTCGCTTCCAACCACCTCAGCTTCTCCGACACGCCGGTCATGATCGCAAACATTCCCTGCCAGTTCCGTTTCTTGGCGAAGCACGGCCTGTTCAAGATTCCATTCATCGGCTTCCACCTGCGGCGCGGCGGTCACATTCCCGTCCCGCGTGAGGACGCCCGCGCGGCCATCCGCGCCATCAACGAAGCCGGCCGCATCGTCCGCGAGCGCAAGATCAGCGTTCTGCTGTTCCCCGAAGGCGGGCGCACCGACGGCGAACTGCGTCCCTTCAAGGAAGGCGCCGCGCTCATTGCCATCGCCGCGGGCGTGCCCATCGTCCCCGTCGCTTTGACCGGAACCCGCCAAATCATGCCCATGGGTTCCCTCCGCATGGTGCCCGGGCGAGTCTATGTCGCCATCGGTCAGCCTATTCCCACCGAAGGATTAACCCCAAAGGATCGCGGCAAACTCACTCAACAGGTCCGCGAGCAGATTGAACAGATGCTCGCCACCCTGCCCAAATCGGCGGCGTGAGCGTCGTACACTGTTCTAATATGACCACCGTCCTTCTGACACTGCTCGGTACGTGTGCCCTCGCCCAGGATGCCCCCAAACCCACCATGACGATCGAGGACTACAATCCGAAATCGCTCCTGGTCGTTCCCGAACATAAGACTCCCCGGGCGAAGTTCCCCGTCATCGACATCCACAATCATCAGAACAGAGCGGCGGGCGAACAACTGGACCAGTTGGTGAAGGACATGGACGACATCAACATGGGCGTCATGGTCAATCTCAGCGGCGGCTACGGAGAGCGCCTCAAGAAAAACGTTGAAGTGCAGAAGGGGAAATATCCCAAGCGCTTCGCCATCTTCGCCAACATCGACTTCACGAATATCGACGACCCCGATTACCCCAAGCGTGCCGCCGCGCAACTGGAACAGGATGTGAAAAACGGCGCACAGGGTCTGAAAATCTTCAAGAATTTCGGCATGGACTTGAAAGATACGAAGGGGAACCGCATTCACGTCGACGATCCGCGCTTCGATCTCGTCTTCCAAACGGCAGGCAAACACAAACTGCCCGTTCTCATCCACACTGCCGAACCCTATGGCCTGTTTCTGCCCATGGACAAGACCAACGAGCGTTGGTTGGAACTGAAGATGTTTCCGCAGCGCGGCCGTTTGCGCGATAACTACCCTCCCTGGGAAGACCTCATGGCCGAACAGCACCGCTTGTTCGCCCGTCACCCGAAGACCAATTTCATCAACGCTCACCTCGGCTGGATGGGCCAGGATCTCACCCGGCTCGGGCAGCTCTTCGACAAACTCCCCAATATGTACTCCGAGATCGGCGCCGTGATTGAGGAGTTGGGCCGTCAACCCCGCTTTGCCCGCCAGTTCCTCGCCAAATACCAGGACCGCGTCCTGTTCGGTAAAGACACCTGGCGCAAAGCCGAGTACGGCACCTACTTCCGCACTCTGGAAACTGCCGACGAGTATTTCGATCACGACCGCAAATACCACGGTATCTGGAAAATGTACGGTCTCGACCTGCCCGATGAGGTTTTGAAGAAGATCTACTATAAGAATGCTCTGAGGCTCGTGCCGGGTTTGGACGCGTCGCAATTCCCTCGTTAAGGGATTTGGGGCAAATTTTACACATTTTAATAGACGTAACTGTCGAGTTACCTTCGTTAATTTGTTTACGAAAGGTATTCCCGCGTCAATTCTTCTGTTACACTTCCAATCGGATAACACAGGGGTCGCTGAAATGAGGCGGGGCCATGGACGTGGTTCCTCCATCTCTTTTGGGATTGGACTGCCTGATTGCAGCTTGCAGGCGATTTTGAATAAGCCTCTAACATATTGGAAGTGGAATACCTTACCACCATTTCGAAGAACTGGAACCGAGTCCCTCAAACCCTCCCCATCCGCCGGTCCACGTTGAGTCACCAGCCAGCATCCCGTCTTGTGTTTCCAAAGTACCCGAAAGGAAACATTTATGAAGACAGCAGCAATCGGCAGGAATCGTTACCGCGCATTCTTAGCCCTTTCGCTCGCCGCCTGCATGGGGGTATCCGCCCTCGCACAGGAGCGTTACGGCGAGTTCAATGGAACAGTAATGGACGCCACGGGAGCCGCCATACCTGGAGCGAAAGTCACATTCACCAATAAGGACACGGGCGTCGCCCGCGTCTCGCTTACCGGCGCCAACGGCACTTATATTGAGCGCAACATGGAGCCCGGACGCTATTCCGTGCGCGCCGAAGCGAAAGGCTTCTCCGCCTTCGAAACCGGCGAAGTCATCCTGTTGGTCGGGCGCACCGTGAAACTCGATCCTAAGCTTACCGTCGGCGCCTTGGACCAGGTGGTCACCGTAAGCGATGCCGCTCCTTTGATCGACACCGGCGGCGTGGCCATCGCCCACAACATCACCGCCGAAGAGTTCAACCGCTTGCCGAAAGCACGTTCATTCCAGGGTCTGGTGTTGACCAGCCCATCGGTAAACGCCGGCGAAATCGAAGGCGGCTTCCAGGTCAACGGCGCCAGCGGCGCGGAAAACCAGTACGTCATCGACGGCATCAGCACCAACTCGCTCATCAACGGCCGGTCGCGCCAGAACGCCGCATTCGAAATCCTCCAGGAAGTCCAGGTCAAGACCGCCGGCATCGACGCCGAATACGGCGGCGCCATGGGCGGCGTGCTCAGCGCCATTACGAAATCCGGCGGCAATAACTTCCACGGCGAAGCGCACTACTACTTCAACGGCAATAGCATTAGCGCCGCTCCCAATCTGCGCTTGGCCATCGACCCTGCCTCGGAAAGAGCCGCACGGCACATCCAGGATGGAAAGTTCAAGGACGACAACCATGAGCTCGGCGGGTCCGTCGGCGGACCGCTCATCCGCAACAAACTCTACTTCTTCAGCGCCTTCATGCCCCGCTACCGGCGGCGTTCGCAGGATTACGCCTTCTCGAGCGGAGCCGAGCAGGGAACGCTCGACAACAAACAGACCCACCACATGCTGTTCAATAAGCTCTCCTTCGATCCCTCCAGCCGTATCCGCACCAACTTCACCTGGTTGTGGACCCCGCTCAAATCGGTGGGCCGCCTGCCGCTCTACAATGCCTATCTGCCGAACGGCCGCGTCACCACCAAGGCCGCCGATTCGGTCAACTCCGGCATCGGCTTCTTCCAGCCGCAGAACAACTACACGGGCCAGGTAGACTTCACCCTCAGTTCCACTTCCCTCGTCAGCGTTCGCGGCGGACGATTCTGGGATAACTATAAGACCACCGGCATTCCTTCCGTTCCTTCGGTGGAGTGGGCCACCTCCGCAACCAATCTGCCGTTCGAAATTCCCGCGGCGCTGCGCCAGCCCGTCGGCTTCACCAACACTCCACGTCTCATCAACACGTTCCACGACCTGACCACCCGCACCTATGTTCAGGTGGACTACTCCCACTTCGGAAAATTCCTCGGCCAGCATAATTTCAAGGCCGGCTGGGGAACATCGAAGACCGTGAACAACGTCGATGAAACGTATCCCGGCGGAGGCTACGTGCGCGTCTTTTGGAACGGTGGATTCACCTTCGCGGGCTTGCCTCCCGCACAACGCGGCGCCTACGGCTACTACGAAATCAACGACCGCGGAGTGCAAGGCTCCACCGGCGGGCGCATCAACAATTTCTATTTCAATGACCAGTGGCGCATTGTCCCGCGCCTCACCCTGACCCTCGGCGTCCGGTTCGAAAACGAGCAGGTGCCCTCCTTCCGCCGCGAAGTGCAGGACCTCGCCTTCCAATTCGGATACGGCGACAAGATCGCCCCCCGTCTCGGCGTCAGCTACGACGTCTTGGGCAACGGCAAAGTCAAAGTCTACGCCAGCTACGGACGCTACTTCGATTGGGTCAAGTATGAACTCTCCCGCGGCACCTTCGGCGGCGACATCTGGCGTATTCGCTACCGCTCCCTCGATACCACCGATGTCTTCGGCATCAACGGCGCCAACCTCCCCGGACGCAATCTCTGGCGGCCCGGCGTCGATACCTTCCGCGACCGGCGCGTGCCCAGCTTCGGAGACGTGGCTGTCGATCCCAACATCAAGCCGATGCAAACCCAACTGCTATCCACCGGCGTCGAATTTCAGGTCGGTTCGCAAGGCGTCATCCGCGCCAGCTACGTGCGCAACGACCTTATCCGCACCATGGAAGACCTCGGCGTCATCGTCGATGGCGACGAGCATTACATCCAGGCCAATCCCGGTGAAGGCGTGGCTCTCACCACCACCCCCTCCGGCGCGACGCCCGGACCCATCCCCTATCCCAAACCAAAGCGCACCTACGACGCGATGGAATTGACCTACGCGAAACGCTTCTCCGGCGGATACTTTGCCAACTTCAGCTACGTCTACAGCAAGCTCTACGGCAACTACGCCGGCCTCGCCAGCACCGACGAAATCACCAGCCCGGCTACCGGACTCACCTCCAGCGCCGCACAGGGCACCAGCGCCGCCGCCCGCCAAGGCGCCAACGTCAACCGCAACTGGGACCTCGACGAAGTCCTCTTCGATTCCCACGGTAACCTCGATGTTCGCGGCCGCCTCGCCACCGACCGCCCCCACGTCTTCAAGCTCTACGGATCGAAGACCTTGAAGATCAACAACAACAACACAACCGAGCTGGGGCTGTTCTTCTATGGCGGCAGCGGCACCCCGCTGTCCACCTACGTCGTTACCACCAACCAGATCCCGATGTTCGTCGAAGGCCGCGGAGACATGGGACGTACCCCGTTTCTCACCAAAACGGACCTGCTCATCTCCCATGAAGTCGGCGTCGGAGAAGGCAAACGCCTCCGCTTCGAATTCAACATGGATAACCTGTTCAACCAAAAGACGGCGCGCAACCGCTTCAACTACCTGAACCGCGGGGCAGGCGCCGCCGAAGGCGGTTCGGCCATCAACCTGGCCAACGTCAATCTGTACAACGGCTTCGACTACCGCTCGCTGATCAACGTAACTCCCGACCAGCGTAGCGGCCGCGGCGCCTACGATCCCCGCTTCGGTTTGTCCGATATCTTCACCACTGGTTTTGCGGGAAGATTCGGCGTGAAGTTCATTTTCTAACCCACCTCACGCTCACCGGTTGTATTGGGGGAAGTTCCCGCGCAAGCGAGAATCTTCCCCCTTTCGCTTTACAATAGAAGCGTGGAAGTACTTTGGATCATTCTCGCGGTCGCCTTGGTCTTGTTGATGAATCGCAACGGCGGCGGTTGAGCGCCACGCGGACCCGGTCCGGGTTCCTGCCGCTAACTTAACGCCCCTGCCCCAACAACCGGCGCACATCCTGCCGCAACGGCTCTACTGTTTTTGCGAACACCATTTTGTAGGCTGTGCAGAAATAGTCCAGATCCTCGAATCGGTTGTGCGGAGCGTGCCGCGACTTGGGGCACCCTCCGTGGCACAGCGCTTCCCACTGGCACTTCGAACACACCGGGTGTCCAATCGCCTTGTTCGCCGCAAACTGAAAACGCCGCGGGTTACGCGCCATCTGCTCCCAGGAATTGTGCATCAGGTTCCCCAGCTTCCAAGTCTTCTCCACAAAGAAGTCGCAGGGATACACATCGCCGTTATACTCCACCACCGCGTAACTGTCGCAAGTCTCATGCATCGTGCATGACCCCGGTTTCTGCCCTGCCAAGCCCTCGGCCAGATTATCGAAAAAACGGATGCGCATCGTGCGCCGCTCCGGCCACCACAAATCGAACGTCTCGCACAGGAACTTCCCGTACTCCTCGCTCGTGATCGTATAGGGCAGCCGGTTCCCCTGCCCGTCAAACTCCGACAGCGGAATGTACTGCACGTTGTCGATTCCCAGCCCGCGGAAAAACTCGTAGACCTCCCTCGCACGCGTGACATTGATCTGGTTCACAACGCACAAAACGTTGAACTCCACCTGATGCTTCTGCATCGTTTCGATCGATTGCATCACCCGCTTCCACGTCGCATGCCCGGCCTTGTTCACGCGGTAAGCATCGTGAATCTCCGCCGGCCCATCCATCGAAATCCCGATCAGCCAGTTGTAGTCCTTGAACAGCCGGCACCATTCCTCATCCAGCAGCATGCCGTTCGTCTGCAGCGCGTTCGAGATATTGTGCCCCGAACGGCCGTAGCGCGTTTCCAATTCCACCAGCCTGCGGAAGAAGGGCAGCCCCGCCAGCGTCGGCTCCCCACCCTGAAACGCGAACACCGAGTTCGGATAGCTATAAGCCAGGAACGATTGCACCATGCGCTCCTGCGTTTCCGGCGTCATCGTGCGATGCGGCAGGGCCTGGTAAGGATCCGTGGCCCGGTCCAGATAAAAACAGTAGGCGCAATCCAGATTGCACAGCGCGCTGGCGGGCTTGATAAGCAGGCTGCCGATCCGCGGCTCATTGCCGAGAATTGGAGGGAACATAACTGGCAGTTTATCTTAGTATGGATGAGCAACGTCGAAGAGATGGCCGCCCGCATCGATGCGCGCCTGCGTGCTCTGGGCTCCCCGCGCGGCATCGCCGCCGCCCGCCGCTTCTTCAAGGAAGAAGTGGATCCCTACGGCGTTTCCGCCCCCCAGATCCGCGAACTCGCCCGTGAGATCTACCGCGAAGCGAAAGCATGGCCCGCCGCTCACCGCAACAAACTCTGCACCGCGCTCTGGCGCAACGGAAAGCTGGAAAGCGGCGCATTCGTCGCCTACTTCTATGCCCGCTTCGCAAAACAGTGCGGACATTGCGAGTTCAAACTGTTTGAAACATGGATCGACAAGTATGTCTCCAATTGGGCGCACACAGACTCCGTGTGTACCTTGCTCACCGAAGCCTCCATCCGCAATGAGCCGGCGCTTGCCCTCCAACTGCCCGCCTGGACGGCTTCGAAAAACCGCTGGAAACGCCGCGCCGCCGCCGTCAGTCTCGTCAAAGCCGGACGCCGGGGCGAACATCTCGAAACCATCCTGCATGTCGCCGGGCTCATGATCGAAGACAAGGATGAAATGGTGCAAAAGGGAGTGGGGTGGCTCCTCAAAGAAACCCACCAAACTCACCCGAGCGCGGTGGTGGAGTTTCTCCACACCCAGAAAGCCCGTGCTCCCCGCCTGCTCCTGCGCTATGCGGCCGAGAAAATGACCGCCGCCGAACGAAAGCGAGTCCTCGGCTAAATGACCCTGGAAGAAGAATTGCGCCAGAAACTGCGCCGCATTGAAGCCTTGTTCGCCGGAGCAACCACCGACGGCGAGCGCATGGCCGCCTATGCCGCCATGGAGCGCATCCGCAAACGCTTGCAGGAAACCGAACGCGTCGAGCGCCCCATGGAGATGAAATTCACCCTCTCCGACGAGTGGTCGCGCAAGCTCTTCGTCGCCCTGTGCAAACGCTACGGCCTCCGCCCCTACCGCTATAAACGGCAGCGCTTCACCACCATCATGGTCCGCGCCCCGCAGAGCTTCCTCATGCAAACCCTCTGGCCGGAGTTTCAGCAGATTCAGAGCGCACTCGATCATTACCTGCGCGAAGCCACCGACCGCATCATCCGCGAGGAAGTGTTCAAGGACACCTCCGAGGCCGCCGAGGAGTAGCAGTACTCTCCTCTACGGTATCCGCGCATGCGCTTCGATCGCCGCGCCCATAGCCAGTCTGTGATCGTTGTTCCAGGGCGGCCCCACGGCTTTCCGTACCTCCGCCAGCCGCGGCGCCAGTTCCTTCAGAACCCCCTTCGCGTCATACCAGTGCACCTGCCACCCCCGCGCTTCAGCAGCCCCGGCCAGCGCCTGACGGTACATCACCCAGTCCGCCGTGTTCTGCGCCCGGTAGTCGCGCAACCTCTCCGCAATCGTCACCGGAAGCGCTCGGCACGCGCGCAGAGCGATGCCACGCGCAGCGGGCACCGACGCCGCCACCGCGGCCAGCGCAGCCGCCGCCTGCACCTCCGCCGAGCGGCGCACCCGCTCCACCAACTCCACCGCTTCCTCCTCCGGTAGCCCTTGCGCATCGTGATGATAGGGTAGTCGTGGCAGTCCCTCCCCCACCAGTTCCACCCGCCGCCGGTCGAGCAGTCCGCCGTCCTGCGATACCGTCACCAGCACCGCCCACCCGCCGTGGTCCGACACTCCGACAATGGCCCCGCCATCCCTCATCGCTCTACCCACCCGGAGTGTATCCGCGGTCCCAATGGCTGCGCCGCCAGAATGCGCGCTTCGGCCTCCAGCATTTCCTGCCACCGCGCATCCGCTTCCTCTTTGCCCGCCCCTTTTTGCGCCAATTTCAGGAAGACCTTGTAATGGCCCAATTCCGACGTGTACAGCGCTTTGTAGAACCCCGCTAGTTCCGCATCAACCTCCCGCGCCGCTTCCGCCAGCACCGAAAAGCGTTCGCAAGAGCGCAACTCGATCATTGCCGACACCAGCAGCCGGTCCAGCGTATCCCCAATCTCGCCCTTCCGCACCATCGTCCGCAGCGCATTCGCATAAGGATTCTTGTGAATCCGGCACAAACGGCCCCCTCGCCGCGTCAGGATACGCGTCACCTGAGCAAGATGCGCCGCCTCATCCCGCGCCACGTTGGTCATCGTCTCTACCCATCCCGGCAACCATTCCCCGGGCCATCGAGTCATCATGTCCATGGCATTGTTGGCGGCTTTCTTCTCTAGAAACGCGTGGTCGATCAACAGCGCGATCGGATCTGCCAAAACTGCGCAGCCCCACTCGATGGGGGTGCGTGACAGCAGCGGTAGCGTGTCGAGGGTGTCGGACTTGTGCTGGGGCACTTCTTTCTAAGGTATCGCACGGAGCGGAGCCGGAGGACTTAATTTATCGACTGCACTTATTCCTGTTAGACTAGGGGATAGAGGTTAGTCAATGGAAGCCGCAAGCCCAAGCATCAAGCGCAGGGTACGCCTTCCGAAATTCAGGCTCGCAACCAAAATAAACGGAGAACATTGCATGCGAAAGATGTTTTCGATGCTGCTGCTGGGCATTCTGGCCTTTGCCATTTTTGCCCCGGCGCAGACTATTACGGCCACAATCACCGGCATCGTATCCGATCCGCAAGGGGCATCGGTACCGGACGCCAAAGTGACTGCCGTAAACACAGGCACGAACGTATCGTTTCCCGGCGTCACCAACGCGGCGGGTGTGTACACGCTGCCGTTTTTGCCGGTCGGTAACTACAATATTGTGGTGGAAATGGCCGGCTTTAAGAAGTCTCAAGTCGGACCGTTCCGCATCGAAGTCAACCAGACGGCCCGCGTGGACGTCAGATTGGAACTCGGCGAAACCACTCAGTTGGTCGAAGTGACCGACGTCGCCCCCGTCCTGCAAACCGAATCGACGCAGACCGGCGACACCATCAACTCTCAAAAGCTCACATCGTTGCCCCTCAACGGACGCAACTTCGTTTCCTTGACCCTGCTCATCCCAGGCGCGGTCAGCCCGAATCCATCCGGCATGAATTCGCGCTTCGGCGCCCGGCCCTACGTCAACGGCAACCGCGAACAGACCAACAACTTCATGCTCGACGGCGTCGATGTCAACGACTCCATCGACAACCGCGTCGGCTACTCCCCCAACGTGGACGCCCTCGAAGAAGTGAAGGTCCTCACCGGCAACGCCGCGGCTGAATTCGGCAACTCCGGCGGCGCCGCCGTCATGCTCCAAATGAAGAGCGGAACCAACGAATTCCATGGGAATGTCTTTGAGTTCCTCCGCAACAACAAACTCGACGCCAACGGATTCTTCCGCAACCGCAACGTCTCCACCGCAACCCGCACCGGCTTCCGCCGCAATATCTACGGCGGCACCCTCGGCGGTCCCATTAAAAAGAACAGCCTGTTCTTCTTTGTCGACTACGAAGGAACCCGGCAACGGGCCGATGGCCCCGCCTCGGCCAGCGTTGCTCCGCAGTCCTGGCGGGAAGGCGATCTCAGCGTTTTCCCCAACAACATCGTCGATCCCACAAACGGCCAACCGTTCGCTAACAAGCGCATTCCGGTTTCCCGATTCAGCCCCGTGGCGCGTTTCCTCTTCGCCAACCCCACTCTCTATCCGCTTCCGAACCAGGCCGGCGTCGGCCCGCAAGGTGTCAGCGGTAACTTTGGCAGCGCCTCGGCGTCGAAGCTCGATAACCACCAGGGCGACGTAAAAATCGACTACCGCCTCTCCAGCAAGGACAACCTCATGGGCCGCTGGTCCATCGGCAGCTATGAAAGCGCTGGCAGCCAGAACCCGCTGCCTGTGCAAATGACCTCCGGACAGAGCGGACCGACACAATCGGCCGTCCTCAACTGGAACCGGACCATGAGCGCGTCCATCGTCAACGAGGCACGCTTCGCATTCTCGCGTATCGTCATTAAGGACCTCACCCTCGACTGGAGCGGACAACTGGGCGCCGACGGCAACCAGAAGTTCGGCATCCCCGGCGGACAGCCCATTGCCGGGTTGAGCTCCATCGGTATTGGCGGCGGCCTCTCCGGCATCGGCGCCGCGGCCAATCTCTCCAATACCGGCGACAACAAGTTCATCTACTACAACAACCTCACCTGGCAGAAGGGCAAGCACCTCATGAAGATGGGCGGCCAGTTGATGCGCTACCAGCAGAACCGCTACTACGCGGGCAACAACGGAGCCCTCGGCCTGTTCCGCTACAACGGTACCTACACCGGCCTCGACTACGCCGACTTCCTCATCGACGCGTTGAACGGCAAGGGCCGTGGCGCCGCCACCGGAACCTGGGGCCACCGCTTCTGGCGTCCCGCCTTGTTCTTCCAGGATGACGTCAAGGTGACCTCCACCTTTACCCTCAACCTCGGACTCCGTTGGGAATACATGCAGCCCATCTACGAAGTGAAAGACCGGCAGGTCAACGTCAACACGTTTACCGGCCAGTTGATCACCCCCGGATCCGGTGAGTACGGCCGCGCTCTCTACCGCGGCTATGGCAAGCAGTACATGCCTCGCGTCGGCTTCGCCTGGACCCCCGGCGGACTCAACAACAAGCTGGTCATCCGCGCCGGAGCCGCCTACCAGAGCTTCATGGAAGGCACCGGCGCCAACCTCCGCTTGCCCTTGAATCCTCCGTTCTTCGTCGAAACCGACTTCACCTACGATCCGCGCGTCCCCGGAACCATCACCTCCGGCTTCGCCGATGTCGTCACCGCCAACATCGCGCTCAACATGCCGCGTCCGGCCGGGGTCATCGTGCCTCAGCTCCAGGGCCGCGCATGGGATCTCGATCTCCGGCCGCAGACCACCTCCCAGTTGAACTTCACCATGGAGTATCAATTAGACGCCGCCACTTCGTTCTCGGCAGGCTACGTCGGCCAGAAGGGTACGCACCTCGTGGCGCCCGTGGAGGCTAACCAACCCCTCCCCGGCGTCGGTGCTTTCTCCACCTGGACCAACCTCAACGTTCGCCGGCCTCTCTACAACCTGTTGCCCAACCTCGGCAACATCGCCCGCACCGAATCCTCGGCGACCATGGACTACCATTCGCTTCAGGTGACTGCGCGCCGGCGTCTCAAGAACGGCCTCGATTTCCTCGCGGCTTACACTTGGGGCAAGACGCTCACCGATAACCTCGGCTACTACGGCAGCGGCTTCACCTCCGGCGAAGGCGCCTACTGGCAGAATGCCTACGACCGCCGTTCCAACCGCGGCCCGGCCTTCTTCGATATGCGCCACAACTTCACCATCGGCGGCAACTGGGAAGTGCCTTTCGGCAAGGGCCAGAAGTTCGGTAATTCCGCCGGCAAAGCTGTCGACCTCGTACTCGGCGGCTGGAGCGCCAACTACACCATGATGACCCGCAGCGGCGTCCCCATGACCGTTCGCGCCATCGATCGCACCGGTATGGCTGTTCGCGGCAACGTCCGCGCCAACTACTACCGGCCGCTCCAGATCAATGAGTCCGCTCGCAATATCGACAACTTCTTCGGCCTCGACCGCACCGTCTCTCCGTTCTGCGCCGGCGGTGTCGACGATGGCCGTTGCGCCTACGGACAACCCGCCGACGGCTCCTTCGGCAACGCCAGCATCGGCACCGAACGCGGACCGAGCTTCTTTAATCTCGATTTCTCCATCGGGAAGAAGTTCACCGTCACCGAGCGCCAGTATCTGGATTTCCGCATGGAACTGTTCAACGCTCTGAACCACGTCAGTTGGGCGCCTCCGGGACTGAACATCGGAACTCCGGCGACCTTCGGCGCCATCGGCGGACAAGTGCAGAACCCGCGTAACATCCAGTTCGGTCTGAAGTACCACTTCTAACCGTTTACGGCGAACGTATCGGAAATGGGCGGGCTTCCAAGAGCCCGCCCTCCGTCTTTGTTGCCCGCCCTCTCCACCGCCACCCCCCCCCACAAACTTCAACGCGACACCCCGCCCACCATCGCCGACAGCCGCCCGGCAATCTCCCTCACCGTCTCCGATTGCCCGCTCAGTTCCTCCGCCGCCGCCGCGCTCTTCTCCGCCGTCGCTGCTGTGCTCTGCGTCACCTGTTCCATCTTGCCGATCGCTTTGCCGATCTCATCGATGCCCCGCGCCTGTTCCTGGCTTCCCGTGCTTACCTCATCCACCAACCCCTTCACGCGCAACGCCTCTGCCGTGACGGCCCGGATCGCCGCCGTAACCCGGTCCACCCGAATCTGCCCATCCTTCGATTTCGCAATCGACTCCTCGATCATCGCCGCCGTATCCTTGGCAGCCTGCGCGCAGCGTTGCGCCAGGTTCCGGACTTCCTCCGCCACCACCGCAAATCCCATCCCCGCTTCACCCGCGCGCGCGGCTTCCACCGCTGCGTTCAGCGCCAGTATGTTCGTCTGGAACGCGATCTCGTCGATCGTCTTGATAATCTTCGATATCCTCATGCTCTGCCCGGCGATCTCCGCCATCGCTGCCACCGTCTCATCCAACGACTGATTGGCAAGCGCGAACTGCTGCTGCGATTGCACCATCAACTCCGCCGCCACCGACGCATTGGCTGTGTTCTTCCGCGCCATCGAGTTGATTTCCGCCGCCGATGCGGACGTTTCTTCAATTGACGCCGCTTGCCCCGAGGCCCCCTGCGCGAGAATCTGGCTCGATGCGGAAACCTCAGCCGCTGCGCTCGCCACCTGGTTTGCCCCCTCCGACAATTCCACAATCGCCTGCGTCAAACCTTTGTTCACGCTCCGCGTCAGGAAGAACGCAATCAAACTCCCGCTCAACAAAATGCCCGGAAGCAGAATCCACGTCCACAGGTCCGCACGGACCACAGCCTGCAGCATCGCCGCCGTCTTTTCGTCGCCGCCGCGCTTGTTCCAGTTCATCAGCTTTTCCGCCTCGGAATCGAACGCCTCCGCCGCCGGTTCCCCTTCTTTCTCGTAGGCCTCCGCGGCTTCGCTTCCTTTCCCTGCCGCGCTCAGCGGCTGCAATCTGCCCCAAACCTCCATGACAGTTCTGTCCAGCGTCTTCATTCTCTCGAACATCTGGCGGGCTTCCCCGTCCGTCACGGTCTTCTCATAGGCTTCTCCATGGTCGGCGAGACTCTTCCTGATCCTCTCGATTTCCGCCTCGATCTCCGCCCGCGTTGCGGCGCTCCTCGCCCCCATGTGCTGATGCAGATGATTCTGCAAGTCCTTGAATTCGCTGCCGACGATGGAAATGTGATACAACCCCGGCATCGAGCCCTCAATCAGGCCTCGTGTACTGCTGCCGATCAGCGCAAGGTTGTAGGCGCATGCCAACCCAAGAACGACGCCAAGCGAAACCTGAACCGCCGACGAAAAAACGATTTTCTTTCCAACTGTGATTTTCTCAGCCATGAACCACCTATGAATGATTTTGAATTAGTCCGCGAAAAATAGCCGCGTTCCTCATTTCCGTCGGCTCGCCCCAATACTGCGCGGGGGGGATCCCCTCCGGAACACCTGCTCCTGTGAGCGCATCCTAAGAACCTTATCGGTGCCGGAAAGGCGAAATAGAAAAACCCGCCTCGATTCGCGCGCAATCCTGCCGTCGAATCGGCAATTTCTTGCCGAAAAGGTATTCATGCGATGCGATCACCATGGCCCCTGCGCTGCCTCCCTGATCTTTGCGGCGATCCCCGTGCTGCTTTCCCCCGCCCGCGCCCAGGAGCCCGCTCTCAACGAATCGCAACAGCAGGAAAAACACTCCGCCGAACCTGCCACCCTCGGCGATTTCATGAAACCGGCTCGATGGCTAAGGCTCGGCGCCGACTGGCGTGGCAGAGCCGAATACCAGATCGATCCCGGCCAGGGCACCGACAACCGCTACTTCCTGAACCGCCTCAGGCTTCGCTTCGATGCCACCCCAACAACTTGGATGCGCCTCTTCGCCGAGGTTCAGGACGCGCGCGCGGCGGGCTTCCTCGGCTGCCCCGGCTGCCCTCCTCAGCGCGACAGCCTCGACATCCGCCAGGCGTTCCTCGCTTTCGGCAGTTCCGAGGAAGGCTGGCAGATGCGTCTCGGCAGGCAGGAACTCAGCCTCGGCGACGAACGGCTCCTCGGCGCCGACAACTTCTGGGATACCTTCGGCCAGTCCTTCGACGCCGCCAGCGTCTCCTTTCAAGGCGTCCGGTTCAGCGCCGCCGCCATGCTCGGCTTCCGCGTCGAGCCCGGCATTCGTCACCCCGACCGCGCCGACAAAGCCAATCGCATCGCCGCCCTCTCCCTCCAGTGGAAGCTCGGCGCAAGCGAGAGGATTGTCGAACCCTACATGCTGTGGAAACGCGGCGCCAACACTACCGACCTCTTGGCTCGTCCAGGCCACCGCGACGTCGTGACATCCGGCATCCGCTTCGCCGGCCCCTGGCTCTCCAAACTCGACTACAACACCGAATTCGCCGTCCAGCGCGGACACGTCCGCGGCGACGCCATCGCCGCCTGGGCCCAACATGCCGAAGTCGGCTGGCAACCCCTCGGCAGAGGAGTCGGCCCGCGCATCGGCCTCGAATACAACTTCGCCTCCGGAGATTCCCATCCAGGCGACCGCCTCCATCAGACTTTCGACGACCTCTACCCCGCCGGCTACAACGTCTTCGGCATCACAGACCCCTATGCCTGGCGAAACATCCGCTACCCTGCCGCCAGCGCCCAAATGCCTCTCACACGCCAATGGAGCCTGTTCGCCGGCTACCGCTCCTATTGGCTCGCAACCGCCCGGGATGGCCTGTATCCCGGTGGCGACGATTACATCACCCGTGTCCCCTTGGCTTCCAGTACACGAATCGGGCAGCATGCACTCATCTCCCTGGAGTACGCCCGCTCCGCACGCTGGCGCATCGCCGGCGGCTACGGCCACTTGTTCGCCGGCCCCTACCTCCGCGAGGCCAACTCCGTTTCCTCCCTTCATTCCGGCTACCTGATGACAGGCTTCGCATTCTAACCCCAGCCGTCCGCTACCCCGCGGTCAATCCCGCCTCGATTTGTTGTAGCCTCGTGATGTGCCCACCTCGTGGACTCTTCAGCAGATGGCACGGCGCCTGCTCTCTCGCCAGATCAGCCCACGCGAATTGGTCCAGGCCCACTTGCTTCGCATTCAAACGCTCAACCCCAAACTCAACGCCTTCGTCGAAGTGCGCCAGGAAGAAGCCCTCCGCCAAGCCAATCTCCCCCTCCAAGGCCCCCTCGCCGGTATCCCCCTCACCGTCAAAGACTCCTTCGATGTCGCCGGTTGGGCCACCCGTTGCGGCTCCCCTGCCCGAGCCTCTCATTCCGCCCTCGAAGACTCCGCCGCCGTCGCCCGCCTCCGCGCCGCCGGTGCCATTATCCTCGCTAAAACAAATGTACCCGAACTTGTTTCCAGCTACGAAACCGACAACCATCTCACCGGACGCACTTCCAACCCCTGGAACACCGATCTCACCCCTGGCGGCTCCAGCGGAGGTGAGGCCGCGGCCATTGCCGCCTGCTGTTCCCCCGCTGGCCTCGGCAGCGACGGCGGCGGCTCCATCCGTATCCCCGCCCACTTCTGCGGCATCGCCGGATTCAAGCCCACCGCCCGCCGCATCAGCGGATACGGCCAATACCCGCCCTCCAGCGGCCCCTGCGCCCTCATGTCCTGTCCCGGCCCCATGGCTCGCACCGTCGGCGATATCGCATTGCTCTTCTCCGTCCTCCAAGGCGCCGACCCCCGCGATTCCTTGAGCGTCGGCCAAGCCGGCCCTGCTTCTCATCCCAAACCCCGCATCGGCATCATGCGCCAGTTCTACCGCGTCCCCGTCGATGCCTCCGTTGCCGCCGCGCTCGACCTCGCCGCCTCCTTGCTGCGCGACGCCGGCTATCAGGTCGAAGAGTTCACTCCCCAAGGTCTCGATCGCGCCCCCAACCTGTGGGCCTTCTTCTTTGCCGAAATCGGCGGCATGCTCACCCGCGAACTGCTCGCCGGCCGCGAAGCCGAGGCCCACTGGACCGTCACTGAGAATCTCCGCCCCTCGCCCTCCCCGATCGATGCGCGCTCCCTCATCGACGCCTATGCCGAACGCGAACGCCTTCGCCTGCTCGCACTCGAGCAGATGTCCCGCTTCCCCGTCCTGCTCACCCCGCCCTGTTCCATTCCCGCCTTCGCCCACCGCAGGCGCCGGTTCGACGTCTCAGGGCAGTCCATCGGCCTCTTCGCCGCCATGGCGCCCGCCACCATCTGGAATCTGCTCGGCTTTCCCGCCCTCGTCTTGCCCTGCGCGATGACGGACTCGGGATTGCCGGCCGGCGTGCAACTGGTCGGGCTGCCCTTTGAAGACGAACGCCTGCTGCAAGTGGGCCTCGACCTGGAGGAGGCGCGCGGGACTTTCCCGCAACCGCAACTATGACCCGAAGAGATTTTGCCGCCATGCCGCTCCTGCAAGCGGCCCGCCTCGCCCGCCCCAACATTGTCTGGATCTGGGCCGATAACCTCGCCTATCAGGACCTGGGCTGCTACGGCAGCACACGCGTGAAGACGCCGGCGATCGACGCCCTCGCCCAAAGCGGCGTGCGATTTACCCAATACTACGTCGCCCACACCGTTTGCAGTCCTTCCCGCGCCGCGCTGCTCACCGGACGACAGCCCTTCCGCAACGGAATCGTCGATGTGCTCCGCCCCGACTCCCCCACCGGCTTGCCCGCCGGCGAGATCACCATCGCCGCTCTCCTCAAGCAGCAGGGCTATCGCACCATGGCCATCGGTAAATGGCACCTCGGCGACAAGCCTCCTCACTTTGCCGTCGACCACGGCTTCGATGGCTACTTCGGCATGCCCTACAGCATGGACATGCTCCCCGCCCATCTCTACCGCGACCGGCAGTTGATCGACGACCTCGCCGGCGAAAAAGTCGAAACCGTCACCGAGCGATATGCCGATGAGGCCATCGCCTTCCTCCGCGCCGCGCGTAACGGGCCGTTCTTCCTCTACTTCAGCCACACCATCCCTCACCCGCCCATCAATCTCCCTCCCCGCGCAAGGCACGAAGGGCGTCCCATCTACGACGACGCCATCGAGCATATGGATGAGCAGACCGGCCGCATCCTGCGTACCATCGACGAACTCGGCTTGCGCGACAACACCCTCATCTTTTTCTCCAGCGACAACGGGCCCATGGCCCAAGGGGCGCAGACCGGAGCCCTCCGCGGACGGATTCGCGATGCCTACGAGGGCGGAGTCCGTGTGCCTTTCATCGCTTCCTGGCGCGGCAGAATCCCCGCCGGCCGCACCGTCAACGATCCCGCCATTGCCTACGACGTCTTCCCCACCCTTGCCCGTCTTGCCGGAGTTCCCATGCCCACCGGCCGCGAATACGACGGCCAGGATATCTGGCCTCTGCTTTCCGCCACCGGCCCTGTGCCAAGGCAAAAACCCTTCTTCTGGGTCTATCTCGATAACGTCACCACCGTCCGCGACGGCAAATGGAAACTCCACGTCGGCACCCGCGAAAAGGCGCTCCCCGAGCCCGAACTCTACGACCTCGACACAGACCCCGGCGAGTCCCGTAACCTTGCCTCCGCCGAACCCGCCGTCGCCGCACGCCTGCGCGCCCTCATCGCCGAATACCAAAAAGGCGTCCCCCATGTCTGGCCGCTCATGTACCCCGTCCGCGATCCGCGCAAATTGCCCAGCGGGCCGCGCAGAAAGTAATACACTGTCTTTGATGAAATCCGCAGTGTGGTTGTTCGCCGCAAGCTGCGCCTTCGCGCAGGTTGAAAGAATGGACCCCGCCCTCGACGCCATCCTCGACGTCAATTCCCCCATCGAGAAGATCGCCGGCGGCATGGGCTTTATCGAAGGTCCCGTCTGGATCGCCAAACCCGGCTATCTCCTCTTCAGTGACATCCCGGCCAACGCCATCCTGAAATGGACACCCGGCGACGCCAAGCCCTCCGTGTTCCGCCATCCCAGCGGCTTTGACGGCACGGCCGCCAACATGGCCAACATGGGCTCCAACGGCCTCGCTCTCGACAAGCAAGGCCGCCTCATCGTCTGCCAGCACGGCAACCGCCGCCTCGTGCGCATCGAAAAGGATGGCAACGTCACCGTCCTCGCCGACCGCTTCGACGGCAAACGCCTCAACAGCCCCAACGACGTCGCCGTCCGCAAGGATGGCGCCATGTACTTCACCGATCCGCCCTACGGACTCGAAGGGCAAGACAAGTCCCCTCAAAAAGAGATCCCCTTCAACGGAGTCTTTCTTCTCAAAGACGGCAAGGTGTCGGTGCAGTACAAGGAACTCACCCGCCCCAACGGCGTCGCCCTTTCGCCCGGCGAAAAGAAACTCTACGTGGCCAACTCCGACGGCGCGCGCAAGATCTGGATGCAGTTCGACGTCGCCCGCGACGGCTCGCTCAGCAACGGCAAACTATTCGCCGATCTCACCGGCCGCAAAGAGCCCGGCGGCCCCGACGGCATGAAAGTCGATAGGAAGGGCAATCTCTTCGTGACCGGACCCGGCGGCGTCTGGATCTTCTCTCCCTCCGGCAAGGCGCTCGGACGTATCAAACCCGCTGAAGTGCCCGCCAATTGCGGCTTCGGAGGCAAGGACGGCAAGACGCTCTTCATGACGGCCCGCACCGGGCTCTACTCGATCAAGGTGAAATGACCATGCTTCTCTCCAGACGAGCCGCGCTCGCCGGCCTCGGCGGACTCGCCCTCCACGGCGCAAACAACCAGCCCAACGTCGTGCTCATCATCTCCGACGATCACGGCTGGACCGACTACGGCTTCATGGGCAACAAGGATGTGCACACCCCCCACATCGACCGCCTCGCTAAAGAGGGGCAAACATTTACCCGCGGATATGTTCCGGCCAGTCTTTGCCGTCCCAGCCTCGCCTCCATCATGACCGGACTCTACCCGCATCAGCACCGCATCACCGGCAACGACCCCACCGGCAACGCCAAGGACCCCGCCAATCGCCGCCGTATGGTCCAGGTGTTCCAGGAATCCCACACCATCGCCGGTCTGCTCGGCAAGCTGGGTTATGCCAGCCACCAGTCGGGCAAGTGGTGGGAAGGCGAGTGCCAGTGCGGCGGATTCACCGAATGCATGACCCACGGCGACGTCCTCAAAGGAGGCCGCCATGGCGATGAAGGTTTGAAAATCGGCCGCCAGACCATGGCGCCCGTCTTCGATTTCATCGACCGCCAAAAAGGCAAACCCTTCTTCCTCTGGTATGCGCCCTTTCTACCGCACACCCCCCATAATCCTCCCGCCCGTTTGATGGCCCGCTATGCCGGCCGCGGCCTCCCCGAAGAAGTTGCGAAATACTACGCCATGATCGAATGGCTCGATGAAACCGTCGGCGATGTGATCCAGCACCTCGAAAAACGCTCTTTGGCCGAAAACACCCTCGTCGTCTACGTCGCCGATAACGGCTGGGTGCAAAAGGGAAAGAAGCTGCCCTTCGACAGCCGCTCCAAGCTCTCCCCCTACGACGCCGGCGTGCGCACTCCCATCCTCGTCTGGTCCCCCAAGCGCGTCAAACCCGGCCGCGATGAAAAGAATCTCGTTTCCAGCATCGACATCGCCACCACCGTCCTGCCCCCTTGCGGAGCGAAACCCACCTCCGGCATGCCCGGCATCGATCTCCTCAATCCCGCGGCCCGCGCCAAGCGTCGCTCCATCTTCGGCGGCATCTTCATCCACACCTCCGTCGATATCCACAAGCCCGCCGCCAATGTGAAGTACCGCTGGATGGTCCGCGGCCAATACAAGCTGGTTGTGCCCCACCTGCCGAACAAAGCTCTGGAATTGTGGGAAGGGCAGGGCAATGCCCCCTGGATGAAGGAAGAGACCGAGTTGTTCGACATCCTCGCCGATCCCTTCGAACAAAAAAACATCGCCGCCGCCGAACCGGCCGTCGTCAAATCGCTTCTCGCCGAGCTCGACCGCTGGTGGAAACCCGTATAGCCAGTTGCGCCACGGGTCCGTTCTGCGGTTTGATGAATCCGATGCACCTGGAACGCCGTTCTTTCCTCACCCTGCTGGCGGCCGCGCCTGCCGCATTCCCTCAGAAATCCTCCAGCACTATGCTGGTCTATTTCGGCACCTACACCCGCAAAACATCCAAGGGCGTTTATGTTGCTAAGCTCGACACCGCCACCGGCAAAGTCTCTGAGCCCGAATTGGCCGGCGAAGTCAGCAATCCGAGTTTCGTCACCATTCATCCCAATCAGAAATATCTCTACGCCGTCAGCGAAATGGGCGGCGGCGGAGCGCAAGGCGGCGGTGTCACAGCCTTCTCCATCGACAAACCCTCCGGCAAATTGACCAGGCTCAATCAGGTGTCCTCCAAAGGCAGTGGTCCCTGCCACCTCAATGTCGACAAAACCGGCCGCACCCTCGTCGTCGCCAACTATGGCAGCGGCAGCGTCGCCGCTATGCCCGTTAAACCCGATGGCTCCCTCGGCGACCCCGTCGGCTTCATCCAGCATGCCGGCTCCAGCGTCGACAAACGCCGTCAAGCCGGTCCGCACGCCCATTCCGTCAACTACTCGGCCAACAACAAATTTGTCATCGCCGCCGATCTCGGCCTCGACCAGGTCCTGGTCTACAAAGTCGATCCCGCCACTGCTTCCCTCACCCCCAACAATCCGCCCTTCGCCAAGGTCAAGCCCGGCGGCGGTCCGCGCCACTTCACTTTCCATCCCAAGGGCAAGTTCGCCTACGTCATCAATGAAATGGGACAGGCCGTCACCGCCTTCGCCTGGAATGCCGGCAAGGGCGCCCTCACCGAAATCCAGCACATCTCCACGCTCCCCGATGGCGTCACCGTGGCCAACAATACCACCGCCGAAGTTGTCGCCCATCCCAACGGCAAGTTCCTCTACGGCTCCAATCGCGGCCACAACAGCATCGCTGTCTTCTCCATCGCCAAGGACGGCAAACTCACCCGCGTCGAGAATGCTCCTACCCAAGGAGAGATTCCCCGCAACTTCGCCATCGATCCTTCCGGTAAGTGGCTCTTCGCCGCCAACCAGAATACCGACAACGTCGTCATTTTCGCCATCGACCAGGCAACCGGCAAACTCTCTCCCACCGGCCAGCAACTCAAAGTCGATGTCCCCGTCTGCGTCCGCTTCGCCGCCCTGTAAACTTATTGACAGTTTCAACCGGCGGTTTACGCATTCCTTGATGAGGCGGTAGTAGAGGAATCGAATGACACCGGAGCGTTGGTCAGCAATCGAAGAATTATTTCACCAAGCCCTGAACTTGCCTCACGCGCAACGCGAACCCTGGCTCGAGTTCAAATGCCAGGGCGACGCCGACATGCTGCGCTACGTCCGCGAACTATTGGATGCCGACGCCGACGGCGCCAATCCCTTGGAAAAGAACATCCGCCGCGCCGCCGCCGGCTTGATCCTGCAATATTTCCGCAAAGGAGCCTGAACAGAAAGCGCCTGAAGAGAAAGCGCCTAGGAAAATGACTTGAGCTGCGTCCGCAACCACGCCATCGACGTGCGCACATCGCGCGCCACCGTGATCGCCGAAACCCCCAGCACCTTCGCGATTTCTTCGGTGTTCATCCCCACGAAAAATCGTAACTCCAACACCTTCGCCTTCCGCACGTCGAATTGCTCCAGCCGCGCCAGCGCCTCGTGGATATCCACCACATCGATCGGATTCTCGCCGATCCCCGGAATGGACACGGTTTCAAGCGACAGCGGCACCGCGCCTCCCCCGCGCTTCTGGCTCCGCAACTCCCGCACGTAATCCACCAGCACTTGCCGCATCACCCGCGCCGCGACGTAGTAAAACTGCGCCCTATGATTCCAATCCGGCTGATTCTGCCCCGCCAGCCGCAAGAACGCCTCGTGCACCAGTTCCGTCGGGCTAAGCACCTTCTGTGCATCGCGGCTCCCTCTCAGATTCCGTCTTGCCAGCTTCAGCAGTTCCGGATAAATGAGGGTGACCAGTTCCTCCATTGCCGCCGGGTCGCCGTCTTTCCACTGGCGAAGCAGCAACGTGACTTCCCGCGGCTCCTGATCCACTACGGGCAATGGCACTCCTTCATGCCTATATGCGCATTCCGGGTGCGAATCCTATCAGGGGGCCGCACAAAAAAAGTTCGCCGCATCGTCAATGCTGCCCGACCCCTTGTACTTCGCCCGCTGCGGATAAGGGCACAGCGGACGCGTGCGCACGCTCTTCCCCTCCACGATCCGCGCCGCCCGAATGCTGTCCGGAGCTTTCCCCTGCTCCACCCACTCGATGACGTGCGGCAGCAGATCGAAATTCCCCGTGCCTACGCCCCCGCCGCAGTGGAACATTCCCGGCACCAGGAAAAATCGAAAGAACGATTGCGTGTCCGCCCCCATCTTCGCCAGCACGCGCTCGTAATAGTCCACCCCCATTTGCGCATTCAATGCCGGATCGGCCCATCCGAAATGCATCAGCAGCTTTCCCCCTCGCCCGCGGAAGCCCGACAAATCCGCATCCGTCGCATCCAGCACATTGTGGATCCATTCCAGGCGCGCCGGGTCTTTCCCGAAATCGAAGCCCGTCAGTTTGTAATTGGGGTTCTTCTCCGGGTAGGCGAGGTAAGCAAAAAAGCTCTCGCCGAACGCAACCGAAATCGTCTTGGCGTTGTCTTCATTGACAATCCAGCGGTCCCATCCGCTGCGCCCGTTCGGCCCGGCAATCTCCGCGCCCACCGGCCAGCCCGGAAAAATCCGCTTCCCGTTGCTCGTCACATCGCCGTAGATCTTCTCCAACGTTCGAATCTGACCCGCCGTGAAGCAGGCATTACTGTCCGCCCCTTCGGCGCACCGCGGCAAGTCGCGCGACGGCGTGAATCCGCACCGCCGCGGATCGTCGATCAGCCCGTCCTTCAATCCGTCCTTTTCATCGCACTGCGCGTAAACACGATCCGCCAGCGTCGCCAGCTTCGCATACGGTATCGGAGCCTCCGCAAACGCCTGCGCCATGCACGCGTATCCCATCATCGTCCCGCTGAAGTGCAGCACCGGAGCCCCCGCCACAATCCCATCGAAATCCTCGGGAAATCGTTGCGCCAGCATCAGCGCCTGCCGGCCCCCCGTCGAACACCCGTTGAAATAGGAGCGTGCCGGCTTCTGTCCGTAGTACGCCGCGATAATCCGCTTCGCCGTTTCCGCCGTCACATGCAACGAGCGGAATGCGTAGTCGAGCAGTTTCTGCCGGTTCACCGCAAACGATCCCAGCGGCTCCCACGCCGCATCGTGCCCTGTGTTGTGTGCCGCCACCGCAAAACCTCGCCGCAGACTCGCGCTGCGCCCTCCCGCTCTTTGCGGCGCATCCAACGGCTCGCCCGCATACCCGCCATTGCCCGTCATCAGAAACCGATGGTTCCATTGTGCCGGCAGATTCACTTCAAAACGGATCTCCGGCAGTATCTGCCCCCGCACCCGGCAGTGACTCGGCGTCTGTCCATCGGCCGCAATCTCCCCCGCCCATTCCACCGTGAATTCATACGTCGTCAGCGCCCGCAGCGCCGCGCACGCTTGCCGGGGAGCCAGCAGCGCCCCGCCCGCCGGTGGCGTCAGCACACCTGTCTGCGCCGAACCCACTGCCAGCCATAAGCAGAACGCCAGTACCATTCGCATCTGTTCCTCCCATAGATGAGTAACCTGCCCCCAAGGCAGGTCGCCTACCCTCTATTGGGTTTATAATACTGTCTCCGGACGGGGTTGGTCTCCATTTCTCTGAGAGGGCTGATGAAGCGAAGCCTGTTTGTACTGGGATGTAGTGTCGCGCTGCTGCTCTACGGCTGCGCCAATTTGACTTCCAAAGGCGGCGGCGACAACGCCGCAACCGGCAAAGGCGGCGGCAAAGGCAAAGGAAAACGCGGTGACGCGGCTGTTCCTGTCACTGTAGCCAAGGTCCGCACCATGGAAGTCCCCGTCGAGATCCAGGTCATCGGCACCGTCGAACCCTACTCCACCGTCATGTTGAAAGCCCAGGTCGGCGGCGAGATCAGAAGCGTCCACTTCCGCGAAGGCGACTCCGTCAAAAGCGGCGACCTTCTCTTCACCATCGATCCGCGTACCCTCGACGCCGAAGTCCGGCGCATCGAAGCCAACCTCGCCCGCGATCAGGCCGTCCTCAAACAAGGCGAAGCCAACCTCAATCGCGACCTCGGCCAGGAATCGAATGCCCGCACTCAGGCCGAACGCTACGACAAGCTCACTCGCGAAGGCGTCATCTCCAAAGAGATGAACGACAATGTCCAGTCCAACGCCAAGGCCCTCGCCGAAGCCGTCAAAGCCAGCCGCGCTTCCCTCGAAAGCATCAAAGCCCAAATCGACGCCAACCGCGCCGCGCTCGACGCCCAGAAAATCCTCCTCAGCTATACCAAAGTCTATTCCCCCGTCAGCGGACGCACCGGTGCCATCCTCTCTAAGCCCGGCAACATCGTCACCCCCAATGTCACCGAGCTCGTCTCCATCAATCAGGTGCAGCCCGTCTATGTCTCCTTCGCCGTCCCCGAAGCTCACCTCGCCTCCATTCGCCGCCACGCCGGCAAGCGCCTTCCCGTTTACGCCACTCCCGACGACGGCGCCGATCTGAAGCAGAACGGCGCCTTGACCTTCATCGACAACGCCGTCGATGTCTCTACCGGCACCATTCGCCTCAAAGCCACCTTCGCCAACAGCGCCAATGCCCTCTGGCCCGGACAGTTCGTCCGCGTCGTCCTCCAACTCGAACGCCGCGCCAACTCCATCGTCATCCCCAATCAGGCCGTCCAGTCCGGCCAGGAAGGCCAGTTCGTCTACGTCATCTCAGAGCGCAATACCGCCGAAGTACGCCCCGTCACCGTCGGCGCGCGCGTCGCCGAAGACATGGTCATCGAAAAGGGACTCGCCGTCGAAGAGACCATCGTCACCGATGGCCATCTGCGCCTTTCCCCCGGCGCCCGCATCCAGATTCGCGAGGGAGGCCGCGGCCCCGGCGGCGGCAAAAAGAAACAGCAGCCTTCGGAGTAACCACCCGTGAACTTCTCCTACGGCTTCATCAAGCGCCCCATCGCCACTACCCTGCTCATGATGATGATCGCCCTCTTCGGCGTCATCGCCTACCAGGCCTTGCCCGTCGCAGATCTGCCCAACGTCGATTTCCCCACCATCACCGTCTCCGCAGGACTCCCAGGCGCCGACCCTGCAACCATGGCCTCCGCCGTCGCCACCCCCCTCGAGCGCCAGTTCACCACCATCGCCGGCATCGACAACATGACATCCACCAGCAACATGGGCAGCACCTCGGTTACTCTCCAGTTCTCGCTCGACCGCGACATCGACGGCGCCGCCGTCGACGTCCAAACCGCCATCGCCGCCGCTATGCCTCTCCTGCCGCCCGGCATGCCCTCGCCCCCCTCCTTCCGCAAAGTCAATCCCTCCGACTCCCCCGTCATGTTCCTCAGCCTCGTCGCTCCCACCATGTCCATGTCGCAGATGGATGATTTCGCCCAGAACGTCATCGCCCAGCGCATCTCCACCATCCCCGGCGTCGCCCAGGTCGATTCCTTCGGTTCGCAGAAATTCGCCGTCCGCGTCAAAGTCGATCCCGATGCCCTCGCCGCCCGCAAGATCGGCATCAACGAAGTAGCTGCCGCCATCCGCCAGTGGAATGTCAATCTGCCCGTTGGCACTCTCTGGGGACGCCGCCAGACCTACAACCTCCAGGCCAACGGCCAACTGAAGAATGCCGCCGAATACCAGGACATGGTCCTCTCCTGGCGCAACGGCGCTCCCGTCCGCCTCCGCGACGTGGCTCAAGTCGTCGACAGCGTCGAAGAGGAACGCTCCGCGGGCTACCTCTATTCACCCGGCCGCGAAGACAAATCCATCAACCTCATGGTCCAGCGCCAGCCCAACAGCAACGTTATTCAAGTCAACGACAAGATCCGCCAAACGATCCCTGTTATCCAGAAACAGTTGCCTCCCGCGCTCACCCTCGGCATCCGCGGCGACCGCTCCCTCGTCATCCGCGAATCCTTCCACGAAATTCAGTTCACCATGGCCGTCACCATCGGCCTCGTAGTCCTCGTCATCTTCCTGTTCCTTCGCAACGCTTCCGCCACCCTCATCCCCACCCTCGCTCTCCCCTTCTCCATCCTCGGCACCTTCGGTGTCATGTACCTCTGCGGCTACAGCCTCAACAACCTCTCGATGATGGCCCTCATCCTCTCCGTCGGCTTCGTCGTCGACGACGCCATCGTCATGCTCGAAAACATCGTGCGCCACATCGAACACGGTGAGCCCCCCATGCAGGCCGCCTTCGCCGGCTCCAAGGAGATCTGGTTCACCATCGTCTCCATGACCACCTCGCTCGCCGCCGTGTTCATTCCCATCGTCTTCATGGGCGGCGTGCTCGGCAAGCTCTTCAAGGAATTCGCCGTCACCATCGTCGCCGCCGTCGTCTTTTCCGGCTTCGTCTCCGTCACCCTCACCCCGATGCTTTGCAGCCGCCTCCTCAAAGCCTACAAGCCCGAAGAGCACGGCTTCCTCTATCGCCTTACCGAGCGTGGTTTCCTCTTCTCGTTGCGCATGTACGAAATCTCTCTGCGCTGGGTCATCGAACATCGCCCCGTCATGGTCGTCGTCTTCTTCGCCGTGCTCGGCGCCACCGCCTGGCTCTACATGGAAGTCCCCAAAGGCTTCATTCCCGAAATGGACAACGATCAGATCTACGTCAACACCGAAGTCGCCCAGGGAACAGCCTATCCTGTCATCGCCGCCCACCAGCGCCGCGTGGCCCAGGTCGTACAAAGCGATCCCGACGTCGAAGTCTTCTTCTCGAGCGTGGGCGGCAGCAGCCGCTTCGGTGGCGCCTCCACCAGCAATCGCATGTTCGTCACCCTCAAGCCCCGCGCCCAGCGTGAAGCCTCCTCGCAACAAGTCGCCGAACGCCTGCGCCCGAAACTAGCCCCCTTCCCTGGCATCCGCAGCGTCGTCACTGTCCCAGCGGCCATCCGCCTCGGCGGGCGCGGTTCCCGCAGTTCCTATGAATTCACGCTCCAGGCCGCCGACACCGCAGCCCTCTACTCCGAAGGACTCAAGCTGCAAAACGCCATCACACGCCTCCCCATGGTGCAGGAGGTCAACTCCGACATCCAGATGCGCAGCCCCCGCCTCACCGTCGACGTCAATCGCGACAGAGCCGGAGCCTACGGCCTCGATGTGCGCGAAATCGAATCGGCGCTCTACAACGCCTACGGCGCCAACTGGATCTCCACCATCTATTCCCCCATCAGCCAGAATCGCGTCATCCTCGAAGTCCAGGATAAATTCCAGGCCTTCGGCGACATGCTCGGCCGCCTCAATCTCCGCGCCCCCGACGGTACCCTCGTCCCCCTCGATTCCCTCGCCGCCGTGCGCAATGAAGTCGGACCCCAAAGCATCAATCACACCGGACAACTCCCCTCCGTCACCATCAGCTTCAACCTCAAGCCCGGCGTCTCCCTCGGCCAGGCCGTCGATGCCGTCGAAGACCTCGCCCGCGATATCCTCCCTGGCAACTTCACCACCGGATTCTCCGGCACCGCCAAAGTCTTTCAGGATTCCCTCAAGAACCTCTCCATCCTCATGGTCGTCGCCATCATGGTCGTCTACATCGTCCTCGGTGTCCTCTACGAAAGTTTCATTCACCCACTCACCATCCTCTCCGGTCTCCCCTCGGCCGGCTTCGGCGCGCTCCTCACACTGCTCATCATGAAGCAGGATCTCAGCATCTATTCCTTCGTCGGCCTCATCATGCTCATCGGCATCGTCAAAAAGAACGCCATCATGCAGGTCGACTTCGCCCTCGAAGTCGAACGCAAGTACGGCCGCCCGCCCAAAGAAGCCATCCTCGAAGGTTGCCTCGCCCGCTTCCGCCCCATCATGATGACCACCCTCGCCGCCCTCTTCGGAGCCCTCCCGCTCGCCATGCGCCACGGCGCCGGTTCGGAAACGCGCCAGCCCCTCGGCATGGCCGTCGTCGGCGGCCTCATCTTCTCCCAATTGCTCACCCTCTATCTCACCCCCGTCGTCTACACCTACCTCGAAGGAATCATGTACCGCTTGAATCTCAAGAAACGTAAGCAGGCGGAAGCGATCGACGCCCTTCCGGAGGCGGCGCAGTGAACTTCTCCGCCACGTTTATCAACCGTCCCGTTGCCACCACCCTCATGATGGTGGCCATCGCCTTCTTCGGCCTCGTCGCCTATCAATCCCTCCCTGTCAGCGATCTCCCCAACGTCGATCTCCCCACCTTGCTCGTCACCGCCTCCCTCCCCGGCGCCAGTCCCGATACCATGGCCGCAGCCGTCGCCACTCCCCTCGAAAATCAGTTCTCCACCATCTCCGGCCTGGAGTCCATGACCTCCATCAATTCCCTCGGGCAAACCCAGATCACCCTCGAATTCGACCTGTCGCGCGGCCTCGATGGCGCCGCCGTCGACGTCCAGGCTTCCATTACCCAAGCCGCCCGCCTGCTCCCCCAGGGCATGCCCACGCCCCCTACCTTCCCCAACGTCAATCCCGCCGATCAGCCCATCCTCTACCTCGCCCTCTCCTCCGCCCAGATCCCCCTCTACACCCTCCACGAATTCGCCGAAACCCGCATTGCCCAACGCATCTCCATGATTACCGGAGTTGCCCAAGTGCAGGTCCTCGGCGCGCAGAAGTACGCCGTCCGCGTTCAGATGGATCCCTACAAACTCGCCTCCCGCCAGATCGGCGTCAACGAAATCGAAAATGCACTCCGCAACTGGAACGTCAACCTCCCCACCGGAGCCATCAACGGACCCCATCGCGCTTTCACCCTCCAGGCCAGCGGCCAGTTGATGAACGCCGAAGCCTACAAACCCGTCATCGTCACCTACCGCCGCAACTCCCCCGTCCGCCTTGAAGAACTCGCCACCGTCACCGACGGCGTCGAAGACGACAAGACCGCCACCTGGTTCTACAACAAGGACCGCAACGAACGCGCCATCGTCCTCAGCATCCAGCGCCAGCCCGGCACCAACACCGTCGCCGTCACCGATGCCATCAAGGAACTCATCCCTTCCTTCCGCCAGGAATTGCCTCCTTCCGTGAAGATGAACATCTTCTACGACCGTTCGGAAACCATCAAGGAATCCTACGAGGACGTGCAGTTCACCATGCTCCTCACCCTCGGCCTCGTCGTCACCGTCATCTTCTTCTTCCTCCGCAACGTCTCCGCCACCGTCATTCCCAGCCTCGCTCTTCCGTTCTCCATCATCGGCACTTTCGCCGTCATGTACATGCTCGATTACAGCCTCGACAACCTGTCGATGATGGCCCTCATCCTCGCCATCGGCTTCGTGGTCGACGACGCCATCGTCATGCTCGAAAACATCGTCCGCCACATGGAAATGGGCACGCCCCCCATGGAGGCCGCCTACCGCGGATCGAAGGAAATCGGCTTCACCATCGTCTCCATGACCATTTCCCTCGCAGCCGTCTTCATCCCCATCCTCTTCATGGGCGGCGTCCTCGGACGCCTCTTCAAAGAATTCGCCGTCACCATCTGCGCCGCCATTCTCATCTCCGGCCTCGTCTCCGTCACCCTCACCCCCATGATGTGCAGCCGCTTCCTCCGCGGCGCTCATGAAACCAAGCACTCCTGGTTCTACCGCGTCACCGAAGGCTTTTTCAACGGCCTGCTCCGGTTCTACGACGTCACCCTTGTCTG
>JAEUQG010000121.1 GCA_016789755.1 Bryobacterales bacterium
CAGGCGCTGCTTTCCCGCCGCGTCCAGTCCCGCACCCGCGCGCCGGAAATAATCGAGCGTCTTCGTCAGGTTGCGCAGCCGCACGCCGGTGAGAGCCTTCGCTTCCTCCGTAGCCGCCAGCGCGCGAAGCGCCTTCCACAAACCCTCATGCAGCGGAATGCGGGCATAGAATTCGCTGAACTTCGGCTCCACTGCGTTGTGTGCCGCGCGCAGCGCCGGCGTTGTAGCCACCGATTCCAGGTGCCGCACCACCGTCATGGCGAAATCCACTTCATCCGTTGCCGCGTCCAAGGCCCCCAGCGTGTTCTCATAGCTGCGCGGCGATTCATCCGCGGCAATCGCTTCGATGCGCCGTTGCGCCTCGGCCAGCAACTCGTCCATCGCCGGTTCGACATGCTCCGGGCGAATCCGGTCGAACGGAATGGGAATTTGAATAGACAGCAATGGATTCATAATGCGGAATCGGATAGGTGGGGATTCAGTCGATTACCTGGTCCAGCAAGCCGTGAAAGTGCCGCGCCCGCGCTTCCATGCGGTCCCGTAGCGTTTTCATTTCCTGCTCGACGGAATTCAGCCGGTCGGCCAAATGAAGACAAGCCAGGATTGCCAGGCGCGATGTGTCCGCATTGGCGGAGCGCTTGGCGATCCCGGCGATAAGTTCATCCACGCGATTGGCGAGTTCCAGCACTTCACTGTCGTCGCCCGACGTGATCAGCGTAAACGTGTGGTTGGCGATCGTCACCCGGACCGGCCGTTTGTCTTTCGCTCCGGTCTCCATGGGCACCTGTTAGCTGGCGCTGAGCAGATCCATCTGCCCGAGAAGTTTCTCGATGCGAGTGCGCACCTGCTTGCGCTCGGCCTGCATGGAATCGAGCTCATTCGCCAGCCGGGCATTCTCCCGGCGGGCGTCGTCGAGGTCCGCTTCCAAGCCTCTCCGGGCCTCGGACGCGGATTCGAGTTTGCTCTCGAGGGCTTCGTTTTCCTTGCGGAGTTGACCCACCAGTTCCACGGCGCGCAAGATGCGCTCCTCCAGACTGGCTAGGAATTCGGCATCGTCGTCGCGAATCGGTTCCATCATTTCCCTCCGATTCTAGCGAAGCTTAGCTCGCCTGTGGGACGGCAGCCTTTGCCTTGTCCACAAGCGCCACGAAGGCGGCCGCATCGTTCAGCGCCAGATCGGCCAGAATCTTGCGGTTCAGTTCGATCCCCGCCTTCTTCAGACCGTCCATAAAGCGGCTGTAGGAAATGCCGTTCTGCTTGCAGGCCGCGCCGATGCGGACAATCCACAGGGAGCGGAAGTCGCGCTTCTTGCGCTTGCGCCCGACATAGCCGTAACGAAGGGCTTTCTCCACCGCTTCCTGAGCGGCACGGTGCAGTTTACTCTTCGTTAGAAAAAAACCGGATGCTAGTTCTAGCGTCTTGCTGCGCGACGCTCTGCGCTTGGTACCACGTTTTACTCTCGGCACGTTTGACTCCTTTCGATTTCAGCAATCTTCGATTTCAGCAATCAATTTGGCGGGCAGCAACGGGCACGTGCATTGGCTCCGGCCGCTCCGCAAGGCCTGTCGGTTACAGGCCGTAGGGAAGCATTACTTTGACTTTGGGCTGATCCGCGGCGTCCATCACCGCGCCCTGAGCCAAACGGCGCTTCCGCCCGGCGGGCTTCGAGGTCAGGATGTGGCGGGCAAATGCGTGACGGCGTGTCACTTTCCCCGTACCAGTCATCTTGAACCGCTTGGCGGCGCCTTTGTGCGTCTTCATTTTCGGCATGGAATTGCTCTTCAGGTTGGAATTACTTGCAGACTCTGATCAGTGTAGCAGGTGCGCTTACGTCTTCGCAAACTGTTCCAGGTGCAGGAAATACCCCCCCGCTCCCCGGATCGACGCGGCGCGCCAGCGTCCTGCCGCGTTTTCCCACGACCAGCGCTCCGCCATGGGGTCCATCAATTCGCCGATGTCGGCGATCTTGACATGTTTTTCCAATTCCGTGCGTACAGCGGCCGGATCGACCATCAGCTTCTCCCCCGGCATCGTGTATCCCTCATCGCTCCGCACCACCCACAGACCAAGGCTTCCCGCGTTCCGATCCTCGAACAGCAGCACAGCGCTCCGCGGAAACTGGAACTCCCCGCTGGCGGCGATCGCTGCCAGCCGCGACTGCTCCGGCTCGCCCGGCCCGCCTCCGCAGGACACCCCCAGCACGGAGGCCAGCCAAACCCGGCGTGCGATCTTCATGATGCGTATCTGTTCAGGAAGCGCTTCGCCGCCTGGATTCCCTCGAACTCCGTCAGCCGCGAGCCTTCGTACTCAATGCCGACGTAGCCCCGGTAGGAAGATTCCCCCACGATGCCCATCAGCTTGTCGCAATCCATCGTCGTTTCCTTGCCGGAGGCGTCGAAGTCCATGCATTTGAAACTCACGCCCTTGGCATGCGGCATCATCTTCCGCACGGCCTGGTAACGGTCGATTTCTTTCGGGAAATTTCCGAAATCCGGCAAAGTGCCGAAATTCGCCACCGGCAGCTTCTTCATCAGCCGCACCACTACGTCCGGGTCCGAGCTAATGCCGCCGTGATTTTCGATGATCACGTTGATCTTGCGGCCCTTTGCGTATTCGCAGAGCTTGGAGAAGCTCTCCGTGCAACGCTCCAGGAACGCCGCAATCTCAGGCTCCGAGCCAGGTTGCTTCTCTCCCGGATACATGTTCGTGCGGATGGCGTGGCAACCCAACTCCGCCGCCGTATCCACCCATTTGAAATGGTTCTCGGCGGCCTTCATGCGCTCGCCACGGTCCACCGCGCCCATGAATCCTTCGCCGTCCACCATGATCAGCACCCCTTTGGTGCCCGTCGCGGACATGTTCCTCTTCAACTGCTGAATGTTCGACGCAATCGGCGGCTCCATCAGCGTGTTCACGAATTCCAGCCCTTCAATGCCGAACTGCTCGCGGGCAATGCGGGGAAACTGCAGGTTCGCCACCATGCGGCTTTGAATCGCTTTGTGCAGCGACCATTGCGCCAGTGAAATTCGAAATCGCCCCGAAGAGGCATTCTGCGCGGCGGCGCCCAGTGGCGCGGCGGCGGCCGCGGCAAGCTTCGCAAAATTACGGCGGTCCATTCAAAGTTATGCTAGCATGCGCCTGTGGCGCAGAAATCCCAAGCCAGACGCTATTTTGTGCGCGGTCGCGTGCAAGGTGTCGGCTACCGCTACTTCGTGCAGCGCCACGCCACCGAACTCGGCATCCGCGGCTACACCCGCAATCTCGACGACGGACGCGTGGAAGTCTACGCCGTGGCGGGGCTCGACAAACTCTCCGAACTGGAGGGACGCCTCCGCAAAGGCCCCCCCTTCAGCGACGTCCGCGGCGTGGATGGCATGGAAGCGCCCATCGAACGCTATTACTCCTTCCAAATTGAGAGATAAATCGGCATGGATTTGAAGCAACTGATTCGGGAAGTACCCGATTTCCCCAAACCCGGGATCCTTTTTTACGACGTCACCACCCTCCTCCGCGACAAGGACGGCTTCGGCTCGGTCATCGACTCCTTCGAGGAGCACTACCGCGAACAGCGCGTCGACGTCGTCCTCGGCATCGAGGCCCGCGGGTTCATCTTCGCCCCCACCGTCGCCTACGCCCTCGGGACCGGATTCGTCCCCGTCCGCAAGCCCAAAAAGCTGCCCTGGGAAGTCGAAGCGATGGAGTACGAACTCGAATACGGCACCGACAAACTGGAAATCCACAAGGACGCCATCAAGCCCGGCCAGCATGTGCTCATCATCGACGATGTCCTCGCCACCGGCGGCACCGCCGAAGCCGTTGCCAAGCTCGTCGAAAAGCTCGGAGGCGTCGTCGCCGGACTCGGGTTCGTCATCGAACTCGATTTCCTCAGCGGACGCCGCAAACTCGGCTCGCATTCCGTCCACTCCCTGGTGCACTATTAAATCGATGAACCGGCGCGACTGGATCGGTGCTGTCTCCGCGGCGATGTTCGCTCCGCCGCCTTCCCCCGCCTCCCTCGAAACGGAGATCGTTCGCCTCAAGCTCCGCCACACCTGGACCACCGTGATGTCTTCCAGCGAGTTCCGCGACACCCTGCATGTGCGTCTGCGGCGCGATGGCATCACCGGATCCGGCGAAGGCGCCCCGATCGTCCGCTACAAGGAAAGCGCCGCCTCGGCCCGCGCCGCCGTCCTCTCGATCAAGGATTATCTCGAACAGTCCGATCCCCGCGCCTTCCGCAAAATCCTCGACGAAGTCTTCCGCCGTATCCCCGAAGAATGGGCGGCAAAGGCGGCGCTCGACATCGCCCTCATGGACTGGGTCTCGCAGAAGATGGGCGTCCCCCTCTACCGCTATTTCGGCCTCGACGCCAAAGACGCCCCGCTGACTACTTTTTCCATCGGTATCGACACGCCCGAAATCACCAGGCAGAAAGTGCGCGAGGCGGAAGCCTTTCCCGTGCTCAAAATCAAAGTCGGGCTCGACACCGACGAGGCGACCCTCGACGCCGTCCGCAGCGTGACCAGGAAGCCCCTTCGCGTCGACGCCAACGAAGGTTGGAAATCGAAGGAAGAGGCCGTGCGCAAAATCAAGGGGCTGGAAGGCATGGGCGTCGAACTGATCGAACAACCCCTGCCGGCCTCAATGCTCGAGGAAGCCCGTTGGATGCGCGGCAAGGTGAACATCCCCATCTTCGCCGATGAAGCCTGCCTCCGCGCTGCCGACGTGCCGAAACTGGCCGGAGCATTCGACGGCATCAATATCAAACTGGACAAGTGCGGCGGCGTGATGGAAGCGTACAAAATGATCCACACCGCCCGTTCCCTCGGCCTCAAAGTCATGCTCGGCTGCATGATTTCCAGTTCCGTCACCATCACCGCGGCGGCGCACCTTTCGCCGCTGGTGGATTACGCCGACCTGGACGGCAATCTCCTGATCGCCAACGATCCCTATCGCGGAGTAACCGTGGACAAAGGAAAACTGATCCTGCCCCAGGGCAACGGACTCGGCCTGCGCAAGGCTTAGCCCGCCCTGCGCCGCCACGCCGCCAAGCGCCGCAGCGATAGCGCCACCCCTGTGTACACCAGCATCGCGCCGGCAAGCGAAGCCAGTCCGGCCAGCGTTTGCCCGGCGATTCCTCCAGCCTCCCCCGTATGGAGCCAGCGCACCCATGTGCGCGCCCGCCGCCCCGCGTCTTGTTCGGCGAACTCCTCCCTCTGCAGCATTGCGCTTGTTGCCGCGTCGAAGGTCAGTGTCGTGCGCAAATCCGGCCGCGCCCCGTTTCCGCGGTCCACCGTGAATTGCCAGGCTCCTCCGGCAGCCATGGGCATCCGTAGCGCGATGCTCTCGTATCCACTGTGAGCCACTTCAACGCGCGACCAGATCTCCTTCAGACCCGCCAGCGGTAGATCCACCGGAGGCGCCCCTAAAGCTGGCCCCGGCCCCTTACCCTTGCCTTTCCCTTTCCCCGCCGGCGCGCCCTTCTTCTTGGCGATTCCCGCCGGAGCTGGTTTTCCCGTGGCCGCGCGGTACAACAGATCGTTCGCCCACCCATAGGACATCACCGCCGCCGTCGACACCACAGCCGCCAATGGCAACGCCATCCAGATGCCGAATACATTGTGCCAGTTGAACTCGCGCGCCTTTCCTTCCAGTCCGCCCCGAAACAACAGCACCGCTCGGAAATGTTTCCACGAAAGAACCCGCGGTATCCACAGATACATCCCACTCAACACCAGAAACAGAAACGCCAGGTTGCAGGCGCCAGTAATCGCCCGCCCCACTTCCCTTCCTTCACCTTCCTGCCCCAACCAGCGATGCCAGTCCGTCATCACGCGGAAGAAGCGGCGTGCTCCGCCGGCGCTGCCTTGCACTTCCACGCCCCTATAGGGATCGATGTACGCCGTGCCCTCGCGCCCCATCTGAAACTCCACCGGAGCGTCCTCCCCCGCACGCTTTACCACCGCCGCCGGCAGCCTTCCCCTGCGCTCACGGTACTTCTCCAGCAGAGCCTCCATCGAGTAGGGAGTCACTCCCCTATCCGCCTTCACCCGCGGAGCCCCGGAGGCCAGGATCTGCCGCTCATAGGTCAGCGCCACTCCCGTAACGGACATGATGAAAACCACCAGCCCGGCGGCGCAGCCCGCCGCCAAATGGAGCCAGAACAGTATCTTTCGCATTGCTCTAGACCTCGGCCCAACGCCGCAACAGATTGTGGTACACGCCAGTCAGTTGCACCAGCGCCGGGTGCTCCGGAGCATCCATCGTCACCCGCTGCACCCCCATGTCGAAATCGAAGAGCAATGTCCGCGCCGCATCGTCACGAACCATGCTCTGCACCCAGAAGAACGAACACACGCGCGCCCCCCGGGTTACCGCGCGTACGTGGTGCAGGCTCGTGCCCGGGTACAGCACCATGTGCCCAGCCGGCAGTTTCACGCTGTGCACACCGTAGGTGTCCTCCACCACCAACTCTCCCCCGTCGTACTCCTCCGGCCCCGTGAAGAACAGCGTCGCCGAAAGATCCGTCCGAACCCGGTGCGGAGTCCCCTTCACCTGCCGGATCGCGTTGTCTACGTGCGTGGCGAAATTCTGCCCGCCCTCGTAGCGGTTGAACAAAGGGGGAAACACCTTATGCGGCAAAGCCGCCGAAAGAAACGTCGCATTGCGCTCCAGTGCGCCCAGGATGATCGAGCCCATCTCTTGCGCCGCCGGATCCCCCTCGTCCAATTGCTGGTTGTCCTTCGCCTTCGCCGACTGATAGCCGGCAGTCGCCTTTCCATCGATCCACGCGCCCGCCTCCAACTTCTGCCGGCAGTACGCGACTTCCTCGGGAGTCAATACATCGGGAATATGCAACAACATGACAACACCCTCCTAGAAACGGAACCCCATCGCCACACTCGCGCTCCGCGACGCGCCGGGAATCAGGTGGCCTCCACCCAGCCGGTCGAAGTAAAACGCGTTGTTCAGGTTGTACAGGTTCAGACGCAGATCCACTTTCGCCGCCAAGGCATAGGAAGCAAGCGCATCCAGCGTCCAATAACCCGCAACGGAGCGCGTATTGGTATTGTTCCCGTACCTCCGGTCAACGAATCGCGGCCCCACGCCAAGGCTCAACTTCTTCACACTGCTGCTGGCCCACACACTCAACGAGTTCTTCGGTGTGTTCTGAAAGTACTTCCCCACTTCCGCCGCCGTGTTCGATCGCACGATCTTTCCGTCGATGTAGGTATAAGCAGCAAATAGCCGCAACTTGCTTGCAATACTTCCCGTAGCGGAAACCTCGGCGCCATTGGCTCTCTGCGTCCCCGCCAGCACCTGCGGCGGATCGTCCGGCAGCACGCCGGGAGTCCGTGCATTCTGTTTGTCGATGCGAAACAGAGCCCCGGCCAGCAGCAACCGCCCCCCTGCCACTTCCCATTTCGTGCCGGCTTCTACCGTGTACGTCTTCTCCGGCTCAATCGAGGTGTTCGCAGGCTGGTAGTTCAATCCCTCTAAGGATGGATTGAGCGAGGTGCCGTAGGAAAGGTACACACTTCCGCTCCGCGCCGGCTTGTACGTCAACGCGCCCCGCAGGCTGTTCATCGTATCGGTGCGCTCCAGCGGCAGCAGCGCCGTGCTCACGCCCTTCACCGCGAAGCGCTCGATCCGCAGCCCGCCCGATGCCTCCCACTTCTGCCCGAACTTCACCGTGTCGAAGAGATACCCGGCTTGCGAGTTCCCCGTGACGTCCCCTGTGTTCGGCGTCAGCGTAATCGTCCCCCGAAAAGGATCGTTGGGATTCGGCGAGAACAGCGTCGTCGTGGGCGCGCCCGCCACCGTGCGGCTCTCTCGAACGTTCCGTTCGCGCGTCAGGTTCCCGCCCGTTACCACCGCATGCTCCAGCTTCCCCGTGCGAAAACGCGCCCGCAAATCCGTCTGATTGTCGGCAATATTGTCTTGGGTGATCCACGAAGGCCCATTGCGGTTGATGACCAGACTGTCGTTGCCGGCAAAACGCGGAGCCGTGGTGATGGAATCGCGACTCGAATGCCCGTATCGCAACTGGTTCCGGAACTGCACCGTGTCGCTGAAGTCATGCTCCAACTTCACCGTGGCCGTATGCGAACCCATCTTCTCGATGTCCCGGCTTCGCAGCCCGTAGTAGGTGTCGCGCGGCACAGGCGCCGGTTGATCGCGGTAATCCCGCAGCACATTGTGCGTCGCCGTCACCCAGGGAATGCCGTAATCCGGCAGGTTGTCCTGTTGCAGCGTGTAGTAGCTGAACGTCAACCGCGTCGGCCTTCCCAACCCAAACGCCAGCGACGGAGCAAGCCCCCATCGGCTACCGTAAACTGCGTCTCGCCCCGCCACTCCCGCATGGTGCGACAACACGTTCATCCGCAGCGCCGTTCGTTCTCCCAACCCGATACGTTGCAGCGGAACATTCAGGTCGCCCGCAAATCGCCTCGTCCTGTCCGTGCCGAACTGCACCGTGCCGCCGATTGCCGCCGCAAGCGAAGGAGCCTTGCTCACCAAATTGATGCTGCCGCCCGTCGACCCTCGTCCGTTGAACGCCGGCGACGGCCCCTTGGTCACCTCCACCTGTTCCATGTTGAACGGATCCCGCGATTGCGGACCCAGATCCCGCACCCCGTCAATGAAGATATCGTTGCGCGCGCTGAATCCACGCAGCGTAAGATTGTCACCCGCCGGCGCCCCGCCTTCCCCAGCCGCCACCGTCAATCCGGGAACGTTGCGCAACACATCGCGAAGCGTGGTCGCCCCCTGCTCCTCCATCACCTGCTTCGGAATCACCATGATCGTCTGCGGCGTGTTGCGCAGCGGCTCGGTGTACTTCGGCGACGTCACCGGATTCAGCTTGTCCTCCACCTCCAACACGGTATGCGGACCCGAAATTCCTTTTTTCTGCAATTCACTTGCAGTCTTTACGGCATCCGCCTGCTCTGCCCGCTGCGCATACAAAGACGCCGCCAATGTCCCCGCAGCCAGCCACCGCGCCGCTCCGAGCTTCCACCCTCTCACCCTCAAATCCGGAGCCCGTCGCACTCCCTTCCGTCTTTTCCAGGGATATTTCGGTTTCACACCCATGCCTTTCTCTCCTTCGCTTGAAATATGGCATGGCGCACCCCTACAATCTGAGGAGATCGCCAGCCCTCGGGTTGCCGATTGTCCGTTCCGGGCGCTGTCTCGGCCAAGATTCACGCGCCCGGACCATTCACGTCCGATATAGATGGAGATTAGCCTACCTGCAACTGAATGTCAACAACATTCTGTCGCCTGGATTACTTTCGCCGCTCCCCGAACTTCTCCCGGAACTTCTTCACCTTCGGACCCACCACGAACAAACAATAGGATTGAAACGGGTGATTGGCGAAATACTCCTGGTGGTAGTCTTCTGCCACATAGAATGGCGGCGCCGCCGAAACTTCAGTCACCACCCCTGGGCCCAGCCCACGGATACACTCCTCCGCAATCTGCCGCTGCTCCTCGCTGTGATAAAACACCACGCTCCGGTACTGTGTCCCCACATCGTTGCCTTGCCGGTTCAGCGACGTCGGATCGTGAATCGCGAAGAACACCTCCAACAGTTCCGCATACGTCAGCACATCCGCGTCGAATGCGATCCGCACCACTTCCGCATGCCCCGTTGTTCCACTGCAAACAGCTTCGTAACTGGGGTCCGGCAGCGCCCCGCCGGCGTAACCCGACTCCACGCTCAGCACGCCCTTCATCTCGTCGAAGACTGCCTCCAGACACCAAAAGCATCCCCCGCCTAATGTCGCAATCTCTTGTTTCGCCATTCCTCCACGATGATATGCTGTGTGGCGAAATGTCTACCCGTCGTCATCTCTTGAAACTGCTGCCGGCGGCCTTCGTGCCCGCCGCCTCCGCCCAGCAAACCCGCACCTTCAACATCGTGAAGAAGCGTCCCGCCATCGATGAGTACGATCCCGCCAACATCAAACTCTCCCACCGCATGGTCATCCGCAGCCTGTCCGATAGCGATCTGCTGTTCCTCCAGCAACTCGGCATTCGCTGGTGCCGCATCGAGTTCGGCGACGACGCTGGATACGATTTCATCAAGGCGACGCAGGAACGGCTGGCGAAATTCAACATGAAAATCTATTCCGCCGTCCACTACGCCTATCGCAAGACGGACCTGCAATTGGGCAAGCCCAACCGCGATCCGATCATTGAGACCTACTGCCAGTTCCTGCGCGATTGCGGCCGCCTGGGCATCCCCGTCGCCAATTACGATTGGCACCCGGCCAACACCTACACCACCGGCGAAGTGCTGACCGCGCGCGGCTACAAAGCCCGCGAATTCAAACTCTCCGATTTCCGCGCCAAAGTGGAAAAGCAGGCCTTCGACCGCGAATACTCGGCCGAAGACATCTGGAATTCCTACACCTACTTCATGAAAGCCGTGTTGCCCGTGGCCGAAAAGGCCAAC
>JAEUQG010000148.1 GCA_016789755.1 Bryobacterales bacterium
CGGGAGTTGGATTACGGCGCGTTTCCGGACCGTCCGCGCCTGCAGTATGAATTGCTGAAGGAAGCCGAGCAGGCTTATCAGGCGATGACGGGCGAAAAGATTGTGCACTGGCAGCGGCGGATGATGGCTCGGTTTACGCGCAACCTGGCGCGGACGAGCGGGGATCTGATGGCGGGGCTATACGATCTGACGGTGGCGGCGCGGAGCGTGGTGGACGATAACTACGCCTGGGAGGTGTGGCAGACAGCGAACCGGTATGCGGCGCAGAAGGCGGAGAGCGATATCGAGACGGCTCCGTTCAGCGCCGATGAAGTGTTTCTGAACACGCGGCGGCTGCGCATCCGGCGGCGCATGCCTCGGGTGAAGCATTTGTCGCGGCCGCACAATCTGAAGCCGCACAAGCGGGAGAAGCGGCCCGGGGAGTGGGCGGAGCAACTGGACGGGAACTCGATTTGTTCGTATCCGCCGGAAGACATTGTTATCGAAGACTACGGGCGGTTTCTGAAGTCGAAGGGGAAGAGCATGCTTTCCGAGGAACGGACGCGGGTGGAGGCGTTCTGCACATCGTTGCACGATGGGATCGACATTCGCGAGACGATTCGCAATTGGCCGCAAGGGAAGATTTACGTGAGGCAGATGCAGCGGCTGGCGGGGGAAGTGGGCGCGGTGATCGTGATTTTCGATGAGGACCGGGACAACCGTTACACATACCTGACGACGTGGCTGGGGGAGAATCTGAACGAATCGGACATGGCGTTTTATTCGACGCAACCATTCGAGCATATGGTGGGGCCGGGGATCGGACGGGCCGAATACGGGGGCTTGCTGATGACGCTGCCGCCGCGGCGGATGTACAACGTGTGGGTGGATGCGGATTATCATTTCGCCGAGACGAAACCGGAACGGCTGTTGATGGCGGGGCTCGATTATTCGGTGGCGAAGTATGTGGTGTACGCGGCGCCGCGCCCGCCGCGGAGCATTTTCAAATCGATTGCGAATCATCTGGGGCGCAAGATTATCTATTTGCCGCTGGGGGCGCTGTCGCCGACGAAGTTGAAAAAGCTGCGGGTGGTGCATGTGCTGGATGGCTATGCACGGCGCGACACGGCGAAGGATTACATCTGGTAAGTGTCCGGGTGCGGTATGCTATGCGGGAATGAACTGGCAATGGGAAGTGCTGGATCCGCCGTATGGCGGGGTGAGTGAAGGTCCGGTATGGGACGGGAGGATGCTGCTGTACACGCGCATCCAGCAGAGCCGCATCATGCGCTACGACCCGGCGGGCGGCGAAGTGTCGGTGTGGAAAGAGAACACGAATTGCGCCAACGGGCTGGCCTACGATGGGCAGGGGCGGTTGTATGCGTGCGTGGGCGGCGCGGACGAGAACAGCCGGCGTGTGGTGCGCTATGAGTCCGATGGACGGGAGACTGTACTGGCCGATGGCTACGGGGGCAAACGTTTCAACATTCCGAACGATCTGGTGGTGGACGCGGCGTTGCGGGTGTGGTTCACCGATCCTTTCTATGAGAACGCCGCGGGGCCGTGGAGCGCGGACCGGTCGGAGATGGATCTGGATCATGAATCGGTGTACCGGCTGGATCCGCAGGCCGACGGGTCGCACACGGTGACGCGGCTGACGTTCGATACGACGCGGCCCAACGGACTGCTGTTTTCCAAGGACGGATCCGTGCTGTACGTGGCGCAGAGCGGGAGATTGGAAACCGAGAAGCGGCAGTTGCGGGCTTATCCGGTAAGGGAAAATTTGTCGTTAGGCGAGGCGAAGGTGTTGCATGATTTCGGAGCGCACCGGGGCATTGACGGGATGTGCCTGGATGGGGAAGGAAACATCGTGGCGACGGCGGGTTGGGAGTTGGGCGGACCCGGGCCGTCGATCTATGTGTTCGCTCCGGACGGGACCGTGCTGCAGCGGCATGATGTGCCATGCAAGCGGCCGACGAATTGCTGTTTTGCCGAAGGCGGAACGCTGTACGTGACGACGATCGAGGGGTATTTGTTACGGACGGAGACCGGGCGGTGAGGCGCTTTGGATGGTTGCTGGCATTGACGGCGGTGGCGATGGCGGGCGATATCGAAATCAACGGGCAGAAGGCGCTGTTCGATGTACCGGAAGGTACGGGGCCGTTTCCGCTGCTGGTGCATTTGCATAGCTGGTCGGCGACGTACAACAATTCGAGCGAGTTGAAGGAAGTGCGAGCGGAGGCGGCGCGCAGGAACTGGGTGTTTCTGTCGCCGGATTTTCGCGGGCCGAACAACCGGCCGGAGGCTTGCGGGTCTGATCTTGCCGTGGCAGACATTGTGGATGCGGTGGCCTATGCGAAGAAGGCGGCGAAGATCGATGGGCGGCGCGTGTACCTGGTGGGGGGATCGGGCGGCGGGCACATGGCGTTGATGATGGCGGGGCGGCACGCGAAGTTGTGGACGGCGGTGTCGAGTTGGGTGCCGATCAGCGATTTGCAGGCGTGGCATGCGCATAGCAAAGCAAAGGGACTGCGGTATGCGCAGATGATGGAGCAATGCTGCGGCGGCCCGCCGGGGGCGGCGACGGAGGCGGAGTACAAGAAGCGCTCGCCGTTGACGTATTTAGCGAAAGCGAAGGGGCTGCCTGTTTCGATTCATGTTGGGATTCACGATGGGCATAGCGGATCGGTGCCGGTGAGCCATTCGCTGTGGGCGTTCAATGTGCTGGCGGCGGCGAATGGGAAGAAGAGCGCGATGTTCGGGGAGGACGAGATCCGGCACATGGTGGAGCGCGAAGAAGTGCCTGCGGGGATGCGGTTGGCGACGCCGGAGCCGGGGGGCAAGTTCCCTGCCCTGCTGCGGCGTGAAGCGGGCGCGGCGCGGATCACGGTGTTTGAAGGCGGGCATGCGACGGATTTCGCAACCGCGGTGGCGTGGCTGGCGTCCCATGTGAAATAGCGGCTTATGGCGATCCCTCTTGCGCGGGCGTTTCACAGTTGGAAGCATGCGAAAGGCTCGGCGATGTTTGCCGTGGCGGCGCTGGCGGTGGGTATCGGATCGGCGACGGCGATCTTCACGGTGGTGAATACGCTGTTGTACGCTCCGATTCCTTATGCGGAAGGCGAGCGTTTTGTCTCTTTGTTGAACGGGTCGCTGAAGGATCCGGACTCGCGCAGTTCTATTTCGCAGATGGAACTGGAGGCTTACGCGCAGGCACAGAGCCTGGATGTGGTGGGGTGGATGCGGCTGGGGAATCGCAACTTGACGGCGCCGGGACAGCCGCAGCATTTGAACGTCGTGGAGGTGACGGCTCCGCTGGTGAAGAGCCTGGGCGTGGGGCCGATGATGGGGCGGTGGTTCGACGAAACGCAGGATCCGGTGGCGGTGATTTCCTACGGGCTATGGCAGCGGCTGGGGAGCGATACGCAAATGGTGGGCAAGGCTGTGGCGCTCAGCGGGAAGAGCTACACGGTGCTGGGTGTGATGCCGCAGGGATTTCAGTTTCCGCTGGCGGGGCCGTACGGCGAAGCGCGCACCGATCTGTGGTTGCCGCTGGCGACGAAGACGAACGACAACCGCAATGCGACGGTGTTTTTCGGCATGGCCCGGATAAAGGCGGGTGTGACGATCGGGCAGGCGCAGGCGGAAGTGGAGACGATTGCGCGGGCGATTGCGAATGCCGATCCCGTGGGGCACCGGGATTACACAGGGCGTCTGGACTTGTTGCGCGAGTTGTTCACCAAGGACATCCGCAAGATGCTGGAGATGATGTTGGGAGCGGCGCTGGTGCTGTTGTTGCTGACCTGCGCGAACGTGGCGGGGCTGCTGCTGGCGCGGTCGGTGAGCCGTGCGCAGGAGACCGCGGTGCGGCTGGCGTTGGGGGCCGGGAGGGGACAACTGGCGTGGATGTTCTTCGAGGAAGGGCTGGGGATCGCGCTGCTGGGCGTTGGTGGAGGATTGCCGATCAGTCAGGTGCTGATCCGATTCATGCTGGGGGTGGCGAGCTACATTCCGCAGTTCGGCGATTTCGGGGTGGACTGGCGGGTGGTGGTGTTCGCCACGCTGGCCGGCTTGGGTTCGATTGCGCTGGCGAGTTTGGCGCCGTTGTATCAGGCGATGCGCATGGCCCCCAACGATGTGTTGAACGAGGGAGTGCGATCGTCGGCGAGCGCGCGCAGCAGGGGTTTGACACAAGGGCTGGTGGTATCGGAGATCGCGCTGGCGATGATGCTGCTGGCGGTAAGCGGAGCACTGTTGCTGGATCTGCGGCGGCTGATGCGGACCAATCCGGGGATCGATGTGAGCCAGGTGCTGACGTTCCATCTCACCGGCGCGGACGACGCAATGCGCGACATCGGACGCAGGGTGCAGTTTCAGGAGCGGCTGATCCGCACGCTGGAAGCAATACCGGGTGTGACGGCGGCTGGTTTCGTGAATCAATTGCCGCTGGCGGGGTGTTGCTATGTGACGAGCGTTCACGTGCCGGGGCGCGAAGCCGCGGTGGCGACGGCGACACAGGCGATGATCGTGGCGACACCGGGCTACTATCAGGCGCTGAAAGTGCAGTTGAAGAGAGGGCGGCTGTTGACGGCGGAAGAGAATGCGAAGGACGTGGTGCCGATTGTGGTGAACGAATCGGCGGCTGCACTGTACTGGCCGGGGCAGGAGGCGGTGGGCGCGACGTGCCGGCTGGGCGGGCCGGCGGGAACCAGGGCTCAGGTGGTGGGCGTGGTGGGCAACGTGCGGAACAAAGGATTGGGAAAAGTGCCGGCGCCGGAGGTGCATCTGTCGTACCGGGTGACGCCGGTGAATCCGATGCAGTTCGTGGTGCGCTCGGCATTGCCCTCGGAGCGGTTGCGGCAAGAGGTGCTGGGTGCGATTCGCAACGCGGATGCGCTGCAGCCGATCCACGAGATCCGGACGATGGAGGAGATACTGCTGGAATCGCTGACGTTGGAGCGAGTGAGCGGGTTTATGGTTTCGTTCTTCGCGTTTGTGGCGTTGCTGCTGGCGTCGTTGGGCGTGTACGGCGTGGTGGCGTACGCGGTGAGGCAGCGCACGGTGGAATTGGGAACACGGATGGCGCTGGGCGCCGAGCCTTCGGATTTGATGCGGCTGGTGGTGGGCGGCGGATTGCGGATGGCGTTGTGGGGCGGATCGATCGGCATGGCGGGGACGCTGGGAGCGATGTGGATTCTGCCGCGGATGATCGACCTGCAGCAAGGGGGAGCGCTGCCGGCGCTGATGGCGGCAGCGGTGATTCTGGCTGTGACGGCGCTGGCGTCGGTGGCGCCGGCGTGGCGGGCCTCGTTATTGTCTCCGCTGGTGGCGATTCGCAATCAGCAGGAGTCGTTGTGGCTATCTGCGCGGGGGCGGCTGCGGCGGGCGGCGGCGGAGATACGGGAGGCGATGGCGGAGGATGAACCGCGGGAGGTGATTTCGGAAGGTGCGATGCTGCAGGAGTTGGTGGAAGCATCGCGCGGAGCGGAGTCGTTCCGAGGGGCGATGCAGCGGGCTTTGGAAGCGGTACGGGTGCGCACCGGGGCACAGTGGGCGATGCTTCTGGAAGCCGGGGCAGACGGCATGTTTGCATCTACTGTGTGCTGCGGCGAGGATCGGGCCGCAGTCGAGCTGCCGCGCCGCGGAGTGCTGGCCGGGCGATTGTACGCTCTGTCGCTGCCATTGCCTTTGGAAGATGCCGATTACGAGGCCTGGCTGCGTTGGGCGGAGGAGTATCGAAGGGAGCGCACGGCGGAATTGCGCACGCTGCGCGATGGCGGAGTGAGATTGGCGATGGGGCTTCGCTCGCGGCAGGAGTTGAACGGCATGGTTCTGACGGGAGGCGGTGCGGGGGGAGGGCCGTTTCCGTTGGAGGAGCGGCGTCTGCTGGCGAGCGCGGCGCCGCAACTGGCGCTGATGATCGAGAACGGGCGGCTGACCGATCGCGTCGTGGAGCAGGAGAAGCTGAAACGCGATCTGGATCTGGCGGCGGAAGTGCAGCGGCGGTTGCTGCCGCAGAAGCCTCCGGAGAGCACGGCGGCGGAGTTCGCGGCAATGAGTCTGCCGGCGCGGAGCGTGGGCGGGGACTATTACGATTTTCTGCCGCTGGGGGACCGGCAGTTGGGAATCGCGCTGGCCGATGTGGCGGGCAAGGGAGTAGCGGCGGCACTGGTGATGTCGGTGGTGCAGGCATCGCTGCGGATGGCGACGGCCGACGGAGTGACCTCTCTGCCGCAACTGGCGGCGCGGGTGAACCGGTTCCTGAAGACATCGACCGGATCGGGCAGCTACGCCACATTCTTTTACGCGCAACTGGATGAAGAACGGAAGACGCTGCGCTATGTGAACGCGGGGCACAATCCACCGTATCTGGTGCGTTCGATGCCGGCGGAGATTGAGGAGTTGAAGACAGGCGGGATGGTGATCGGGTTGTTTCCGGCCGCGGTGTATGAAGAGGGTTCGGTGGAGTTGCGGACAGGCGATGTGCTGGTGGCGTTCACCGACGGGGTGACGGAGGCGCTGAACCCGGCCGAGGAAGAGTATGGGGAAGAACGGCTGCAAGCGCTGCTCGGCGAGGTGGCGCATTTGCCGGCGGCGGAGATTTCGGCGCGGATCGCGGCGGAGATGCGCGGCTGGATTCGCGATGCGGCGCAGTTCGACGATTTGACGTTTCTGGTGATGAAGGTGAGTTGACGGCCCGCTATTGGGGCGCTTCGCAGTTGATCATCCACTTGACTCCGAATTTGTCGGTGAGCATGCCGAAGGCTTCGGCCCAGAATGTTTTTCCGAGGGGCATGGTGACCTGGCCTCCCGCGGAGAGATTGTCGAAGAGTTGTTGCGCGCGGGCAGGGTCGTTGAGCCCGATGGCAAGGCTGATGTTGCTATCGCCGGGGGCGTCGCCGGGCCGCGGATCGTCGCACAGCATGATGGTGGAATCGCCGATTTTCATGGTGCAGTGCATGATGTGATCGGGTTTGCCCACATCGGCCATGGGCGATTCGCCGTAGGTTTGCGAGAACAGCACTTCGGCCTGAAGCGCGTTGCAGTAGAACTCGACAGCTTGGCGGCAGGTGCCTCGAAAGGCGAGGTACGGATTGACTCCCAGCATCGTGACTATTCCTTGCGGACAGGATGGGGAAAAGTATATCAGGCGCAGCCTTGGGCTTTGCGGTGGCTGTTGAGTCCGATGGTTCCGGTGAATTCTTTCCCGCAGGAGCATTTGAGCTTTGGTGGACCGCTGGCGGCCAGTTTGGCTCTCTCGTACTGTTCCTTTTCGCCGCGGATATTGAAATTGGCGGCACGGATTCCGCCGGCGATGACGTCGCGGATCTGCGAAGGGGTCAGGGCGCCGAAGCGGCTCTGAATGAGGGTTTCGGCAGTGAGGAACTGGAAGCCGAGGCTTTCGACATCGAACATGGTCCAGACGCCGGGCGTGGAGGTGCGGCGGTAGAAGTAGCTTTTGCGGACTTTCAGCAAGCCGATGATCTGTTCGGGAAGGACGCGGTCGACGGCGCGCTCGGGGAAGGGATTGCCGACGTTGAGGCTTTGCTGGAAGCCCGCGGTGTCGTAAGCCGAACCGGAGGACATGTCGAGGACGTAGACGTTTTTGACGGTGGTGATTTTGTCGATGGGTCCTGTGGCGCCGCCTTCGCGGACGATGGTCAGACCCATGAAATGGGACTGCACATAGTCGATTTCCGAGGATCCCCAGGAAGCCGGATCGGAGTTAGCCAGTTTGAAAAGAGAAGCGTCGCTGAGGAGTGGATAGGGCAGCATCTCCTCAAGGCTGGAGGCGACGCTGATGACGGTGTGCAGGCAGTTGTCTTTGCTCTTGCCCTTGCGCAGGAACAGGGAGTCGCGGTAAATGGGCAAGTGGAAAGGGTGCCATTCCTGATCCATGCCGTAATCGGAATGGATCTTTTCCTGAACGGAGCGCGAGCGGGTGACGAAGCCGGACTTGGCCAAGGCGCTGAAGTCGCGATTGTCGCCGCGAAACCCGAGGGGCAAGCGCCGCACGAGCAGGCCTTTGTCTTTGATGTCGACGGCGAAGAGCGTTTTGGCATCGACGGCTCTGGCGGCTAACGAGGGAGGGGCCTCGCCGACCTGGATGCGTTTGAAGCCGATCCGCATCACCTTGAGCAGGACATTCTGTTTCTTCGTATTGTCCATGGCAGCGAACTGAGGGGACGGCTGGAAGCCTTTGTTGCCATCGCTTTCGAGAACGGCGAAGAAGGCGTCGCAGAGCTGGGTTTGGCCGGCGGCGTTGAGATCGTGGGCTTCGCGGGCCTCGACCCAGAAGTAGTTGAACCAATATCCGAATTCCTTGCTGTCGTTGGCCCCATGGGCAGCGCCGAAGGGATGGACGACTTCTTTGATTTCGTCCCATTTCCCATTGCGCGCATTGGGAGCGGGGGTGGAATTGGATTGGAGCCGGCCGCGCTGCTGTTCGATGAGACTGGCCCACATTTTATCGGGCGATGCCTTAACCGTTCGAATAGCCAATTGGAAGGGGCCGGGGGGCAGGCTGGCGATCTGGTTGATCTGATCGGGCAGAGAATAGGTGACACCGTCGACCGTGATGGACATTGGCGAACCTCCCTCGGAGTAGTGCGTTCTCAATCCATAGGCGACGTTCAGGAGTGGATCGCTTCACCGCCGCTGCTCAAGGTTCGTAACTTTTTGGGAAGGCCCGTTTCATTTCCTGGGCACGGGATACGGCGCCGGCGATTTGGATGAGGGGGCCTTTTCCGATGCCGGGGCAAAGTTCGACGGTGCGCTGCCAGCTTTGACGGGTTTCGACGATTTCGGGCCAGAAGGGGTAGAGCCGGCATTGGGTGGGTTTGGCCTCATGAACGGCACAGCCGGAAGGTAGAAGGAAGGGACAGCGATTGGACGGGGACGGCTGCAGGAAAAGGCCGTCGGCGGCTTGCATGACATATGAGGAGTGGAACGTTTGGAGATCCACACCCAGGTGGTGGGCCATTCTTTGCGCATCGCCGGGGGCGAGGCGGACAACCCCGGGAGACTCGCAACAACGGATGCACCCTGGCTGGCAGGCGAAGCGAAAACTTTGCATAGCGGCCTCCCTCTAATTTTAATAGGAGTATCATGAAAGCAAATAGACTTCAGGAGGCCGTATGGCCCTGCTAAATATGAACAACATACTTCGGACGCTGGTCCTTGTGGCGACCGCGTCGATATCCTTATATTCACAAGATGCCCGCGGCACACTGGTTGGCCGCGTGATTGATCCTACCGGCGCCAGTATCCCCGAAGCGGAAGTGCGCGCCATCAACAATTCGACGAAGGTGGTGGCGGCGGCCCGGGCGAACGCGTCCGGCAACTATGCACTACCTTACCTTGTACCGGGCACCTACACGGTGCAAGTGGAGATGCAGGGATTCAAGAAATTCCTACGTGAGAACGTTCAGATCCGTGTGAACGACATGGTGGCGCTGGACATTACGCTGGCGATCGGCGATGTGGCCGAGTCAGTGAATGTGTCGGCGGAGACTCCGCTGCTGTCGACGGCGGAAGCTTCGTTGGGGCAAGTGGTGGACGAGCGGCGCATCAACGATCTGCCGTTGTTTGCGGGAAACGCAATGGACCTGGTGCATCTTGCTCCGGGGACGGTGAACGGGACGGACATGCGGCTGCGGAAGGCGCCGTTCAACAACGCGCCGTCGCAATTTTCCACGGACGGCGGCGGGAATTACCAGAACGAGTTCACGATCGATGGCGTATCGAACACATATTCGGACGGCACCAGTCCGCGGGTTGCGTTTTCGCCCCCGGTGGCGTCGCTGGCCGAGTTTAAGGTGCAGACGTCGTCGTTCGATGCATCGGTGGGCCACACGTTGGGGTCGCTGGTGAACGTATCGACGAAGGGCGGGACCAATGTGCTGAAGGGCGAGGCATGGTGGGTGTTGCGGCATCAGAAACTGGATGCGCCTACGGTATTTCAGAACCGGTCGGGGCAGAAGCTGCCGGTATACCAGGACAACCGCTACGGAATCGCCGGCGGCGGTCCGGTGGTGCTGCCGAAGGTGTACAACGGCAAGAACAAGACATTCTGGTTTTTCACATATGAAGCGAATAAATTCGGTGATCCGAACGTGGGAGCATCGACATCGACGGTACCGCGGGAGGCATGGCGCAACGGCGATTTTTCGGACTTGCTGCGATTAGGCGCGGCCTATCAGTTGTACGATCCGGCGACCATCGCGGTAGCGCCGGCGGGCCGGTTCAGCCGGCAGCCGATTCCGGGCAACATACTACCGGCGAGCCGTTTGACGCAGACTGGGAAGGCGCTGATGAATCTCTATCCTCTGCCGAATGCGCCGGGAACCGCGGATGGAAGGCAGAACTTCTTCCTGTCGGGCAAGGCGCTGGAGGATTACTGGACTACGATC
>JAEUQG010000206.1 GCA_016789755.1 Bryobacterales bacterium
CTCCGTGGACAGGGAATCAGCCGATGAAAAGTTTTTCCTTTGCTCGATGGAGCCCTTCGTGTTCACGCACCACACGAATACCGGTGAGATCAGACCGGCCTTCGACCGCTGGCTCGATCAGGCGTTTGCTGCCGCTGTCAAGGAGTACGGGGACAGGCTGTAGCCAAACGGCGGCTTGCCTGCAAGCTTACTGCTACCCGCCCGCAGGGGCAGCGTATCGACTCGTGGCGACTCTGCGATGGTAGGATTGATAGGATACATGCTTCGTTTTGAGACCGCCGGGGAGTCGCACGGCGAATGCCTTGTGGCAACGCTTGTTGGACTACCTTCCGGAATACCTGTTTCCCTTTCCACGATCAATCGCGAACTATGGCGGCGCCAGCAGGGCTATGGGCGCGGAGGGCGGATGAAGATCGAGACCGACACGGTGGAGATCGTGTCGGGGGTTCGCCATTCGCAGACGATCGGGTCGCCAGTGGCGATGATTATCCGCAACCGGGACTGGAAGAACTGGACGGAGATCCTGCCGGTTGAGGATTACGAAGGCAGCGCGGAGAAGAAGAAGCCGGTGGACCGGCCGCGGCCGGGGCACGCCGATTTGACGGGGGCAATCAAATACGACTTTGCCGATGCGCGCTATATTCTGGAACGGGCGAGCGCGCGGGAGACGACAGCTCGGGTGGCGGTAGGGGCGCTGGCGAAAACATTTTTGGGGCAATTTGGGATTGAGATTTTGAGTCACGTGATCGCGGTGGGCGCGGTGCGGCTGGAGCGCGATGCGGCGTGGGATGAAATTGCCGCTTTGGCGCAGAAGGAAGATGTGCTGCTGGGGTGCGTGGACGCGGAGACGGAAGCGCGGATGAAGGAAGCGGTGGATGTGGCCTACCGCACGGGGGATACGATCGGCGGGATTTTCGAGGTACGGGCGAAGGGTGTGCCTCCGGGGTTGGGGTCGCACATTACGTGGGACACGCGGCTGGATGGGAAGCTGGCGCAGGCGATCGTGTCGATGCAGGCGGTGAAAGGCGTCGAGGTGGGATGCGCCGAAGAGCAGGCGACGTCGTATGGATCGAAGGTGCAGGACACGATCCACTATTCGAAAGAAGAACGGCGTTTCTATCGCGGGGCGAACAAGGCGGGGGGGTTGGAAGGCGGGATGTCGAACGGGAGCGAGATCTTCGTGCGCGGGTTTCTGAAGCCGATTTCGACGTTGCGGCGGCCGCTGGAGTCGGTGGATCTGACGACTCGGGAATCGACGGCGGCGGCTTATGAGCGGAGCGATGTTTGCGTCGTGCCGGCGGCGGGAGTGATCGGCGAGGCGATGGTGGCGATTGTGCTGGCGCAGGCGTTTCTGGAGAAGTTCGGCGGCGACTCCTTGCGCGAGACACGGCGGAACTTCGACGGATACTTGCAGCAGGTGCGGGAGTTTTAAGGGCGCGGGCTTTACCAGGTCCAACTGCCGGCGGGCGGCGGCCATGAGCCTTGCAATTGGCGCAGAGTGGCGATTTGTCCCAAGTGATGGGCGTTGTGAATGGCGAGGTGCGTAATGACGTCGCCGATGGTGTAGTGCGCCATGAAAGGGAGCTCGATTGGCGGGGTGACGGGTTTGGGGGCGAGGGGATCGAGTGCGGCGGCCTGGGCGAGGCCGTTGAGGAAGCTGGTGCGGAGGGGTTCCCAATCGGCGGCAGCGGCGGCGGGCCATCCGGGGGCAGCGTGCTCGGGGACAGACGTGGGTGTGCCCTGGCAACGATCGAGGAACCAGCGTTGCCAGAAGTCGAGGTGGGCCAGGATTTCGACGATGGTGTGTGGCGCATTGGCGATGCGCTCGGCGGCCTGAGCCGCAGTTAGGCCGTCGAGGAGTTTTTCGGGGGCCAGGTATTCGATGGGAGAGACGAGCAGGTCGTGAGCGGGCATGATGTATCCTCGTGTACTTGAAATTCAGTAGGGAACGGGTGATAGGGTTTTCCCCTGAGTTCCGCACTTCCCTCTTGAGAATTGATCGTAGCAACGAATCGAATCAATCGCAGGAGGAACAGTTCTCATGAAGCTCTCTCTTTTTTTGGCGCTTGCCATGATGGTGACGCCGCGCGGGCAGGCTGGTGTGGTAATTCCAGCGGGATTCACTAACGTGGAAGGGAACAGCAATGACACGTCTCCGCTGGGACAGGATGGGGAATCGCGATTCCAGCAGGTCTTTCACAGCTCGCTGCTGAACGGTGTTCCGGCCGGCACACAGTTGACCGGGGTGACATTCCGCGTAAACGGGCCGTTCTTCAACACAGGAGTGCCGGCGCAGACGGTGACGAACTACGAGATCCGGTTGAGCACATCGGTAAATGCTCCGGGCTCGCTGAGCATGACGTTTGCCAACAACCGGGGGGCGGATGAAGTGGTGGTGCGCACGGGCCCGCTGACGATCGCGGCGGGGGACTTTCCGGCGAGCGCGGGGGATGGCGTAGAGCCGTTCGGCACGCCGATCCTGTTCGATGCGCCGTTCACTTACAACGGCGGGCATTTGCTGCTGGAGATTGCCTACGTTGGGTTCGCGGAAGGGCGTGGAGCGGACTCGGTGTCGAACGACCCGTTGGGCCAACAGATCTTCACCTTTGGGGGCGCGGGGAAGTTCTCGTCAACGACGGCGGACTACGCTTCGACGGGGATCTTCGTCACGTCGTTCGAGGTGGATCGGACACCGGCGGTTCCCGAACCGGCGACAGTTGTGCTGACCGGTGCGGGAATGGCGGTGGCGGTGTTAGCGCGGCGGCGCAGGAGGCCGATGAAGAGGCCGCCGGCGGTGATGAGGATGACGCTGCCGGGCTCGGGAACAAATTCGCCCTCGAGTGTCATGGCGCGGTCGGTGTAAGTGGCGAAGTTCCCGGTGCTGAGGTTGAGCTGTTTGGAGACGCCGTCTCCGCCGGAGCCGGAAAACCAACCGAAGCGGGGATTGGCGGAGGCGGCGGCGCTGAAGATGGAGAGCCAGACGGTTTGGCCGCCGCTGATGGAGAGCGGCGCGAGCAGGTCGGCGGTGAAGCGAAAGACATTGACGGGCTGGCCGGCGAGAGTGCCGCTGCCGAGGAGTTGTTGGGTCACGGTGTTGAAGGCGAGCGAGTCGGAGTCGATGACGGATCCGGGGTTGCCGGCGTTATCGGCGGCGAGTTCGAAGTTCCAGGTGTTGCCAGTGGGCGCAACCGGGTTGTTGGCGGCGTTTGCCGTGTCGATGAATGCGCCGATGAAGCTGATCCGCGTGACGACGGCGGAACTGGCGAGGCTGAAGCGATCCCAGGTCTTGAAGCCGTCGGTGGGACCGGCGATGGTGGAGCTTCGTCCATCGACGAAGGCGATCGGCTGGTTGAGAAGGACTCCCGCGGGGAGCGAGACCGCTCCGGCAAGGAGAAGAGCGTAGAGAGAAAGAGACTTTTTCATTTTTTGTTGTAGGCCTGCAAAGGGACAAGCGCGGTGGGTCAGCGGATCTTGTCATGGGCGCGAAAAAAAAGTGAAGGGTATGATGTGGTGTGGAGGTAGGCGCGCATGTGGTGGCTGCTGGCGATGGTTGGGAGCGTGGTGTGGGGGGAGACGTATGAGGTGGGTCCGGGGCGGGGATTGGAGACGATCGGAGCGGCGCCGTGGGCGCGGCTGCAGGCCGGCGATACGGTGCTGATTCATTATCGGGAGGAGCCGTACCGGGAGAAGTGGGTGATTTGCGCGAGGGGGACGGAGGAGGCTCCGATCACGGTGCGCGGGGTGTTGAGCGCGGATGGGAAGCGGCCGGTGATTGAGGGGGCGGACGCGGTGACGGCGCCGGGGGTGAATTACTGGAGCGAGCAGCGGGGGGTGATCAAGATCGGGGGGGCGAACGTGCCTGCGGATACGATGCCGGCGCATGTGGTGGTGGAGAACCTGGAGATCCGGGGGGCGCGGAGAGGGAACCGGTTTCGCGACGATGGGGGCGCGGTGACGGAGTATCTGGCGAATGCATCGGCGATCTATTTGGAGAAGGGGGAACGGATCACGGTGCGCAACTGCGTGATGCACGATTCGGGGAACGGGCTGTTTGTGGCGTCAGGGGCGGCGGCGGTGTCACGGGATATTCTGATCGAAGGGAATTACCTATACGGGAACGGGAACGCGGGGAGCGCGTTCGAGCATAACAGTTACACGGCGGCGGTGGGGATCACGTTTCAGTTCAACCGTTACGGTCCGTTGCGCGAGGGGGCGATCGGGAACGGGCTGAAGGACCGCTCGGCGGGATTGGCGGTGCGATGGAACTGGATTGAGGGCGGGAACCGGCAGTTAGACCTGGTGGACGCCGAGGATAGCGCTGCGATTGTGGGAGAGGCGTCGTATCGGGAAACATTTGTATATGGAAATGTTTTAAAGGAACGGGCGGGGGATGGGAACCGGCAGATGGTGCATTACGGAGGGGACAGCGGCACGGTGGGGGATTACCGCAAAGGGACGCTGTACTTCTTTCACAACACGGTGGTGAGTTTGCGGACGGACCGGACGACGCTGTTCCGGTTGTCGACGAACGAGGAAAAGGTGGAGGCGCGGAATAATATCTTTTATGTCACGGCGGCGGGGAACACGGTATCGGTGATGGATCAAACGGGGCAGGTGGAGATGCGGCGGAATTGGATCAAGCCGGGATGGGTGGGATCGTTCAGCGGGGTGACGGGGAGCATCACGGCGGAGGATTGGGTAGAGGGCGAGGTAGGATTGGTGAACGTGGAAGAGGACGATTTCGGGCTGACGGCGGCGAGCGCGAATCGCGGGGCGGCGGTGGAGTGGGCGCCGGGCGGGCATGTGGCGGAATGGCAATACCGGAGGCATCAGGACGGAGTGAAGCGGAAGGGGGTGACGGATGTGGGAGCGTTGGGGGAGGTGGAGGAGTGATGGAAGCGCTGGTTGGGGCGATTCAGCGCGGAGAGGTGGAGGAGTTGCGGGGGATGTTGGCAGGGAATGCGGAGTTGGCGCGGGCGGTGATTTGGGATGAGAACGGAGTGGGGCGGACGCTGTTGCATGTGGCGACGGATTGGCCGGGGCATTATCCGCGGGTGGCGGAGACCATTGCGGTGTTGATTGAGGCGGGGGCGGATGTGAATGCACGGGTGCGGCTGGAGAAGGTGGGGGCGAACGAGACTCCGCTGCATTGGGCGGCGAGTTCGGATGATGTGGAGGCGGTGGATGCGCTGTTGGATGGAGGGGCGGACATCGAGGCGGAGGGGGCGGTATTCACGGGGGGCGCTGCGATGTCGGACGCGGTGATCTTCGCGCAATGGAAGGCGGCGCGGCGGTTGTTGGAGAGGGGCGCGCGGACGACGTTGACGCAGGCGGCGGCGTTGGGATTACTGGACCGGGTGGGGGAGATGGTGGCGCGGGAGGGGCCGGGGCAAGAGGAGATGACGAAGGCGTTGTGGCATGCCTGCCGCGGGGGGCAACTGGAGACGGCGCGCTTTCTGGTGGAGCGCGGCGGGGATCTGCGATGGGTGGGGTGGGACAGGCTGACGCCTGTGGATGCGGCGCGAAAGAGCGGGAACATGGAACTGGCGCAGTGGGCGCAAGCGCGCGCGGGGCGCTGCATCAATACATCAGTTTGAGTCCGAACTGGACGATGCGCGGCAAGTTGCTTTGCGAGTTGATGACGCCGAACTGAGGGTTGCCGAAGGCCGAGTTCGGGGGATTGAAGCGCGGGGTGTTGGAGATGTTGAACATTTCGGCGCGGAACTGGATGTTGAGTTTTTCGCGGAAGCGGGTGTTCTTGGTGAAGGTGAGATCGACCTGGGCGGTGCCGTCGGTGCGGCAGCCGTTGAAGGTACGGGGCGCGGTGCCGAAGGTGTAGGGAGCGGGTGAGGAGAGGTTGCCGGCATCGAGCCAGCGGTTGACGTTGCGGTCGGCGAGGCAGACGTTCTGGCCGTTCCAGTTGGGGCGCTGGCCGCCGCCCTGGGAGAACGTGTTGTTGACGGTGGAGGTGACGCCGATGGGGCCGCCGGAGAAGTTGCTCCAGATGCCGCCGAGTTGCCAGCCGCCGAGGAATTTGGAAGCGAGTCCGGTTTTGAAGAAGGGGAGTTCGTAGACGGCGTTGGCGATGAAGCGGTGCGTTTGATCGAGAGTGGAAGGGCTCTTGTCGGCGGCGATGTTGAACCAGTTCTGGAAGGCGCTGGCGCCGAGGGTTTCGCCGGCGAAGGGGCCGATGCCGAAGTCCATGAGCTTGGACCAGGTGTAGGAGACGAGGATGCTGAGTCCGGAGGCGTAGCGTTTTTCGGCCTTGGTTTCGAGGGCGTGGTAGGTGGAGGAGGCCCAAGTGGCGCCCTGGCTGGCGACGCCGTCGAAGTGCGGATAGGGGCGCTGGAGTTGGGCGCGGGCGACGGTGCGCTGAGCGAGGGGGCCGACGGCGATCTGGCCGAAGAAGGGGTTAGCGACCTGTTGGCGGAGGGTGTCGCCCTGGCTGAGCAATTGGGGATCGAGCTGATTGAGGGTAAGGTTTTCGGGGAAATGGAGTCCGCGGCTGCCGGCGTATCCGATTTCAAAGAGAATGCCGGTGGGCATTTCGCGTTGGATATTGAAATTCCACTGGGCGCTGTAGGGGGTGACGTTGCCGCGGTCGTAGAACTGGACGCTCTGGCCGAGGAGGGTGCGGAGGCCGAGGGTGGCGCCGGTGGGTTTATTGAAGCCGTTGGGGTAGGGATCGGACCAGCGGACGACGGGGGTGATGCCGTCGAGGCTGGTGACGATGGCGGTGGAGGCGAGGAAGCCGGAGGTGCCGAAGGGCGCGGCGCTGCCGCCGACGCCGCCGGTGTGGCCGTAGAAGAGGCCGCCGCCGGTACGGATGACAGTCTTCGAGTTGAGTTGCCAGGCGATGCCGGCGCGGGGGGCGAAGTTGTTGCGGTCGGGGTTGGCATTGATGCGGGGCAATCCGCCGGTGTTGACGAAGGTGAGGCCGCCGCGGAGGTTGAGTCCGGGAATCTGGAGGGGGGATGCAGCGCTGTAGTCGAAGTTGGTGAGCTGATTGAAACGGTCGGTGCGGGGGGATTCATAATCCCAGCGCATTCCGAGATTGAAGGTGAGTTTGGGGGTGACTTTCCAGGAATCCTGGACAAAGATGCCGTGGAACCGGGTGGTCATGGCGAGGGCGGGGACAGGGTTTACGGCTCCCGTGGGGATGCCGAGGAGGAAGCTGGCGAGGCCGAGTCCGGCGACGGCGCTGGAGGCATTGGGATTTGGGCCTTGGGTCCATTGGGGGCTGAAACTGAAGTTGTGGGCCTGATCGCCGGTCTGGGCGTTGTTGAACTGGACGGCGCGGAATTCGCCGCCGAATTTAAGGGTATGCGTGGCGAAGTTCCTGGTGACGGTTCCCTGAGCGGTTTGCAGGGTGTGTCCGAAGTTGATGTAGTCGGTGGCGCCGATCAAGCCGCCGACGATGATGTTGGGGATGGAGCCGGTGTTGGAATAGCCGGTGATGGCGATGGGCGGCAGCGAGAGCGGATCGACCATGCCGTCGCGCATGTAGGCGGGCAGGCCGAGCGAGGTGACGTCGAAGTTATCGGAGTAGGGGCGGCGGAAGTTGATGAGGCGGCTGGCGGAGTAGCGGAAGGCGCCGATCATGGTGGGGGAGAAGGTGTGGGTATCTTCGAGGACAGCGTTCCAGCGGGTGAAGATCTGGGGTCCGGCGGTGGGTGCGATGTTCTTCAATTCCTCGCCGAAGACGGGGGCGCGGATGAAGGG
>JAEUQG010000372.1 GCA_016789755.1 Bryobacterales bacterium
GCCCACCAGCGAGTGGCTAATGACGCTGCCGAGCGAGACGTCGACACTCCAGTGAATGAACATCCCGAAGCCGAGGTCGCGGAACCAAGCGAGGCGCTCCGGCTTGTTGCGGGCCGGAAGCAACAGGGAGCAAACCAGTAAGAGCAGGGCGCGAAGCAGCATAGCTCTTATAATAGAAACTATGCAGCGCGCCGTTCTGCTTCTGGCCCTCGCCCTGCCGATGACGTCAGCCACGTCCCGGTACGATGCGATGCCCACGCAGCGCAAAATCGATCTGATCGAGCAGGGCCGGATCCCCGCCGGCACCATGCTGACGTTCGAGGAACGCGAGTTGAACGTGTACCTGCAAAAGAAGTCGCGGGAAGTGATTCCGGACGGCCTGCGCGAGCCGCACGTCACTCTCAACGACGGCCGTGTCACGGGGAAGGCCTTTGTCGATTTCGTAAAGATGCGGCACGCCCAGGGCGAGGACATGAACTGGCTGATGTCGTCTCTGCTGAAGGGCGAATACCCGATTCGCGTGGAGGGGCGCGTGGCCTCCTCCAAAGGTACGGCGCGCGTCGATCTGGATGTCGTGCAAGTGGGCGGCGCTTCGCTCAAGGGGCGGGCTCTCGATTTGCTGGTGCGCACGTTCGTGCTGCCGCTTTACCCGAATGCCAAGGTGGGCACGCAGTTCGAGCTCGGCTACAATGTGGATCGCATCGAATTGAAGCCAGGGGCGGCGCAGGTCGTGATTGCGGGTAAGGAGACAGGAGCGAAGCGGTAGGGGATCTACCCAGGCGTCTCCCGGTTGAACCGCACGCGCATGCCTTGCTGCCATTCCGCACTTCCGGACAGGATGGCGTCGAGGGCTTCCTCCAGAGCTTCGGTTTGCCGCGGATCGTCAGGTTTGACGTAGAGGCAGTTGCCGGCCTCCGCGGTTGACGCAGCCCGGCGCAGGGCATCGAGCGAGGGAATTCGCGCCAGCAATTGCGGCCCAATCCACATTTGCCCGCCCACACTGCGAAGAAACCGCTCGCACCACCACGCGGTCATGGTGCATTGCCCTTGCACTCCGGAGGCAAACTCGTAGGCCGTCCACTCGGCGGAACCGCCGCCACTCATGAGATTGCGGAAAATTGAGCCCTGCAGCAGCAAGCCTGAGGCGGCCGCTTCGCTCGCCAAGGAGGCGAACAGGCGCTCGCCCTCCTCCACTTCGTCATCGGTGAAAATCGCCGTATCGAGCCATAGCGAAAGATGCGGAGAAGCGCTCAGCAGGGAAGCGACGGTGTGCGCCTCGCCGAGGTGAAAACCGAGTCCGGCGCAACCCTCGAAATGCAAGTCACCCTCGCGGCGCTCCACGCCGATATGCGCCATCAGCGATTCGGCTTCCGCCAGGCCGTCCATCCACTTGTTCCACTTTTTCTGTTGGCGCAGATTGTTGCGCTGGGTTTCAAGGAATTGCGGCATCTGGAGCGGACCGGGAACACGGCTGCAGAACCACCCGTCGGGCCGCGTGCGCTCCAGGAAGTCGAGCCACTGCCCTATGGCTTGGGCGGCAAACGTGGCAGCGGCGTCTTTTCCGGGCTGGAAAGAAAGCAGGGCTTTCAGAATACGGTCGGAATAGAGGTGACGGCAGCGCTCGGACGATCCGGGCTGCGTCAGATCGGCCTTGCGCGGCCCCCTCACACGAGGCTGCACCAGAATCGGGTAGACCAGGTGAGCCGCCCCGTCCCGGTTGGCAAGCGGCGTAATGATTACTCGCAAGTCGCCCTGTCCAGCGTTGCGAAGGCTGCCCTTGAGGCTCACCGAGACATAGTGATCCATACGGTTTTGTGCCGAACCGCGTCCGCGCAACAGCATGCCGGCCAAGCCGAGCACGCCTCGCGGCGCAAGCGGCGCTTCGGCGAGCAGGAAATCTTTGATCTCTACTTCGCGCTGCGCCTGCGCCAAAGCGAAGGTGCGAATATCCTTGCGCCCCGTGTTGAACACTGTCAATTCGGTCAACGCCACCAGATCGTCATCGAGGGCGGAGCCTTCCACCCGGACATGGATTCCCTTGGCCGCACCACCCTGATTCACGGCGTACATGCCGATGTGCGGCAGTTGCTCGCCCATTGCGGCGCGCCAGGGATGGGAACTGGGGCCGGCAACCAGGCGTGGAGGGCCCTCACCGGCCGTCCCCGCCGAGCCCTGCCGGGGATGGCGGAAGTAGAAGCGCAGGAAGCCCTCTTCGGGCCCTGGCAACTCGCCGATCGGGGTCACACACTGCTCGGCACTCATTCCGAGGGCTTCGGCAAGGCGAAGCAACTGCTCTTCGGCGAAAAGCGACTGGTGAGTTAGAATCTCCTGGATGCGGGTGCGCTGATCCGGATCGGTGACCGAGGACCAGTTGCCGGCATTCGCCCGCTTGCGCAGTTTGCCTCCGGAATATTCGTGGCGGTCCCGCATCTTCCCCGCTTCAAAGAGACGAATGAAGACATCGTCGCTGTCGAACACGGTAAGACTAACAGCGGGCGAAAGGATGGCCTTGGAGAGTTCCTTGGCAAACTTCTCTCCCGCGCCGAAGTCGGAATCGTAAACGCTGATCCATCCGCCTCCGGAGACCGGAGCGATGGCAAGAATGCGTTCGGCGTCCTCTTCCCGCGCAGCTTCTTCGTAGCCCTGGCGAGTCATATACTGGACGGCGAAGTCGGCGATGCGATTTTGGAGGTTAGCGGGCCAAAGGCCCGCACTGTACACCTGTACGGTTTCCGCGGTAAGTCCCATGCAGGCCTACTATCGGCGTAGGCGCGATACGCGATTAGGGTTGGGGGAAGACGCGTTGTCCGATGGCGAATAGGAGGTCTTCCAGGCCCTCGCCGGTAACGGCGGAGATCTTGAAGAACGGCATCTTGCGGCGCGCGACAGCCCGTTTCAGCTTCTGCACGCGGGTGGCATCCTGTGCCACGTCCATCTTAGTCGCTACAACCAGCATCGGCTTGTCGAGCAGCGTCTCGCTGAAGCTTCCCAGTTCCTTGAGGATGACCTTAAAATCCTCCACCGGGTCGCGTCCTGAAAACTCCGACACATCCACCAAATGCACCAAAACCTTGGTCCTCTCAATATGCCGCAGGAACTGAATTCCGAGCCCCGCGCCCTCGTGCGCCCCTTCGATCAGACCGGGGATGTCGGCGACCACCATGGTGCGTTCACTGGGCATGCGCACGACCCCCAGGTTCGGCTCGAGCGTGGTGAACGGGTAGTTAGCGATCTTGGGCTTGGCGGCGGAGATGCGCGAAATCAGCGTCGATTTTCCGGCGTTGGGAAATCCCACCAACCCCACGTCAGCGAGCAGTTTGAGTTCCAGCCGCAGCCGCCGCTCCTGGCCCGGGCGTCCTGGTTCATGCTCCGTAGGGGCTTGGTGGGTAGGTGTGGCGAAGTGCTGATTGCCACGCCCACCTCTTCCGCCGCGGGCGATCACCCATTTTTCCCCAACCACGGTGAAATCGTGAATGGTTTCTCCGGTGTCTTCGTCCACGACAACGGTTCCGACAGGGACCGGGAGCTCGATTGGATTCCCATCGCGCCCGGTCTTATTACTTCCCTCCCCGTGGCGGCCGCGTTCGGCGTGATGCTCCGGATTGTAGCGGAAGTGCAGCAGGGTGTTGTGGTGGGGGCTGGCCACGAAAATGACATCGCCGCCTCGCCCGCCGTCGCCGCCGGAGGGACCGCCCTTGGGGACAAACTTCTCCCTACGGAAGGCCATGCAACCGCTTCCGCCGTCGCCGGCTTTGACGTAAACTCTTACTTCGTCGATAAACATGAGTGCGGAAACACTTCAGGCCCAGGAACCGCGCTGGCGGCAACCCTGGGCCCGCAAGAGATTGAAAAATTAGTTGGCTGCGGCGGCGTCAATGCTGACGTACTTGCCCATGCGCCCGCGATCGCGGAAGCGGACAATGCCGGGGATCTTGGCAAAGAGGGTATCGTCGGAGCCGCGGCCGACATTCTCGCCCGGCTTGATGCGCGTGCCGCGCTGCCGCACGATGATGGAGCCACCGGTGACCAACTGGCCGCCGAACACCTTCACGCCGAGACGTTGTGCATTGGAATCCCGGCCGTTCTTAGAACTTCCCAGTCCTTTTTTATGTGCCATGACGTATTGATTCCTTCCTTATGCCAGGATTTCGCTGATCGACACGCTGGTTAGATTCTGGCGGTGGCCGATCGTGCGCTTGTACTGCTTTTTGCGCTTGAACTTGAAGACGATCACCTTATCGCCGCGCATCTGATTCTGGATGGTGCCCCGCACGCGTGCGGAAGCGGCATCGGCTCCGGCGCGGAAATCGCTGCCGTTGGAAACGGCCAGCACCTTATCGAACTCGACCGCCGTGCCCGCCTCGCCGGCCAGCGTTTCCACCTGGATGACATCTCCAGGAGAGACACGATACTGCTTCCCGCCTGTCTCGATTACTGCGTACATAGGAACCTCGGTACGAATGGTAGTTTTGGGAGGCTCGAAGAGAGGAGACACACCCTGTCGAGTGCGCTATCATCAGCCACAATCTATAAGGCTACCACAGTCGATCCGGATTTTCCACAACGGCTGGCGGAGGCGGCGGAGGCGGCGGAGGCACACGGTCGCGCCCCCCCAGGCGCGGTGGATAATGGGGAAGGTGAACTTAGTATGAAGCGACGCGAACTGTTGGGCGGCTTGGCCTTAGGCCCCTATTCTCTAGTGGTGCTGGCGGACCAGATTCCTCCAGCAGAACATGTTCCGGCATCGGTCGAGGAGATACAGAGACAGTTGGATCGCCTCACCCCCGCCACGGGCCCGGCAGGCGTGTCGGCGCGGGAGCGAAAGATGGCCGAAATCACGCTGGAGTGTGATTTTCTCGTCGCCGGCGGAGGACTCGCCGGAGTCTGCGCCGCCCTTGCGGCGGCACGCCATGGAGCCAAGGTGATCCTGGTGCAGGACCGCTCCCGGCTCGGAGGCAACTCCTCAAGCGAGGTCAAGATGCACGTCTGCGGCTCGCACGCCATTGCCGGTTGGCGGGAAACGGGCATCGTCGAGGAACTGCGCATCGAGGATGCCGTGCGCAATCCGCAACGCGCGTTCGAGATGTGGGATCTGCTGCTCTACGACAAGGTAATCAGCGAGCGCAACATTACCTTGTTAATGGACAGCACCCTTTACGCTGCGAAGAAGAAGGGCGACCGTATCGACGAAGTCTTCGTGCGCAGCGACCGCGCCGAGACCGCCTACCGCATTCGCGCCAAGTACTTCTGCGACGCCACCGGCGATTGCCGGCTCGGCTTCGAAGCGGGCGCGGAGATGCGAACAGGGCGAGAGCCGCGCGAGGAGTTCGGCGAATCGCTGGCCATGGACAAAGGCGACGACGAGACGCTTGGCAGCAGCATCCTGTTCACCTCCCGCCTGTACCGCCGCCCGATGCCCTTTGTGGCGCCGGCCTGGGCGCGCAAAATAAACAAAGAGCATCTGCGCACGCGCACCATTCGCGAATGGGACTACGGCTATTGGTGGATCGCCTGGGGCGGCAACAAAGACATCATTCACGACAACGAGCGGATCCGCTTCGAACTGCTGTCCATCGTGCTGGGCGTTTGGGATTACATCAAGAACAGCGGCGAGCATCCGGAAAGCAGCCACTGGGCGATGGATTGGATCGGCATGCTGCCCGGCAAGCGCGGCAGCCGCCGCATGGTGGGCGATCACATTTTGACCCAGCACGATTTGGTGCGCGGGGATATTGAAGATGCGGTTGCAATCGGCGGTTGGCCCATGGACGATCATCCGCCCGGCGGCTTCGACCGCTCCGACCTCAAACCCAATGTCGCTGTCCGGCTCCAGGAGGCCTACAACATTCCTTTCCGCAGCCTCTACAGCAGGAACATCGCGAATTTGTTCATGGCCGGCCGCAACATCAGTTGTTCGCATGTGGCCTTTACTTCAACGCGCGTGATGGCCACCTGCGGCGCAGCAGGGCAAGCCGTAGGCACGGCGGCCGCGTTGTGCCTGGAACGGGGAGTGTCGCCCAGGGAGTTGTATCGCAAGCATGTGGCGAAACTCCAGCAGGCTTTGCTGCGCGACGATCAGACGATCAAGAACCGTCTCAACGAAGATCCGCTCGATGCGGCCCGTGAAGCGAAAGTGACGGCATCGGCGGAAGAGCCCGGCGCCGAAGCATCCAAGGTGGTGGATGGTTGCTTGCGCGATATCCCCAAGAAAAAGGACGCAGTCGTGCATCGCTGGACGGGGCGGATGACGAAGGAAGGCGCATGGATCGAATTGCGCTGGGACGCGCCGCGCAGGATCGGTCAGGTACAGTTGACCTTCGACACCGGCTTGCAGCGGCGGCTGATGCTGAGCGCGTCGGCGTCAGTGACCGTGGGCCAGATTAGGGCTCCGCAGCCGGAGACGGTGAAGGATTACCGCGTGCTGGCACAGCAGAATGGGAAGTGGGTGGAGGTCGCCTCTGTCAAGGGAAATTACGAGCGGTTGCGCCGGCATCGCTTCGCCGCGATGGAAGCCGACGCTGTGCGCGTGCAGGTGGATGCCACCAACGGCGACGATTTCGCGCGCGTCTTCGAGGTGCGGTGCTACGCCTGACCGGTCATTTGACGGCAACTTCCAGCGTCACCGTTTGCACGGAGTTGTCGTTGCCGATCGCCGTCAACCGGAACTTTGTGGTTTGAGCCACGGTCTCGGTGAAGCAGATCTTGTCGGCTGGTTGGTGCTGCTGCGAAGATGGCTTGATGTCGACAGCCTTGGTGTCCTGCACTCCGTAACAAAGGGTCACTTTTTCACCGGCCGTGGCCTCCCGTGGCGCAGCGACGAAGTACTTGATCAGTTCCTTGCGCGCTTGTTTGGGTTGAGCGGGGGTGACGGTGACTTCGGCCTTTTGCGAAGCCCCCTCCACGGAAAGTGTGTATTGCGTGGTGGCTTCGGGCTTCACCTGGAAGCAGCGCGAAAGGGCCGGCGCCAGTTGTTCCACGGGCGGATCCAGTTTGACCCAGGCCGCGCCTTCGACTCCATAACAGAGCAACGCATCGCCGCCCTTTTCGATCGAGGGCGGAGAAGCGTAGAAGTTGAGGATCTTGGCCGCGGTGGCGGCGTTCTTCGATTCCGCGGCTTTCCTGGGGGCCTCCGAACAGGCGGCTAGCGCCAGCAGCAGACATCCCAACCATCGATGCATGAATACTCCTTGTCAGAGGGCTCTCACAGGCCGGGACGGCCACTATCCTGTTCAGAGACCCGTGTGCAGCGGCTAGACCCTGCGCGTTGTGCGGGCGAGTTCCTTAGACGACCGCACGGGACGCTCGTTCCCCAGCATACTCGGGAAGTCATGTGCCGAGTCAAGACTGTCTACCGAGTCTAGACGGCGCCGCCGCCGAGAAGTTGACGGGCTTCCTTCTGGAACTCGTCGTCCGAACCTGTCACCTCGCGGATAGCATCGAGCACAAGGCGCCGAAACCGGCGGCGGGCCCAGGCGAGATGATTGGTAACCGTGGTGACAGGGATGTTCAGTTCGCGGGCCAGCTCGTCATAGCTGGCGGCTGTCTGATCGAGGTCGTAGCGTTCGAGCAGGATGAAGTGCTGCTGCCTGCCGGCAGCCTCGCATTCTTCGCGAAGCGATTCCACGGCCGCACTGAAAAGATGCCTCACCCACTCCTTGTAGAAGAACTCCTCGGTGGACATGCCGGAAGGAATGGGAAGCGCCTGCAACTCCCCTTCCGCGCTCTCGAAATCAAGCGGGATAACGGCCGCACCGCCGCCCCGCTTGAGTCGGGCGGCAGCCTGATCCTGCTTGGATACGAAAGCATCGAGACAGGTGCGGAGGAAATTGCGGAAGCTGCCCTTCGATGAATCGTAGGCTTGGAAGTAGTTCTTCTCGAATGCGGCGGCGAAAAAAGCCTGGGTCAGATCCTTGGCATCTTCATTGGACCGGTTCCATTGGATGCGGATGTATTTGTAGGCCGGTTTCCAATAGCCGGAAACGATGGAGGAATAGGCGCGCTCCCGCTCGGCGGGTTGATCGCTGCGGGCCGAGGCAATGGCGGAATGGCGCGTATGAGGGAAGCGCGCCGAGGGGCCGCCGATTTCGGTATCGCGGTCAAAGGGCATTGGCAGGCTCCGATAGGAAATAGTAGCAGCGAATCGGATAAGATTGGCGCATGCTTCGATGGATTCTGTTGGCGGCGCCGGTAGTGCTTTGCGGGCAAGTGAAGTTTCCCGCGGCTTATGCACCTACGAATGACGTGCGGATGGACAACCTTGTGGGAGTGCCGATGCGCGACGGTGTAACGCTGTTCGCCGATGTGTACCGGCCGGTGGGAGGTGGGAAGTACCCGGTAATTGTGTCGCGCACGCCCTACAGTACGGAACGCGCTCCGAGCGCGTATGAGGCGGCAGTGTTCTTCGCGCGGCGCGGCTTCGCGTACGTTTACCAGGACGTGCGAGGGAGACATGAATCGGAAGGCAAATGGGAGCCGTTCCGCAATGATATCGAAGACGGCTACGACACGATCGAGTGGGCGGCCAAGCAGCCATGGTCAAGCGGCAAGGTCTGCATGGACGGCGGATCATACCTGGGTCATGTGCAGTGGCGGGCAGCCATGGCCAAGCCTCCGCATCTGACGTGCATGGTACCGAAGGTGGCCTCGACGAGCCTGTATCACGACTGGATCACGTTGAACGGGGGATGGCGGCTGTCGTTCAATTTCGGATGGGGGCCGGTGAGGCAGGAATCGCGCATCATGCAGAACACGGGGCCTCATGGAATGGCGGGAGGACCGCAGAATCTCAGCTTCGAGAAGATGCTGTGGCACCTGCCTCTGCTGACCATGCAGGAACTCGCCGGGCGCAACGCGAAGTTCTATCGCGATTGGATCCGGCATCCCGATTACGACGAATACTGGAAGAAACTGAACGCGGAAGAGGTATTTCAAGAGATCGGAGTGCCGGTCTACACCATGGGTGGATGGTTCGACATCTTCAGTCAGGGGACGCTACGCGGGTATGTTGGGATGAGCAGCAAGGGCAAGACGGAAGCGGCGCGCAAGAAGAGCCGGCTTCTGATCGGCCCGTGGGGGCATGGATCTTCCCGCAAGTTCGGCGACATCGATTTCGGCGAGAATGCGCATGTGGACGAGATGGCGCAGAGCCTGCGGTTCTTCGACTATTGGCTGAAGGGTGCCGACGATGGGATTGACAGCGAACCGCCGGTGACGCTGTTCGTGATGGGGAAGAACGTGTGGCGGCAGGAGAAGGAGTATCCGCTTGCGCGCACGCAGTACACGAAGTTGTATTTCAGTGGAGGGGGAAACGCGAATAGCGACCGGGGCGACGGGCGGCTGCAATGGTCGGCGCCAAGCGAAGGCAAGCCCGATGTGTACCGCTACGATCCGGCGAATCCGGTGCCGAGCTTGGGCGGCAACAACTGCTGTGGAACGCCGACACCGGCTGGGCCCATCGATCAGCGTCCAATCGAGAAGCGGGGCGACATCCTGGTGTATACCTCCGATTTCCTGAACAAGGAGATAGAAGTGACCGGGCCGGTGAAGGTGATTCTACATGCGAGTTCCGACTGTGTGGACACGGACTTCATCGCGAAACTGGTGGACGTGTTCCCGGATGGACGGGCCATTCCAGTGGCGGAAGGAATCGTGCGGGCAAGGTACCGCGAGAGCCTGAGCGCGCCGAAGCCGCTGAAGCCGGGGGAAGTCTACGAATTCGCTATCGACATGGTGGGCACATCGAACGCGTTCTTGAAGGGACACCGTATCCGGGTGGACATCACCAGCAGCCACTTCCCGCAGTTCGACCGCAATCCCAACACCGGCGAGCCGTTCGGAACTTCCGCCAACATCAAAGTGGCGACGCAGACCATCTATCACAGCGGAGCACGCGCCTCGCATATCGTGCTGCCGGTGATTCCGTAGACTGAAGAGATGGTGCAGTTAGCATTGCTCTACTTCGCCGTCTTTGGCGGCGATGGCAAGGACTTTCCACAGGGGATCGCGGTGGACGGCAGCGGGTATGTTGCGATTGCCGGCACCTCGGGCAGTACGAATTTTCCGGTGACCGAGGACGCAGGGCAGATCAAGCCAGCGGCGAAAACATGGACTCCGTTTGCCATGAAGACCAGCGGAGAAGGCGCGCAGCGGCTGTATTCCACGTACCTGGGAGGCAAGGCGGTCAGTTATGGAACCGCTGTCGCGGCAGGGATGGATGGCTCCGTTTGCTTGGCCGGCGCGGTATCGGGAGATTTCCCGGTGACGGCGGGAGCGGCGCAGGCGAAGTACGCAGGGACGGGCGGGCGGCTCGGCGCGGGCGATGCCTTTGTAGCGAAGTTCGATGCGGCGGGGAAGTTGGTGTATGCATCTTACTTCGGCGGGTCTTCCGATGAAGGCGCCACGGCAGTGGCGATGGGAGAAGGCGGAGAGTGCATGGCGGCGGGATTCACCACCTCCGGCGATTTGCCAGTGACAAAGAAGTCCGCCTACTCGAAGCGTCCGAAGGGCGTGCTTTCGGGGTTTCTAGCTGTGTTTTCGCACGATGGGAAGCGCGTTGTCTATGCGACATATCTGCCTCACGATGTTTTGGCCATGCAAGCCACTGGGGGGATGTGTTACGTCGTGGGAAAGAACAAGGCAACGAAGATCGGGTGCAAGGGCAAACGCGAGATCTGGTCAGTAGGTATCGCGCGCGAAGGCGAGTTCGGCCGTGCGTTGACGCTCGATGGGGCGAATCATCTGCGTGTGGTGAGCGAGTCCGAAAAAGGGGGCAAGGGCGCCATTCTGCGGTTGCGGAGCAAGGATGGCGTTGCGGAAGGAACGGCGCCGTTCGGTGAAAACGAATTCACGTCAATCCACGGCATCGCCGCGGCGGGTGGAGGACGCCTATGGATCGGGGGCAGTGCGGGGCAACCGGAGAAGGCGTTCGTGGCGCTGTTGGATGCGGAAGGGAAAACGTTGCAGCGGCGTAATTCAGGCGAGCCGGGGGAGGTTCGCGTGCGGGCCCTGGCGGCTGGTCCGCAGGGAACGGTTTTCGCGGCGGGTGAAACAGAAGGAGATGTATTTGTTTGGAAACTGCAAGTCAGTAGCGCGCGCGATCGTAGCGCCAGCCGAACAGAGCCAGCGACACTAGCCACAGCGCGGCGCTGAGCGCGAGAAACGCCGGCGAATGGCGGTGCGCAAGAGTGCCCAGGCCGAACATCAGCACGGTTTGCAGGATGGAATGGGTGAGAGACACACCGGCGACGAAGCGCCAGCGTGCCTGCGGGTGGGCGTGGAGAACGCTGGTCTGATGTCCGAAGGCCAGCGCGGCGAAGGCCGCGGAGAGGCCCGCTACAGGCTGCAGAGGCAGCAGGAGCGGCGTCGCCACAATCAGAAACGCGGCATCCTTGGCGAGCAGGATACGCCATCCGCGGAGAGGCATCAGTCGATAGCGCACCAGCCCACGTTCTATGTCGAGTGCGAATAACTGTTGGGCATAGGTGCTGAGCGCCAGCACAACGAGCAGAGTGATCATGAAGACGGCATCAGGTTCCGGGGAGGCCGCGGTAAGCCTGTAAATGGCTCCGGCAGAGCAGAGGACGGCGGCGAGGTAGAGGTCGAGGACGTGGCACATCTCGCGCAGATTCTTTCGGATGAGCCCGCCTGTGGCGCCGGGAAAGGCGGGGATATAGAGCTGCAAACGAAGGCGCGGAGCGCGCGCCAGGGCGCTTTCCACCCAAAGTACCCCAGCGTTGACGGCGACCACGAGCGCGAGCAACTGGAGCGAGAGCAAATGAAAACGCGTGCCTCCGAGAGCTAGGATGACGAGGATGAGCCAGATCGCCGGACTGAGGAAGGACGCAGCGGCGCGGAGCACCGCCTGCTCGCCTTTGGACAGTGGGAACAGTTGCAGGCGGTCCGCCGGAATCTTCTTCATCGGGTCGGCGCAAAGGGGAAAGAACAGCAGCAAACCGCCGACCGTGCCGAGGAAGACGACGCTCGCCGGCTGCAGCATGAGGATGGCGCAGAACAGAAAGAAATTGTTCGAGGAAATGGAGTTGACGGAGCGAACATCGCGCCACTCGACGAGGGCGAGCGCCCTCAGGAGAGGAAGGATCCGAGCCATGGCAGTTCTTCGGTGCGGGGCGCCTCGACGAGATCGAAATACATCTGCTCGAGGTTGGAGGGGAGCGCGGCGGCTTCCGAATTCCAGACAATTCGTCCCTGGCGGATAAGGATGTAGTGCGTGGCGAGCCGCTCGACGATGGAAAGGATGTGCGAGGTGAAGAATACGGTAACGCCTCGTTGGGCGAGGCTGCCAAGCAGGTCGCGGATGGTCTTCGAAGTTACAGGGTCGATGCCTTCGAAGGGTTCATCGAGGAAGAGCACTTTGGGATTGTGGAGCAGGGCAAGGGCGAGAGCAGTTTTCTTGCGCATGCCGTGCGAGCAGTGGTCGGCGAACGTATCGCGGCCGTGTTCGAGCGCGAGCGCGCGCAGCAGATCGTTGGCGCGGCGCGAAGTTTCCTGTTTGCCGAGCCCGTAGATCGGCCCAGCCATATTGAGGTGTTCCTCCACGGTAAGGTGATCGAACAGGCCGAGATGTTCGGGGAGCACACCGATGGCGGATTTGAGTTGCAGCGATTGGCCTCGGATATCCAACCCGGCGACAGTGGCTTCGCCCGAGGTGGGCGCCAGGAGTCCGGTGAGCATTTTGAGGGTGGTGGATTTGCCCGCGCCATTGGGGCCGAGAAAGGCGCAGATGCTGCCCGGCGGCAACTCGAACGAAACGGAATCGACGACGCGGTGCGGTCCGTATTCTTTCGAAAGATTGCGCGCGGAGATCACCTGGTTAGAGTAGCGAATTAGAGGGTGGGGAATGGGGCAACTTCGCTATCCTACAGGCGATGCATCTCATTGCGGGCTTATTACTCCTTATTGGTGGGGCGGAATTACTAGTGCGCGGGGCGTCGCGAATGGCTGCTTTCTTCGGCGTGTCTCCGCTGGTGATCGGACTGACGGTGGTGGCGTTCGGCACCAGTTCGCCGGAACTGGCCGTAAGCATCGGGGCGGCTTGGAGCGGAAGCGCCGATCTTGCGGTGGGGAATGTGGTTGGAAGCAATATTTTCAATGTTCTTCTCATCCTCGGCTTGTCGGCGGCGATCATTCCGCTGGCGGTGGCGCAGCAGTTGGTGCGGATCGATGTGCCGCTGATGATCGGGGCGTCGGTGCTGCTGTTGTTGCTATCCATCGATGGGATGCTGGGGCGCGGAGACGGAGTGCTCCTTCTTGGAGGTGGGCTCGGCTATGTCGTTTTGAACCTCAGGCTGGCAAGGCGCGAGTCAAAAGCGGTGGCGCTGGAATACACAAAGGCATTCCCGCCACCGGCAAAAACGGTGGGCACACAAGCGGCAGTGGACGCGGCAAACATCGCGGGCGGTTTGGCGATGCTATACTTCGGCTCGGAATGGCTTGTGCACGGAGCCGTTGTCCTTGCGCGCGCTTGGGGTGTGAGCGAACTGATCATCGGACTGACGATCGTGTCTGCCGGCACATCGATGCCGGAGGTGGCCACCAGCGTGATGGCGGCGATTCGAGGAGAACGCGACATTGCGGTGGGTAATGTGATCGGCAGCAACATCTTCAACATCCTTTATGTATTGGGGATATCCGGCATCGTCGCGCCGAAGGGAGTGCCGGTATCGCTGCAGGCTCTGGAAGCAGACATGCCGATCATGATTGCTGTCGCATTCGCTTGCTTCCCTGTGTTCTTTCGCGGTGTGATCGGACGGTGGGAAGGGGCCGTCTTCCTCGCCTACTACGTGGCCTATGTAGGGTATCTGGTTCTTCACGCAACGGGCCATGACCTGCTGCCCGTGTTCAAGGAA
>JAEUQG010000214.1 GCA_016789755.1 Bryobacterales bacterium
AGCCGCGGATTTACAACACTGCCAAGCTGAAGCTGGAGGCGGGCAAGCAGATAGTGGGCGGGACGGTGTCGACCACCGATCCGGAGATATTCTGCGCGATGGCGAACGCGGGGTGGGATTTTCTGTGGATCGAGATGCAGCACAGTCCGCTGAATTATCAGACGGTGGCGACGATGATGCGGGCGTGCAAGGGGGCTCCGGCGATTCCGTTTGTGCGCGTGCCGGATGCGACGGAGGGGGATATTCAGAAGGCGACGGACATGGGGGCGCTGGGGATTATTATTCCGATGGTGGATTCGGTGGAAAAGGTGAAGAATGCGGTGACATTTGCGAAATATCCGCCGCTGGGGAAGCGGAGCCAGGGGGGAGGACAGTACGGGGCGCTATGGGGGAGCGATTACCGGCAGACGGCGAACGACAACATCATGATTGTGGCGATGATCGAATCGCCGGCGGGGGTGGCGATTGCGGATGAGATTGCGGCGGTGCCTGGGGTGGATGTGGTGTTTGTGGCGAGCACGGATTTGGGGAGTTTTTCGGGGAAGAAGCAGGGGGATCCGGCGTACGAGGCGATGGTGACGAAGGTGCACGACCAGGTGCTGAAGCGGGGGGTGAAACTGGGCGGTCCGCAGGCGTGGCAGAGCCGGCACGGGTACACGTTTTTCCAGGGGCCTGGGGAGACGAGCCTGATCCGGAGCGGGTCGCAGGCGGCGCTGGGGATGGGGGGTGCTCCGCAGCAGAAGAAGAGCGGGGTGGCTCCGATTGAGGGGTCGGAGAAGTAGAGGGAAAACTCTTGATGGCACCGGCCTGTTCGTGGAGTTGAGCGACAAACAAGCCTCCATCCGAATCGTAGAGGCTTGCGCAGGAAGGCGGAAGGTCCTTGCACCCCGATCTCCCACGTTGGTCATCTCTTGAATGAGCGGTTCAAAGCCCACCGCTAACGGTTCAGCGAAGTGGCGACGCAGCGCTTTTTCAAAGTGCAGTGCTGTGTCAGCCGGCTGTCATTCGTCTTCGCCGCCCTTGGGAATGCCGGTTGCGATCATGGAGGCCGGACTCGAACTCCATGGAACCACCGGTAAGAATGTTCTCATTTTTTTCCAGTGGATATTGAGAAGCGGTAAGCATTTGGCTGGTGTACCAGGGGCTGCCTCAGGTCGCGCGGTGTCGGTTCCGTTTGATGGGCCACTCGGAGGGGTGAGGCAAGTCATCCATGACCAGGGAGGTTATCGAAGTATGGTCATCTCTGGATAGATGAAGACAAGGCACCCATGCTGGGATTTGAACCCAATGGCCAGTGGGGGTTACTGACAAACGGCGGAAATTGCCAGCGTTATGGAATCCAGGCCACCGCTGAGTTTCCAGTCTAGAAGATCACCTGCACTGACGTTGACCCTGGATGTCGTGTTTGTGCAGGTTGGGGAGCCAGCAGTAATCGAACACGCCAAGGAGGTGGCAGATCCGTTTACCTGCAGTGTAACCGTCTTCTCGGAAATGACGCCGGTCCCAAGCAATCTCACTCGTAGATTCTGCGCAGAACAATTGATGGGGGCAAGCAGCCCCGTTTGCTCTCCCGAGCAGCCAAGTCCTAACACCGGGCAGACTGACGAAACGCCATTGTACGCCTGTGTCGACATGAAGAACGCCGAGCCGCTCGCCCCGGCGGGTCCGGTCGCCCCGGTAGAGCCCTGCGAACCAGGTACTCCTTGCGGTCCTTGTGGACCTGTGGGGCCGATGGCGCCGCTGTCTCCCTTGTCACCCTTGGGGCCGGTGGCGCCCTGAGGACCAGCGGGCCCCGTGGGGCCTTGCGGACCTTGCCCCGAGACTCCACTTGAAGGCGCAAGGTAGTAACCGTTCATGTCAATGATGACGTGCGCGGCACCGGCGACGAAAACGTCTATCGAGCCAGCCAAGCCGGCAGGGACTACTGCGGCATTCGCGACTATCGTTCCGTCGAACGAATTCAATGTCGAGACGAAGGGCTGGGGCTGTCCGGTTGGCCATACCGTGAGGTAAGGAAGCGAACCTTGCGGCACGACCGTAATGTTCAAAGAGAAAGCTGTGGCCGTACTTGGGATCCCCGCACACAACGGACTTGTAACGAGTGGGAGCGTTCTTCGGGTTCCGGCCTGCATGATAGGCGGCCCGAGCAAACCTGTCTGGCCCGATTCGCCGCGAGTATCGACCGGGCGGCAAGGGGTGATTCCGACGAACACCGACTGGCTGGTTTGCGCCCCCCCGCTGCTGTTGAGCCTCCTCAGGTTTTTGCGTAGCTGCATCAGAGGAACGCCAAGTTGGTGGTGCAGCCCAATTGCGAATCGCAAGCGGATCGACTGTTTGTGCATTTCCATCGAATGCGAGAAAAGCGAAGGATATCGAGATTAACCTGATCCGCTTCATGACATCGATGTTACCCCGAGGCATGGGCTGCTCGGATAGCCCAGGAAGGGATATTGAGAGGGGTAGATGGTCGGGCTGCCGGGATTTGAACCCGGGACCTCTTGCACCCCAAGCAAGCGCGCTAGCCAGGCTGCGCCACAGCCCGAACTTTCTATTCTAGCAGACGGGTCGGGAAAGGGTATACTCTCCGTTGATGAAAATCACCAAAGTGGAAGCGATGTATCTGCGGCTCCCTGCTGTGAAAGAGCAATGCGACAGCGGGCAGGACGCTTTGATCGTGCGCGTGGAGACCGATGCCGGCATCACGGGGTTGGGGGAGGTGGACTCGGCGCCCATGGCGGTGAAGGGGGTGATCGAGGGTCCCTATTCGCACACGATCACCTGCGGGTTGGGGCATCTGGCGGTGGGGGAAGATCCGTTCGCCACGGAAAAAATCTGGCACAAGATGTATACGGCCAACGTCTATAGCGGACGGCGGGGGATCGCGATTCATGCGATGAGCGGCATTGACATGGCGCTGTGGGACATCAAGGGGAAAGCGCTGGGGATGCCGGTGTGGAAACTGCTGGGAGGCGGCTTTCATTCGCGGATTCGATGCTATGCGAGCTCGCTGTTCGGGGCGACGCCGGAGGCCACCGGCGAACTGGCGCGGCGATTCCGCGGGCGGGGCTTCGATGCGGTGAAGTTCGGCTGGCATCCGATGGGGCAGGACGAACGCACCGATCTGGCGCTGGTGCGCGAGGCGCGGCGGGGATTGGGCGACGACGCCGATCTCATGATCGATGCCGGGCTGGTGTGGGACGCGAAGACTGCTCTGCAACGCGCCAACGCATTCGCCGAACAGCGGATTTTCTGGCTGGAAGAGCCGTTGCGGGCCGATGATTACGAGGGGTACCGGAAGTTGTCGGAAGCCGCCAGCGTGCGGATTGCGGCGGGGGAAGAGGAATCGAACCGGCTCTCCTATCTGGAACTAATGGATCGGGGGCGGATCGATGTGGTGCAGGTGGATCTGACGCGTTGCGGGGGATTCACGGAAGGAATGAAGATCGCGGCGCTGGCGCAGGATCGCGGGCTGCCGGTGGCCAATCACGGGTTCACCACGTACATCAATGTCATGGCGGCGCTGCACTGGCTGAACTCGATTCCGAACGCGCTGATCTGCGAGTTTGTGGCGGAGGAGGAAACGAACCTGCGGGAGCAGATTACGCGGCAGCGGGTGCGGGCTCGCGACGGGTGGCTGGACATCCCGCAGGAGCCGGGTTTGGGGATCGATTTGGACGAAGATGCTATTCGCCGTTACCGGGTGGCGTAGCGGCCCAGAATTGTTTGAGGCGGCGGGCGCCGGAGCGGCCTGCCACTTCCATCAGTTCGGTTTCGGTGGCGGCGCGCACACGATCGAGGCTGCCGAAGTGCTTCAGAAGCTTTTCCACGGTCTTAGGGCCGACTCCCGGGATTTCACTAAGCTCTGAAGTGAGGCGTTGCGCATCGCGCCGGGAGCGGTGGAAAGTGACGGCGAAGCGGTGGGCTTCGTCGCGCACCTGCTGGACGAGGTGGAGGACTGGGGAGAACTTGTCGAGGATGACGGGGTCGTGCTCATTGCCGAGCACGTAGATCCACTCCTCGCGCTTGGCGATGGAGGCGAGGGGTTGGTTGATGATGCCGATCGCTTCGAGGGCTTCGGCTGCGGCGTGCAACTGGCCGAGTCCGCCGTCGATGAGCACGAGGCTGGGCATTTTTCCGCCTTCGGAATGGATGCGGGAATAACGGCGGGTGACCACTTCGCGCATGGAGGCGAAGTCGTCGTTGCCTTCGACGGTGCGGATGATGAACTTGCGGTAATCGGCCTTTTTCATGCGGCCTTCTTCCCAGACGACCATGCTGGCAACCTTGTCTGTGCCCTGGATGTGGGAGATGTCGAAGCACTCGATGCGCTTGACGGGCTCTTCGAGGCCAAGGGCATCCTGTAGCGCGGACTGGATGGCATCCGAACTGGGCTTGAGCACGCGGAAACGGAGATCGAAGCTGTGTTTGGCGTTGGTCTCGACGAGGGCGAGCATGGCCTTTTTCTGGCCGCGCTGCGGGGTGTGGATTTCCACTTTGCGGCCGCGCTTTTCGCTGAGCAGCTCTTCGAGCACTTCGCGGTCCTCGAACTCGACGGGGACATGGATGAGGTGGGGCACGTACTGCTGATCGAGGTACAACTGCAGCAGCAGATCGGTGAAGAACTCTTCGGGTTGGAAGGCGGTCTGGTCTTCCCAGAAGTACTCGCGCCGGTCGACGATGCGCCCGCCGCGGAGGTGAAAGAGGTTGACGGCGATGAGCGGGGGCTCGGCGTAGTAAGCGAGGATGTCGGTATCGTCTCCTCCGGCGGCGGCCATCATCTGGCGCTGTTCGAGTTCTTCGACGGTGGAGATGAGATCGCGGAGGGCGGCGGCTTCTTCAAAGCGCAAGCCGGCGGCCGCGTCTTCCATGCGGTGGCGGAGATTGTCGATGAGGCGGCGGTGCTTGCCTTCGAGAAACAGGCGGACATCGCGCACGGCCTGGGCGTAGGTTTCCTCCGTGGTGAGCCCTTCGACGCAGGGGCCATGGCAGCGATGGATGTGGTATTCCAGGCAGGGGTGGGTGTGGCGGCGGGTCAGATCAACCTTGCAGGACGGCACCTTGAAGTAGCGGTGAATGAAGTTCACCAGGCGGTGGGCGAGATTACCGGGGAAGTAGGGGCCGAAGTAAGTGGAGCCGTCTTTGCGCAGGCGGCGTGTGACGTAGACGCGGGGGTAGGGTTCGGCGGTGAGTTGAATGTAGGGGTAAGTTTTGTCGTCGCGGAGAAGGATGTTGAAGCGCGGCTTGTACTGCTTGATGAGGTTGTTTTCGAGAGCGAGGGCTTCCTTCTCGTTGTCGACCAGGATGTAGTCGATGTCGGCGGCTTCGGAAATGAGGGTGCCGGTTTTCGCGTCGGCGAGGCGGTCATCGTTGAAGTAGCTGCGGACGCGGCTGCGGAGGCTCTTGGCTTTGCCGACGTAGATGACTTTGCCGGCGCCATCCTTGTAGAGATAGACTCCGGGCTGAGCGGGGAGTTGGGAGACCTTGTCGCGCAGTTCCATCGAGGAGGCTTGTTCCATTGTGTCACGCCCGTTCCCGGATATACTCAAAGCGTGACCCGCTGGTTGCTTTCGACGATGTTGGCGGCTGGGCTGATGGTGGCCCAGCAGAAGGAGCAGAAGCCTGTCGAGCCGCCGGAAGAAGACGAGTCGTTCAAGACGAAGGAATACGAGTTCAATCCGCTGCAGGCGTCGAAAGAGGTGAAGGTGGGGTTGTACTACATGAAGAAGGGGAGTTTCAAAGCGGCGGCGAACCGTTTCGAGGAGGCCACGCGGTGGGACCCATCGAACGCCGAGGCGTTTCTGCGGCTGGGCGAGGCTCGGGAGAAATTGAAGGACGGCGCCGCGGCCAAGGAGGCTTACGCCAAGTTTCTGGAACTGGCCCCAGAGGCGAAGACGGCCGCGGCGGTTCGTAAGAAGGTGGGGACGCTGAAGTAGCTACGAGCGCGGTTCGCGATCCTGACGGACCTCGCGGATGGAGCGCAAGAGGCGCTTCACGCCGAGATCCCAATCGGGGAACAGGTCGACGTACTGAATGGCGCTGGTGATGCGTTTGGGGACATGGCACTCACCGAGCCGCGCGGGAAAGATGAACGGCTGATCGAGCGGAATGCGCCGGGCGCAATCGATGGCGTAGCGCAGTTCGCTTTGGAACTGTCCGCGTTTGCGGATGGAGCGGGCCGAGAACAGGGCGACGAAGGCATCGGAGAACTCGATGGCGCTCTCGATGCGGCGCAGCCAGTTTTGGCCGGGAAGCAGACGCTCGCGGTCGATCCAGGGGTCGCAACCTTGGCGGCGCAGATCTTCGCAGAGGCGGGTGGCGGCCTCTTCGTCTTCCTCCACGTAGGCGATGAAGACTCTGGGCCTGGCGCTGCAGGTGAAGAGGATTTCGCCGTTTTCGCCGAGGCGGAATTCGCCCAGGCGGTCGATGTCGACGCGTCCGCCTTCTTCCAGGCAGCGTTTGAGCATCGCGGCAATCTGCCGGGCGGTCGGTTTCCGGCTGACCGCGGTTTGCACGGTTCGGCTCATGACCGGCGGCCCCCCTTTGGCTGGGGGGTAGGTTTCAGTTGGACACGGTTGCGCGGATCGGCCTGGAGAATGCCGACGCCCGGCAGAGCGACCTGTCCGCCATCTCTGAGGCGGCGCAGGATATCGGAAACGATCTGGTCGACTTGGTCGGCAGCCTCGGCCGGGGGCAGCGCCCTGTGCGTAGCTAAGTACTGTTTCAGGTCCACGTTCATCCTCGCCCCCATTATCGTTGGCGGGTAGCGTGAATCGGGGATGCAAGGAGTCCCCCGGTGACCCTAGGATTGGTTCTAAGTGTAAGAAAAATCAATATTTATTGTTGATGTGGACATTTTTCCCGGAGCTGTGATTGCTTCGTTGCCGGAGGCAAATGAATGGATTTTAATGCGCCATTAAGGGCCTCTTCATGTGCGTCATGAGATGATGATTTCGAAGACGACCCTAATCGTCCGACAAACGTACAGGAGACACCAACAAATGAAGAAGCTTCTGAGCATCATGCTCGGTCTGACCTTGGTTATCGGCGCCGCCACCGCCTCCTTCGCTGCACAGGAAGAGAAGAAGGAAGAGGGCAAGAAGAAGAAGGGCAAGAAGAAGAAGGGCGGAGACGAGAAGCAACCCTTCTAGTCCTGGCTTTTTCCAACGCTGTTTACCTGGGTGCCGCACGTACCGCGTGCGGCATTCGTGTTTTTGGGGGTACGCTGGTTGGGCATGCTCGCACTGTTTTGGTTCCCGGCGATGGGGTGGTTGCCGCTGGCGGCTCAGCCGGCGGTGGATCATCACTTGCACCTGCTGCGCGCCGCGGCTTCCGTCCCGAAGGGATTTGCGCTGACGGCGGAGGACCTCATCCGGCAGATGGACGAGGCGGGGGTTGGGCGCGGAGTGGTGCTGTCGATTGCCTATCAGTTCGGCAATCCGAACCGCGCGCCGGTGGCCAACGAGCGGGAGCGGGTGCGTCAGGAGAACGATTGGACGGCGGAGCAGGCAGCGTTCTATCCGAAGCGGCTGACGGCTTTTTGCGGAGTGAATCCGCTGAAGGAATACGCCCTTGAGGAGATCCGGCGTTGCGCGGGGAACGGCCGGATGGGGAAGGGGCTGAAGCTGCATTTCGGCAACTCGGATGTGGATTTGGAGAACGCGGCGCACATCGCGCAACTGCGGCGCGTATTCGCCGAGGCAAACCGGCACGAGATGGCGATAGTGGCGCACATCCGGTCGAACTACGACAAGCGGCGTCCGTGGGGGGAGCGGCAGGCTCGCATTTTTCTCGAGCAACTGTTGCCGGCGGCGAAGGATGTTGCGGTGCAAATCGCGCACGTGGCGGGGGCTGGCGCCTATGAGGACGATGTGGATGCGGCGCTGGGGACATTTGCCGCGGCGGCGAAGGCGGGGGACAAGCGGATGAAGCGGGTGTATTTCGACGTCTCGGTGATGAGGTGGGAGAAGCGGGCCGAGCTGCTGGTGAGACACCTGCGGGCGATCGGGATGAAGCGGCTGCTCTATGCCTCGGACGGGCCGCCGCTGGAGGCGTGGAAGCGATTTCGCACGCTGCCGCTGACGGAGCGGGAATTTCGTCAAATTGAGGGGAACGTGGCGCCCTATTTGCGCTGACGGGTGTTTTCGAACCAGACGATGTTTTCGCTTTGCTGGCCGGCGATCAGGACATCGAGGTCGCCGTCGCGGTCCATGTCGGCGAGCCGGATATCGTACGCCGATTGATCTTCGTGGATGTGATGGGTGGTGAAGTTGCCTTTCCCATCGTTTTCAAACCAGGCGGCGACACCGGAATCCTTGGCGCAGGTGACGGCGTCGATGAAGCCGTCGCCGTTGATGTCGCCGATGGCGAGGGAATGGGGGCCGACCAATTGGGTGTTGATCTGATGCGGGGTCCAGTTGGGAGCTTCGTACCAGACCAGGCCGCGCCCGTGTCCGCGGCTGGCGATGAAATCCGCTTTGCCGTCGCCATTGACATCGGCGACGTGAATGTTTGTCGCGCCTTCT
>JAEUQG010000222.1 GCA_016789755.1 Bryobacterales bacterium
GGAAGGCGCCGAGCAGCGTCATGCCCGCGGACACCGCAGCGGCGGCGAGAAAGACGGCTGGATCCGCGGGGGAGACGCCGAAGAGGAGGGATTCCATGGCGCGGCCAGTAAAGAAGGCGGCGATAGCGCCGGCGGAAGCGCCGATGGCGGTGAGGGAGATGCTGTGCCCGAGGATCATGGAGAGGATATTGCCCGGTTTGGCGCCGAGCGCGACGCGGACGCCGATTTCAGGGGCGCGTGTGGAGACGGCGAAGGAGAGGAGTCCGTGGATGCCGATGGCGGCGAGCAGGATGGCGGCGAAGGTGAATGCGCCGAGCATGGTGAGTTGAGCGCGGCGGGGCGCGGTGTCGGCGGCGACGAGGTCGGTGAGGAGGCGGACATCGGAGACGGGCTGTTCGGGGTCGGCGCGATGGATGATTTCGCGGACGGCGGTGGCGAGGGATTGGGGGTTGAGGGCGCGGATGACGAGATCTTTCGGGTAGTAGAAGGAGAACGCTCCGTCGGCGGCCTGTTTGTAGGGGAGATAGACTTGCGGTTCGCTGGTGCTTTCGAGGCTGCGGACCTTGATGTCGTCGACGACGCCGACAATGGTGCGTTGGGAGGCGGCGAAGCCGAAGGTTCGGCCGATGGGGTCCTGGCCGGGCCAGTAGCGCTGGGCGAAGGAGCGGCTGACGACGGCGATGAACTGTTTGTCGCGGGTGTCGGAGTCGCTTGCGTCGCGGCCGGCGCGGATGGGGATTCCCATGGCGGCGAAGAAGCCGGGGGTGACGAAGCGAAGGCTGGCGGTGTGGTTTTCGGCGCGGCTGACGGTTTGGCCGCCGACGCTGACCGGCCAGATGCCGCCGCCGATGGTCATGGGGAGGAAGCTGATGTAGGCTGCCGAGGAGACTCCGGGGAGGCCGCGAATCTCGCCGAGCACGCGGCTGTAAAAGGCTTCCTGTTTGACGACGGCGTCGTATTTGGGCGATGGGAGGGCGGTGCGCATGGTGAGCACGCCTTCGGGGCGGAACCCGGGATCGGTGGCCTGGAGGCGGTGGAGGGCTCGGATGAGGAGGCCGCTCGAGACCAGCAATACAAAAGAGACGGCGATTTCGACGATGACGAGGGTGGAGCGGAGCCGTTCTTTGCGGCCCCCGATGCCGGAGCGCGCGCCTTCGCGGAGTGCATTGGCGGCTGCGCCGCGGCAGGCGAGGAAGGAGGGGAGGACTCCGAAGGCGAGGGAGGTGAAGAGGGCGAGGGCGATGGTGAAGAGGAGGATGCGGGTGTCGAGTCCGAGGTTGACGATGGGGATGTTGTGCGGGATGAGGGTTTTGAGAACGGGCAGGGCCTGGAGGGCGAGGGTGGCCCCGAGGATGCATCCGGTGACCGCGAGGAGGGTACTTTCGGTGAGCAACTGGCGGAAGAGGCGATGGCGGCCGGCGCCGAGCGATGCGCGGAGGGCGAGTTCGTGGCGGCGGGCGAGTGTGCGGGCGAGGAGGAGGTTGGCGAGGTTGGCGCAGGTGATGAGGAGCAGGCAGAGCGAGGCGCCGGTGAGCGCGCGGAGAAGGGTGCGGGTGCGGAGGGAGACTTCGTCGCGGAGGAGGCCGACGGTGGCGCCGGTGCGTTCGTTTTCCTTGGGGAAGGCGAGTTCGAGGCGGCGGGCGATGTGGCGCATTTCCTGGCGCGCTTGTTCGACGGGGACGGTGGGTTTGAGTTTGGCGAGGACGTGGAGGTAGTTGTTGTTGCGGTCGGCGAAATCGATGGCGGGGTCGAAGCGCATGGGGAGCCAGATTTGGGCGCGGCGGGAGGGGAATTGGAATTCCGGAGGCATGACTCCGATGATGGTGTAGGGTCCGTCATCGAGGCGGATGGTGCGGCCGGTGACGAGCGGGTCGGCGCCGAAGTAGCGCTGCCAGGCGGCGTGGCTGAGCAGGAGCGTGCCGGGGGCCTGGGGAGTGTCGTCGGCGGGAGTGAAGACGCGTCCCAACAGGGGTTTGATGCCCAGCATGGGGATGATTCCGGCGGTGAGGGCGGCGGCATCGAGGCGCTGTGGCTGGCCTTGGCCGATCATGTTGGCGGCGAGGTTGCTGTAGGCGGCGAAGGCGGAAAAGGAAGTGGCGGCGGCTTCCCAATCACGGAAGTTGGCGGGGGACAGCTCCATTTGGGGGTAGCCGGGTTTGTGTTCCCAGAGTTTGACGAGGAGGTGGGAATCGGGGAAGGGGAGGGGGCGGAGCAGGACGTGATCGGTGATGGTGAAGACGGCGGTGTTGGCGCCGATGCCGATGGCGGCGACGAGGACGACGGTGATGGTGAAGCCGGGGGCACGGCGGAAGGTGCGGGCGGCGTAGCGGACGTCGTGGCGGAGGATGTCGAGGTGGACGAGGGTGGCGTTGGTGAGGATCTCGAGGAAGGTGGCGATCCAGAGGGGGATGAGGGCGAGGCCGCGCGTGGAGGCGAGTCTGGCCGCGAAGAGGTACTGCATCTCGCGGTTGTACTCCTCCTGGAAGGAGCGAGGGTAAAGATGCAGGAGGAAGCGGTAGAGTGGCATGGTTTCAAGCCTTTCCGGGGGCGAAGCCGCTTTGACGGGCGAGATCGAGCATTTGGGAGAGACGGCGGGTTTCGGCGCGAGCGACCTCCTGGCCGAAGGGGGTGATGCGGTAGTAGCGGCGGCGCTCGTCGTCGAGTTCGGGGCCGGGGCGTTCGGAGGTTTCCGAGATGAGTCCTTGTTCGAGCATGCGCTGGATGGAGCGGTAGAGGGTGCCGGCGGAGAGGCGGAGTTCGCCGTTGGTGCGGGCGGCGATGTCCTGGATGATGGCGTAGCCGTGGAGGTCGTTGGCGGCGAGGGCGAGGAGGATGTGGAAGGTGGCAGAGGGGAGGGGGAGGAGGGAGTGCGGGAGATCCATTCACTGAGGATATAACCAAAGTGGATATATTGTCCACGAATATATTCACGGCACCATGATGTAAGAGACATTACTGAAAAACGGTGGA
>JAEUQG010000249.1 GCA_016789755.1 Bryobacterales bacterium
GCCAAACGCATCGGCGCAACCGACGCCTCCGGCAACTTCCGCGCCCCTGTCGAGGCCAAACGCTACGCCATCCGCGTCGAAAAGCCCGGCTACCAAATCGTCACGCCCCAAACCATCACCGTGCCCAAGGGCGGTCAACAGCAGGTGAACTTCAAACTCATCCCCGCCGAAGCCACGCTCGCCATGCGCGGAGCACCCCCCGGAGCCGCCATCAAAATCGACTCGCGCCCCGCCGGAACCGCTGCCAACGACGGCAGCTTCACCCTCAAACTCCCCCCCGGCGACCACACCATCGAAATCAGCAAAGATCAGTTCCAGGCCCGCACCATCCGCCGCACCTTCGACCCCGGCCAGACCGTTACCTTCGACCGCAACGAAGTCAACCTCACCGCCATCCCCAAAGTGGACCCCCAGGCCGCCGTCGCGCAGGAATGGGAAAAGCTCAAAAACTCACGCGACATCGCCCAACTCGAGGATTTCTCCCGCCGCCATCGCGGCACTCCCTTGGCCCGTAACGCCGACGATCGCCTCACCGAACTTCGCTGGGACGCCGTGGATAAAAAGAACGCCGCCGCCCTCCGCGACTACGCCGCCAAAAACCCCAACAGCCCCCATGCCCGCAACGCCGCCGATCTCATCGCCAGGCTCGATTGGGATGCACTCGACAAGAACAACCTCAAAGCCTTGCAGGACTACCGCCAGCGCTATCCGCAGGGGGACAACGCCGCCCGCGCCACCCGCGAGATCGAACGCCTCGAACAAAAAGCTGCCGCCGACCGCAAACAGGCCGATGACCGCGCCAAAGCCGACGCCATCAAGGGCGAACGCGACACCGTCCTTCAGGCTCTCACCAGGTTCACCGCGGCCATCGCACGCAAGGACACCGCCGGCATGGCCGCTGTCTTCCCCGGTTCCGACCGCACCTTCCGCGACACGTTCTCCAACAAAAACCTTACTTTCAGCATGACGCTCACCCCAATAGGGGACCCCGAAATCGCCGGCGACTCCGCCACCGTCACCTGCGACCGCCAAACCAAAACCATCGATCGAGGCAAAGATCTGGGAGGGCAAACGCAACGCATCCGGGTCGCGCTCGCCAGGCGCGGCGGAATCTGGATCATTCAAAGCATGAAGTGATGCGATTTGCCGCTCTTTTTCGCTAGTACAAGAGAGGGACAGGTATTTCGAAACTATGACTATGACAAGGATGCTTCTGTTTGGACTCGGCTGCGCCGCACTGGGATTCGGCCAGACCGTGCCTGCCACCAATCAGCTCATCTTCGCCTATCCGCAGGCGATGAGCGGACTGGGAATCTTCGGATTGCGCAATCGGATTGAGGTCTTCGACTCAACCGGCAATATCTCCCAGCAGTTGGTCAACGCCGTTGGCTCCGACGCCAACTTCGTCAACCTCCGGCCCGCCGGACTGGAGCGCCCGCTGAATGTGGGCATCGCCTCCCAACTCTCCGCCTTGCCCATTGCCTCACCGGCTTCCGGCGTCATCTTCAAAGAGGATCCGGCCACCGGCGCCATGCTGCCTTCCTCCGATAGCCTCGGCCCCATCCTCACCGAACGCGCCGAAACCATCGGCAAGAAACGCTTCTTCATGGGCTTCACCCGCCAGCAGTTCCGCTTCGACCGCATCGAAGGCCAACCGCTCGGCGCCGTCCAAAACCTCTATGCCGGTGGCGACCCCACCAACGTCACCCAAAACGGCCGCCTCCAGACCACCTCGCCGATGGTCTTCGGCACCCAGGTCGATCTCCGCCTCGATCAGAACGTCGCCTTCTTTACCTACGGACTCACCAACAAACTCGATATCTCCACCGCCTTGACCTGGGTCAACTCCACCATGTCGGTGGTCGGCTACAACGCCCGCCAGATCAACTCCGGCAACCCCGGCGACGGCGGCACTTGCTGGTGCGCCGCCACCCTCGATATCCGCGCTTCGCAGAACGATCCCGGCGGACTCGGCATCGCCGGCCTCCGGCGCGATGTCTTCGGCCGCGCCCGCAGTTCCTCCACCGGCATCGGCGATACCATCGTCCGCGTCAAAGGCACTGCCCTCGAACGCAAGCACTACGCCCTCGGCCTCGGCGCCGACCTCCGCCTCCCCACCGGCGACGAATTTAACTATCACGGCTCCGGCGCCGTTGGCTTCAAGCCCTTCGCCGCGCTCTCCCTCCACTCCGGCAACCTCGGCCCCGTCCGCATCTCTCCCCACTTCAACATCGGCTACACCGTCAACGGCAGCAGTGTTCTCGCCGGCGATCCCGTCACTCGCACCAAAGAGCGCATCCCCAACCAGTTCAACTGGTCGATGGGCGCCGCCATCGCCGCCTCCCGCCGCGTCACCTTCGTCGCCGATCTCATGGGCATGCGCCTCCTCGACTCCTACCGCCTCGTCCAATCCTCCATCGGTGGACGCGGCACCAGCGCCGGCGAAGCTCGCGGTTTGACCCTCGCCCCCGCCAAAGAGTCCTTCGATATGACCAACGGTTCCTTCGGCGTGAAGCTCAAGATCGCCGGCAACCTCGTTCTCACCGCCAACATGCTCGTCGCTTTGGACGACTCCGGCTTGCGCGACAAATACGTCCCGCTCTTCGGAATCGCCCACAGCTTCTAATCGCAACGGTCACCGGGGCCCAGGCCGCGCGTGCCGCAATCCGCCGCACGCCGGCTGCCCCTACCGGCTGTACTCTGTCAGGTGTTGCTTCGTCGTTTCCCGCCATTGCTCCTGCCCCGGAGCCCCGTATTTGGCGAACCACTGATCGAGATCCGAATCGAGCGAAGCTATCAGATGCTTGTACCGTGGATCGTCGATGAGATTCTTCGTCTCGTTCGGATCGCGCTCCAGATCGTACAGTTCGCTCGGCCATTCCTTCGTGCGGCGAATGTACTTCATCGTCTCTGACCGCACCCCGCGCACGAAAGAATACTCAAAATAGAGGCGGTTGTCCCAGGCCGGCTTTTGCCCGCGCAGAAAGCCCGCGTAACTCCGCCCCGGCCGCTTCCCGTCCTTCGGCGCCGTCACCCCCAGGTAATCCAGTATCGTCGGGAAGTAATCGTAGCTCGAAACCATCGGCGTCAACACTTGCCCCGCCGCAATCTTCCCCGGATGATTCCAAATCAAAGGCACTCGCGCGCCGCCGTCGTAAAGATTGAACGGCCACGTTCCATTCCCCTTGCCCCACACCCCGTGATGGCCCGCGCTCCAACCCTGGTCGGCCGTGAATACGATCAGCGTGTTGTCCCGCACTCCCATCTCTTCCAGCTTCTTCACAATCCGTCCCACGTTGGCATCCACGCCGCTCACCAGCGCCGAGTACGCATGCATGCTCGCCTTGTTCCCATGGTGCCGGGCCAGTCCTGGATTCTGCCACGGATGCTGCGGCGTGTCGGGATAACAGGAAAACTTCGCATCCTTGTACGGCGCCCGGTACTCCTCCGGCTGAAAGTCGAACGGCGTGTGCGGCGCATAGAAAGGAACCAGCAGGTAAAACGGCTTTTCTTTCACCGTATCCAGAAACTCCAGCGCGCAATCGCCCACCGCATCCGTCTTGTACTCGCGCAGTTGCCCCTTTACCCCGTTCTTCACGAACTCCGCATTGCGGTACGGCCCGCCGCCTCCCGGCACCGTCGCCCAATACGTGAATCCGTACTGCGCCTTATCGTCGTCCCCCATGTGCCACTTGCCGCACATCCCCAGCGTGTACCCGTTCTTCGCCAATATCTCCGAATAAGGAGTGTGCCCTTCCAGCCAACGCCGCGTATCTTTTCCGAAACTGTCTTCCGGACGCAGCCAGTCCTGCACCCCATGCACCGATGGAATTCGCCCCGTGATCCACGTCATCCTGCTCGGCGAACAAACCGGCGTGCAGGCGAATGCCCTCGTGAACCGCGCCCCCTCCCGCGCCAGCCGGTCCAGATTCGGAGTATGCATCTCTGAACACCCGTAGGCGTTCAACGCCCATGCCCCGTGATCGTCCGTCATGAACATCACGACGTTGATTCGCTTCGAGGTCTGTTGCGTCCAGGCGCCCATCGCCGGCGCGGCGCACGCCAGCGTGCGGAGAAAAGAACGGCGGTTCATGCAAGCTACTTTACACGGCCAGCAGATAACATTGCACGGCTTGGCCCTTCGTCCGCTGCATCGCCAGCGCGTACCAGGCGAGTTGCGCCTTGTACTCCGCGGCCAATCCACTCGTCTCCGCGTCCGTCTTGAAATCGACAATCACCCAGCGCCCTTCTTCCGCGAACGCCAGATCGATCACCCCCTCCACCGCAACACCGTCGCGATGCACCGTCACCGGATATTCGCGATACACTTGCGCCGCCGCCCGCGCCCGCTCCAGCAGCGGATGATGCAGCGCGTGATACACCGCGAATCTCGCTTCTTCCGCCTCCTCGTCTTCCGCCCCCAACAATCGTGCGTGCAATTGCACCGTGGCCGCGATTTCTTCCCGCGATGCATCGAGCGCCACATCCCGCAATGCCCCATGCACCAGCGCCCCGAAGCGTTTTCCCGACGGCCGCTCCGCATGCCGCGGCGCCAGTTCCACATGCAACTCGCACTCGTACCCCGGCGGCCCCTCCTGCGCTTCACTGGCAATCATCGACGCAATCGATGGCTTGCCCCCTGCTTCCAAACGCTCCGCGCGCAATGCCAGCCATCGCGCATGTTCCTCTTCCCCGCGCTGTTCCGCCTCCGCGTCTTCGGCCAGAATCTCCGTCTGCCGGTCGCTGAAGTACTCCTCGTGGCTCGCCGGAAGCAGCGCCGGATCCCACCAGACCACCGGCGTGTTGCCTGCCCGTCCATAGTGCAGCCCGGGCTTCACGCCGGTCGTGTCTTCGCTCCCCGGCGGCCGCGCCAGCACCGTCTCCGGCCCGAAAGCGGGACACCCTTCCGCCGCCGCCGCTTGCCGGTAACGCTGCTTTTCCGGATAAATCGCCTTGTTCAACGGCGAGATCCATCCCTCCCGCTCTTCATCCCCCACCGCCGGCACAACCAGCAGATCGCGCGCCCGCGTCGCAGCCACGTACGCCACGCGAATCCCTTCGGCGTGCTCCCGCCGCTTCTCTTCGTCCTCGTTCTGCATCAACTCGAACGGCGAACACCCCAGCAGCCGCATCGCGCACAATCCCGCCGATGGCTGTACGTGCTTGTCCGGCGTTTCATGCGAGATCCGCGCCGTCATATCCGCCAGAATCACCACCGGAAACTCCAGCCCCTTGGCCGCATGCACCGTCATGATCCGCACCCCGTCCGCTCCTTCTTCCAGCACCGGCGCCTCCGCCGATTCGGAACGTTCGGCCTGCGCCGCCAACTCCTCCACAAATCCGCGGAACGAAAATCCTCCGCCCGTTTCGAACTGTCGCGCCAGATCGATGATCCGCCGTACATTCGCCAATACCTGATTGCCCGCCGGGCGAAACGCGAATCCCGCCCACGCCCGCCCCGCTTCCAGCAGCTTGTACACTGTCTCCGCAATCGGCCTGCGGTTCCGCTGCCCGTGCAACTCTCCAATCAGCGTCAGCGCTTCCCGCACCGGTTCGTACTCGGCATCGAGCGCCTCCGGCCATTCGCGGAACGGATGCAGCGCTGCATGCTCATGGCGAAAGCGCAGCAAAATATGGTCGGGGATGGAAAACAGCGCCCCGCGCAAGGTTGCAAACACCGCTAGTTCGTCTTCCGGCCACTCGATGGCGGATAGCGCCGCCCGCATCGTCTCCACTTCCTCGCGCCAGTGGAACGTCTTCGATCCCACCAGCAGATGCGCGATGCCGCGGTCCTCGAGCGACCGCACATAGTCGCGCGTCAGATCGGCCCCCCAGTTCGTGAAACGCCGGAACAGGATGCAAACATGCCGCGCCGCCACCGGAGCCGGCGCCCCGCCGTTCTCTGGGTCGGAAACGCGCCAGCCGCTGCTCTTCAATAGCCATTCCACAAACCCGGTAATCGTCCTCGGCAGGCACGCATCGATGCTTTTGTTCGACACCATGCGCATCCCGTACGGCTCGGGAACCGGCAATGCAATCAACGCCGGCTGCCCGTCGATGTTCTCGCGGAAAGCCGTCAGCGGCACGTAGCGCGCCTGCGCCGATTCGGCGTCCCCCTGCATCTCCGGACCGAACGCCGCGTTCACCGCCCCTTGAATCGCCGGCACTGACCGGAAGCTCCGGCTCAGTTGCACTACACCCACCCCTCGCCCCGCCAGTATTGCGCTCACCGCCTGATACATCTGCACATCGGCCCGCCGGAACTTGTAGATCGATTGCTTCGGATCTCCCACCAGAAACAGCTTCCCCGCCACCGGACGCGCTTTGAAAGCGTCCGCGTCGCTCGCGCGATCGGCAGCCAGCAGCAGCAGAATCTCCGCTTGCAGCGGGTCCGTGTCCTGAAATTCATCCACGTACAGATGCGTGTACTTGTTCTGCAAATACGCCCGCACCGCCTGATTCTCTTTCACCAGATCGCGCACCAGCAACAACAGATCCGTGAAATCGAGTTGGCCCGCCCGCCGCTTCGCCTCTCCGTAACGCCCTACCAGCTCCCACAATTCCTGCCGCAACAGCGCCGCCAGATCCTGCTCCGCCACGCTCCGAAACTGGTCGAGCGCGGTGTACAACAGCTTATCGGGAACCTTTGTGCTGTTCCGCTTCCACTTCCTGTAAATACGGAAGAGAAAACCCTCCAGCAAATCGTAGTCCCGCGGCCGCCGCTCGATCCACGGCAACGTGTCCCGCACCGGCTCGGCCAGCTCCCGCGGAAAACGCCGCAACTCGCCTTGGATCGCCTCAATATGCCCGGCGATTCCATCCACAATCGTCTCCCGGTCCAACTCCGGACGCGTCCACGCCTTCGGACAATCCCGCCACTCGATGATCTTCCATCCCGCGTTCTGGATCGACTCCATCGGCGTAAAGTCCGAATCGCGCTCCGTCGCCAGCCGCGCCAGCACACGCCGCAAACCCGGCGCATCTTCGTTCAACTTCTCTTGCATCCAGCGCCGGAATACCTGGTCATACACCCTCCGAGACCCTTGTTCATCCAGCTCTTCAAAGTCCGGATCGACTCTCGCCTCCACCGGCCGTTCCCGCAATATCTGGGCGCAAAACGAATGAATCGTCCCGATCGCCGCTTCTTCCAAATGCGCCAGCGCATGCTCCAGATGCGCCGCCCCGGCCGCATCTTCGGCCCTCGCCCGCGCACGATCCAGTTCCTGCCGCAGCCGCAGCTTCAATTCGCCCGCCGCCTTGTTCGTAAACGTCACCGCGACAATGCGGTCCACAGTCGCCAACCCCGCCCGCAGCACATTCACGATGCGCCACACCAGCTCCGATGTCTTCCCCGTCCCCGCTGCGGCCTCCACCAGCAGGCTCTCTCCCAGCGAGTGGCGAATGCGGTCGCGCGCCTTCTCATCGGCCGTCTGCGGAGCCGGTATCATGGCAGCCCCCTCAGTTCCACCAGTTCCGCAATCCGCGGCTTGCGCCGTGTCCGCTCCTCTTCCCGCGGCCCGCACACCATGCGGTAATCGCACCATTCGCATTGCCCCTCTGCCGGCGCCGCGGGCAGGCATCCGCCCGTCACTCCCCCGTCGATAATCTCCAGCGCCCGCCGCAAATTGAGCTTCGAATGTTCCGTAATCGCCACCGGAGCCGTGTCGTAATTGCCCCGCTGCGTGCAGTAATAGAGCCGCGAAAATTGCACCGGCTGCCGCAACAGATACTCCACCGACAGCGCATAGAGCAGCGGCTGAAGGATCAGCCCTCCTCCGATGTGATGCGCCTTGTCCTTCGGGTTGCGCCCTGTCTTATGATCCGTGATGCGCAGCGTCCCCGCTTCCACGTGCCGTTCGATCCAATCCACCGACCCGCGCACCAGCACTCCGTCCAGCAACCGTGCCGGCTCGCGCCTGCTCTGCGGATCGCGCTGCCCGTCCGCCTCCATTCCAAAGGCGAACTCGCTATGAATCACTTCCCACCCCTTCGCATCTTCCGGCAGCCGCCTCAGCCAGCCCTTCAGATCGGCCCGCAAGTCTTCCATCTCGCTCTTCCACACGCGCGGAATCGCCGGAGCCAGCGTTTCCTCGTATCGCGCCGCAACTTCGTCGAACACACCATCGGCTATCGCCGCGAAGTTCTCCTTCGCCCCTCCCCTCCGGAACAGCTCAAACACGACTTCATGAAACAGCGATCCGCGCGTCAGCGGATCCAGCTCCTCGAGCGGCGCCGATTCCTCCCGCGGCCGGAATCGATGCACCCCATGCAGAAAGAACCGGTAGGGGCACGCCGCAAACTGCTGCAACGTCGACGCTGACCAACTCCGCTTCTGCAATCCGTGCTTGGCCAGCGCCTCCAGCGTTGCCGGCGAGGCTTCATACAGTCCATCGTCCGCCGTCCAGCGCTTGCGGTCCCAACGCCGGTACCGCGCCCGCAGCGACCGCGTCAGATGCGGATTGCGGTTCATCAAATACCGCCCCCAACCCTTCGCCTTCCCCCGCGGCGCGCTCACCGCCCCATGCAAAACCGATAGATCGTATTCCAGTGCATCCACCGATTCCGCCGCCTCCACCGGAGCCGGCCAGCCCAGCCGCGTCCGGCTTCCTTGCGCCGCGCGCCGCTCGAATGCCTTCAACTCCGGCAATCGCCCCTCCGCCGCCCGCACCGCTTCCATCGCATAGAACGATGGAACGCGGGGACGATTCTGCGCCACATCCATCCTCGGGTACGACACAATCAGCCGCCGCCGCGCCACGGCCGCCGCAATGCGCAACCGCGTCCGCTCTTCGGCCACGCGGTCCTCGCGCAAGGGCAGCCCTTCTCCGCTTAGCCGCCGCGCCTCGTCCAGCAGCAAAGGATCCTCGAACATCTTCTTCGGAAAGATGCCCTCCGCAAGCCCCGGCACGAATACGGCCGCAAACGATGTCCCTCTCGCTTCGTCCATCGTCGCGATCCACACCTTGCCGTAGCGCCGCTTCTGCGGCGGGCGCCGGAGAAACCGCAGCCGCTCGCTCAACACCGGAATCACCTCGTCCAGCCCCACCGGACCGATGTCCCCCATCGGCCACAGCTCATTGAGCGCAAGCTGCACCGGCGCCGGACGCGCCAGCGATAACTCCGCCAGTTCCGATAAATGCATCAGCCAATCCCGCCACCGCGCGCGCTGCGGAAACGCATCGAAACGTTCGATCAACGGCAATGCCAGCCGCTGCAGGTTCGACAGCAGATCTATCTGCCGCTCGATGTGCGCCCGCTCCGCCTCATTGCCGTCCTTGACCATCGTCAATCGTAGACGGAATTCATTCTCGAGTCCCCGCAGCCGCCGTTCCCAGCGGTCCTTACCCCCCACAACCGCCGCATCCACAATCAGCCGCTCCCATGCTGCCGGCGTTGCCGGCGATGCCCCGCCGCTCTCTTCGCTCTCTTCTTCCACCGTTGCGCTCGCCCGCGCACCGGCCAGCAACTCGTCTTCGGCTCCAACCGCACACGCCGCCATCGCCCGTGGCGCCTCCAGCGCCGGACTCTGCCCCAGCGACAGATACTCCGCAAAGCGAGTCGCCGGATAGCCTTCCCGCGCGCATTCAAGCAACGCCAGAAACGCCCGCCCTGCCGCATCCGGACGCGCCCCCCCGTGCGTGAAGTGAAACGGAATCCCCGCCCGCTGCAGCGACTCTTCGAGCAACGGCTGATAGCGAGCCGGCGCCCGCAGCAGAATCGCCATGTCGTCGAACGGAATCCCCTCCCCCGCCAGTTGTTGGATGCGGCGCGCAATCTCCGTCGACTCCAGCCCCTCGCCCGCCGCCGAGAAAACATCCAGCGAAGCATCGCTTCCCGCCGCCGCATCCCCTCCCGGAATGAACACCCGCTGCCGCAGCCGCCCGAGCGCCGTATCCGCCTCCGCTCCCTCACTGCCTTCCCCAAGTCCGATCTCCAGCACCGCCCGCGAATGCCCCGCCATCTCCTCCAGCAACCGCGAGGTCAGCCGGTCGGGCTGCTCCAGATCCAACAACAACACCGGCATGCCCCGAAAACGGCTCTCCCCCAACGCCTCGCACGCAAGCTTCGTCAACTCCGCGAAGTCCGCCAATCTGCATTCCCGCAGCAGTTCCTCATACGTCCGCGCCAGCGACGCCAGGTCGTACCCCGGCTTGCCCGTCCGCGCCAAACCCGGTAGCGAAACCTCCTCCATGCGCAGTTCCCGCAACGTGCGGGCCAGCGCCCGCGCAAAACCCGGGCTGGAGGCAACCGGACCGAAATACTCGAGCCCCGATTCCGTCTCCACTTCATGCACCGCCCGCGCCGCCAGCGCCTGAGCCCCCAGCGCGTTCAACGGCGCCAGCCCCCGCTCCGCCATCGGCCCCGCCGAAAGCGCCGCAATCCATTGTCCTACCGTGAATCGGTGCACACCCGCCGTATCGCCGCAACGCAGCCGCACTAGATCGTCGGCGGCATCGCGCGTCGCCGCCAACACCAGCACCTCTCCCTTCGCCGCTTGCTGCTCCACAAAAGCCCCCGCCCGCCGCAGCAGCGGTTCGTAGAAATTGCCGTGCAGCCTTTCCCGCATCGAACTCGATTATGGCAATTCGCCCGCATCCGCTGCGCCGCACGCCGCCGCGCGCTCAAACAGATTCTTCAGAATCTGCACCGTCGCCGCATCGTCGAACGCCGTCCCCACCCTCGTCGCCTGCTCCGACTGCTGCACGAAGTTCCGGTATCGCGCCAGCGCCGACGGCAACAACTCGCGGAAGTAGGAAAATACCGCCGCATACCGCACCGGCAACTGCGCCGGATGCAGATCCCAACCTTGCACAATGCCGTCCGCCAGCGCTTCGGAGATGTTCCTCCACGACAAACGCCACGCCGCCCCCACCTCTTCCGCCGATCCCACCGGCAACAGGCTCGTCGGACCATCCGAAAGCCAGATGCCCGTCCCCGCCAGCGATATCAGCATCTCGTTGCGTGCGTGAATGCACAGCCGGTGCCGCAGGTCGTTCACCGTCACCCCGCACGCCGAACAGAAATCGTAGGGCCCGAAATGCGCCCCCCGCAACCGGTCGCCGGCGGCTTGCGCAATCGCCCGCACGTCGCGCAATGCTTCCGGAGTCTCGATCATCAGCTCGATCGCCGCCCTCGCGTTCAGGTCATCCAGCGCGGCCGCCAGCGCCGCCGCGTCTTCGGCGCGCACCACCTTCGGCAACGTGACGCAGAATCCTTCCGGCGTATCGCGCAGCGATTCGAAAAACACTCGCAGCGTGCGCATCGACCGGTGCCGCGCGTGCGGATGGAACGATTTGATGCGTATGCCCGTGAAAGCAGGCAATGTGCCTTCCCCCATGCCTCGCTCCAATTCCTCCGCCGCCCGCCGCGCGTGCCCGTCTTCTTCCTCATCGGAACGGTATCCATAACCGTCCTCGAAATCGATGCGGAAGTCTTCCACCGGCGCACGCCGCAGCTTCGCCTCCACGCGCTCCATCGCCTCAGCCCCAGCCGGCAGCAGCACCCTGTGCTGCTCCAGCGAAGCCAACGCGATCTTCCCCAGCTTCCCACCCACATCGTGGCGGAACAAGTGTGCTCCGCCGTAAACCGTGTGCACTGGCTGCGTCTTCATTCCCGTGTCATTCCAAGTTGCCGGATCTTTTCCTGCAAACTCTGCCTTTCAATTCCGATCGCCGCCGCCGTTCGCGTGACGTTACCTCCATGTTCGCGCAACTTGCGCGTCAGAAACTCCATCTCGAACAGCCGCCGCGCCTCGCGCAGATCGGCAACGGCGAAATACCGCTCTTCCACCGCAACCGCCCCCAGTCCGCTCACCGGCTCCAACGCGCCTTCAACGTCAGCCGCTGTCACTTGCCCGCCCGTCGTAAACACGAACAATCGTTCCACCACGCTCCGCAATTGGCGCACGTTGCCCGGCCATTCTTCCCCTGCCAGGCGCCTGTGCGCTTCCACCGTAAACGGCGCCCCCGCCCGCTTGTACTTGCGCCCCAGATCCTGCCAGAATCGCTCCACCAGCAGCGGAATGTCCTCCCGCCGGTTACGCAGCGGCGGCAGATAAAGCACCATGCCTGCCAGCCGGTAATACAAATCCTGGCGAAACTTCCCTTCCTGAATCGCCTTCTGCAAGTCCTGATTCGTCGCCGCAATGATCCGCACATCCACCCGCGTCGTCTGCGACGCCCCCAGCCGCTCGATCGTTCCCGATTCCGCCGCCCGTAGAATCTTCGCCTGCGTCGCCGGCGTCATGTCCCCGATCTCGTCCAGAAACAACGAGCCTCCATGCGCCTGCTCGAACTTGCCCGCCCTCGCCCCCGCCGCCCCCGTAAACGCACCCTTCTCGTAACCGAACAGTTCGCTTTCCACCAGCGTTTCCGGCAACGCCGCGCAATTCAGCGCCACCATCCGGGCCCTGCTCCGCCCGCTGCGCGCGTGCACCTCCTGCGCCAGCAGATCCTTGCCCGTCCCGCTTTCCCCAAGAATCAGCACCGGCAGGTCGGTTCGCGCCACACGCTCCGCCATCCGGAACACTTCCCGCATCGCCGCCGAATCCCCCACCATGCCCCCGAACTGCCCTTCGCCCGTCAGCCGTTCCCGCAGATCCAGCAGTTCCTGATGCATCGCCCGGTGCTCGAAGGCCCGCCCCACCACCAGCCGCAGCTCCTCCAGATCGTACGGCTTCGCCAGATAGTCGAACGCCCCGCGCTTGATCGCCTCCACCGCGATTCGTTCTGAGCCGAAGGCCGTCAGCATGATCACCGCCGGCGCTTCCGGCTGCCCGGCCAGTTCCTCCAGTAACACCATGCCGTCTTCTTCCGGCATCGTGTAGTCCAGTAAAATCACCGCCGGCGCATGCTCGCGAATCTGGCGCCGTGCCGCCGCCACCGATTCCGCTTCCGCAATCTCATACTGATTGTGGAACGCGCGGCGCAACGCGAAGCGGGCCGCGGCCTCATCGTCGACAACCAACAGCGTGCGTGGCATCGGGAACATGGCAATTATCGCAGACGAAAAACATAGCGGTCAGCTACCACGAAGTTGAACAGGTACACACACGCGATGGCCAGTAGATTCGCCGCCACCAGCGGCATGCCGAACCATCCCGCGAATGCGCTCATCCCTGCCACGTTCCCGGCCACCGAAACCAGCCCCGTCGTGCACTGAAAGTGCAGCAGCCGCCGCCCCGGCGCGCCCCGGTCCGCCCACGTCCACTTCCAATGCCAGAAGAAATTGTGCAGCACCGCCGTCTCCACAGCCAGCGCCGTGGCCGCCAGATAATGCAGCCCCACCGCGTCGCGCAACGCCGTCAGCACCGCCAGTTGCACCACGATGCCCGCCAGCCCCACCGCGTTGAACCGCAACCATCGTTTCATCGGGGCTCGATCCTCTCCGCCCGGTACAACGTCACCGTGTTCCGGACCACCGTCACCCCCAGCACCACACCCATGCATGCGATCGCAATGACTCCCGCAACGTCGAAGAACAACATCGGCTCGCCCAGAATCCTCGTCTTCGGTGTGAAGAACGCCACCGTATTGCCCACCGCCAGCAGAATGCGCATCTCCGTCGGGCTGAACTTCCACCACGAGATGCTGAACACGCCCAGCGAATGCGTCGCCAGGTACGACTGTATCGCCAGCAGCAAATAGCAAAGCAGCATTCCCATCGCAACCCGTTCGCTCATGAATCCCGACAACGCCAATCCCCCGAACAGGAACATCGCGCTCAGCGCATCGATGATGTGATCGACGTAATATCCATAGCGTGGCCGCTGCTGGTTGCGCACCCGCGCCAGCGTCCCGTCCATGCTGTCTCCAAACCAGTTCACGGCAAGCAGCACGTTCACCGCCAGCAGCGCCGGAGTCCAGAGAGGCGCAACCGCATACGCTGCGCCCGCCGCGATCATCGCCGCAAACCCGATCGCCGTCAGATGATCCGCGTTCACCGCCCCCGGCATGCGCTTTGCCATGTCAATCAGAACGCGCTTCTCGATGCCGGCAAGAAAACTCTCCTGCACTCTCCGCGCGTCGCGAAACGGCTCTTTCCCGATTCCCGCAATGGCTGCTGTGTTCGTCATGACAAATTCCTCCTCCTATCGAAAACTCAATCCGAATCGCACCGACGGAAACGCAATCGCTTCCTGGATGGACCGCTGATCGCGAAACTCCACCCTGGCCCCCACCCTCCGGTGCATCCAATACGTCACCCCGCCTCCCCAATGCGCCCCGTTCGCAGTGCCGCTCCGAAAGAAGAGCGTGTAGCCGCCAACCAGAAACGGATCCCATTTCGTGTCCTCGCGCCCGGCGTTGAAGTGATACGTGGCGCTAATGCCCGCCGCCCCGATCGCCCCGTGAATGTAGCGGTAAGGGTAAAACACCCCAAGATCCGCGCCCATTCCCAGCCCTTTCCAAAACACTCCTTCCCCTCCTCCGCCCGTGGCGCCCAGCACCGACGCCCAACGGTCGTATCCCGTGGCCCCCACCGCTTGGTATACATAACCCTGCCCTTTCGGCACCTGCGCCGAAAGCGCCGCCGCGCCCAAGGCGCTGATCATCGTCCATCGAATCCATGCTTGTTTCATACCGCCATGCAAATTGCACTCTCATAGCCAATCCCGCCCCACGCGGAATGAACCGCTTACAGCACTAACCGCGCCTCACCAGACAGGCTGCCCCGGCACCACCGCCAGGAAAACCTGACACAGAAGCTCCGTCTCCAATCCCTCATCCCCCGTCTCCTGTCTTCTGTCTCCTGTCTCCTGACTTCTGTCTCCTGTCTTCTGTCTCCTGTCTCCTGACTTCTGTCTCCTGTCTCCTGACTTCTGTCTCCTGACTTCTGTCTCCTGTCTCCTGACTTCTGTCTCCTGTCTTCTGTCTCCCGTCTCCCGTCTCCCGTCTCCCGTCTCCCCTCCTGATATTCTTGTCAAGTGATCGACCGGCGGACGTTTCTTCTCACCGGCGCGGCGGCGCCTCTCGCCCTGCAAAGCGCGGATATCGATGGCAAGGAACTCCCCTTCCGCCAGGTGCATCTCGATTTCCACACCAGCGATCTCATCCCCGATGTCGGCGCCGAGTTCGACCCCGCCGCCTTCGCCCGCCAGTTGCAGGAAGCCCGCGTCAACTCCATCAATGTCTTCGCCAAGTGCCACCACGGTTACGCCTACTACGAAACGAAGCTCGGCGTGAAGCACCCCGCTCTCAAAACCGACATGCTCGGAGGCATGGTGAAGAGCTGCCGCGCCGCCGGCATCCGCGTCAACTACTACTACTCGCTCGTCTGGGATGTGCTCCAATCGCGCCGCCATCCCGAATGGCTGATGGTGGACAAGGATGGCAACCACATCGGCGGCCCGCCCTCCGATGCCTGGCCCTGGGTGTGCATGAACACCCCCTACCTCGATCAGGTCGTCGCCGAAAACAAAGAGATCGTCGAAAAGTACGAAGTCGGCGGCGTCTTCTTCGACATCCTGAAGCAGCCTCCCGACGGATGCTTCTGCAAGTGGTGCAAGCAAGACCGTGCCAAACTCGGCCTCACGGCATCGCCCGATCACATCTTCCAACACAACAAGCTGGTCGCCAAGCGTGTGGAGAAACTGCTCTTCGATGTCGTCAAGGCAAAGCGCCCCAATGCCCTCACGTTCTTCAACAGCCGCCTCGTCATCGGCGTGCGCGATGAATTGCCGTTCTACACCCACATCGAAATCGAATCCCTCCCCACCGGAGGCTGGGGCTACACCCACTTTCACCAGCGCGTCCGCTACATGCGCACCCTCGGCAAAGAACTCGTCGGCATGACCGGACGGTTTCACAAATCGTGGGGCGATTTCGGTGGATTGAAAAACCAGGCGGCGCTCGATTACGAGTGCCTCAACTTCCTCGCCAACGGCGCCAAAGTCTGCGTCGGAGATCAGTTGCATCCGCGCGGCCTCCTCGACCGCGCCACCTATGAACGCATCGGAAAGACCTACGCCAAAATCGAAGCGCTCGAACCCTGGGCCAAAGAATCCAAGGGTGTCGCCGATATCGGCGTCATCTCCATTGCCGCCACCAATCCCGATACCGCCACCCAAAAAGTCCCGCCCGTCGATCAGGGCTTCACCAACATGCTGCTCGAACTGCACCACCAGTTCGACATCCTCGACACCGAATCCGACCTTGCCCCCTACAAAGTCGTCATCGTCCCCGACGATATCCGGGCCGTCCCGTCCGTGGTCGGCAAAGTCCGCCGCTACGTCGCCTCCGGCGGCGCGCTCCTGCTCAGCCACCTCAGCCTCTTCGACCGCGATGCATCCCGATTCGCTGTCGACGTGGGAGTCCAGTACGAAGGCCCCGCCAAGTTCCAGGGCGAATACATGCTGCTCAAGCCGGAGCACTTCCCCTCCATCGCCCAGCAGCCCTACTTCCTCTACCAGCACGGCACATCTGTCGTTGCCGGCGCCGGCACCGAGGTCCTCGCCACCTACGGCCATCCCTACTTCGACCGCAGCCCCCAAGGCTTCAGTTCTCACAAGCAAACACCGTTCGGACGCGCCACCAATGAGCCTCTCATCACCCAGAACGGCAAGACCATCTATGTCGCCAATCCCTTCTTCCGTTCCTACTCCGCCGATGGCTACGGCGTCCAGAAACAGGTCGTCGGCCAACTGCTCCGCCGCCTGCTCCCGGAACCCTCTCTGCTCACCTCGGGATTGCCCTCCACCGCGCAGGCCACCCTCCTCGTCCAACCCTTTCGTAGCCCCGCGCGCTTCCGCCACATCGCGCATCTTCTCTATTACCCGATGACGCGCCGCGCTCCCGACATCGATATCATCGAAGAGCCCGGAATCATGGAGAACATCGAACTTCGCCTCCGCCGCGCCGTCCCCCCACGCAAGGTGTACCTCGCCCCCTCCCAGCAGGAGTTGCCGTTCCGCATGGAAGGCGCCTACGCCGTCTGCACCGTGCCCCGCGTGCACGGGCATCAAGCCGTGGTCTTCGAATAGTGAACAGCACTTTCTACATCTGGATCGCCATCGGCAGCGCCCTCGGAGGCATGCTCCGCTTCTGGCTGGGCACGGAAGTAGTCCGCCTCTATGGCCCCGCCTTCCCCTGGGGCACTTGGGTGGTAAACGTCCTCGGCAGCTTCCTCATCGGACTGGCATCCAATTGGAGCGATCATCCCCCCGTGCGGTTCTTCGTGATGGTGGGACTCTGCGGCGGATTTACTACCTTTTCCTCCTTCAGCCTGGAAACACTCGCACTGTTGCGCCAGGGAGCATGGCAGAAGGCCCTTGCCTACGGTCTGGTCTCCGTTGTCGTGTGCCTGGCCGCAACGGGCGTTGGGGCCTGGTTGAGCAAAGGAAAAGTTTAGAAAAAAATCGCTAAGGTCGCGCCATTAAGACGGATGAAAGACAGCATGCCCAACCTCTCTCCCCTTGCATCGCAAACGCCCAATACGGTTGTGTGACAGGCCCTAGGAACCCCTCAACTCCCCCAAAATCCGCCCCTCCCCGGCACACCCTTCTCAGGTGATCTCACCATCCGGTTCTATTCCTGCCCCTCCGATGGTGACATTGGAGATCGTTGCGGAATGGCTGTCCAACAAACTGTAGTCGCCTACGAGGAGAACTGGAGGCGATTTCTCATCGGCCGGAGTCCTGCCATGGAACGTCTGGCCGACAAGATTCGACTGATAGGCCCCAAGAAGGCTACTGTGCTCATCCACGGGGAAACGGGCACGGGGAAAGAGGTGACTGCCCGCGCCTTGCATGCGGCCAGCCCGCGCGCGCATCTGCCGATGGTCGCGGTCAACTGTACGGCGCTGCCTGAATCCCTGCTTGAGGCCGAACTGTTCGGCCACACGCGCGGTGCGTTCACCGGAGCGGTCCAGGGCCGTGCCGGCCGTTTCGAACAGGCCAACCGGAGCACCCTCTTCCTCGACGAAATCGGCGACATGGGCCTCGAAACGCAGGCCAAACTGCTCCGCGTCCTCCAGGAGCGCGAGTTTCAACGCGTGGGCAGTTCGGAAACCATTCGTGTCGACGTCAGAATTGTCGCCGCCACCAACGCCAACCTCATGGAGAAAATCCAAACCGGCAAGTTCCGCGAAGACCTGTATTACCGTTTGAATGTCGTGCCCCTGCAACTGCCGCCCCTGCGCGACCGCACGGCCGACATCCCCTCCCTCTCGCAGTACTTCGCCGAAAAGGTCTGTCTGCAGGAAGGCATTCCCGTACGCCAGTTCGCCGCCGAGACCCTGGATATGCTCTGCGGATTCAGTTGGCCCGGAAATGTGCGCCAATTGGAGAACGCCATCGAGAACGCCGTCGCCCTCAGTGGCGACCGTCTTGTACTAATCCCCGCCGACTTCGCCATCCCCTATGTGGCGCCGCGCCGCCAGATCATCGAGGATCGCGATTCGTCCTTTGTCTCCCTTCCTGACGAAGGTCTCGATTTCGAAGACACCGTGGCCCGCATCGAACTGCACCTGCTCGAACAGGCCCTGCGCCGCACCAACGGCAACAAAACGCAGGCGGCGGAAATCCTCCGCCTCAAGCGCACCACGCTGGCGGCCAAACTGCGAAGCCTGGCGCACCTCAGCGCCTAAGACCCGCCGGCACTGTTCTAGATACCGGCACCGCAGGAGACAGGACCAAGCCTGTCTTCTCCTGTCTCCTGTCTCCCGTCTTCCGTCCCCCCCTCACTTGCCGATTCACCCCTTTTGCGAAATGATATTTGCGGAGACGCAGCAATCATGGATCTTTCGCGGCGAGGGTTTCTCGGCACCGGATTGGCGGCACTCGGCGCCGCCGGACTACAGGCAGGCACGGCCCAGTCCTTCGGCCTTCATCCCTTCATTGAGGCCAACCCGAAGGCCGTGTTCATTCGCAAAACGAACGTCGCGGGCAGGCTCGATTTCACCGGCATGCGCCGCGAAGGCCTCCACCTCGGCCGCGCTATCTTCCACGCCAATCCCACCGCGGGAGCCATCCCTCTCACTCACCGCGTCGTCCTCAAGCCCAACGTCCTCACCCGCCGCGAGCGCGACGTCCAAGTCAACTGGGGCACCGATCCCGATTTCTACGGCGGCCTCCTCACCGCCCTCCACGAAACCGGATTGCGCCGCTTCCACTACGTCGAGGCCAATTACCGCTCCTCCCGCTGGAGCACCAAATACGACGAAATCCACGAGCGTTTCGGCGTCGATGTCCTCGATCCCCAACGCCGCCCCGCACACTACGCCCGCGAGTACGGCATGAATTGGGCCACTCCTGACGACGGTGTCGTCTATGCCCGCGTCCCGCACTATCCGCCCATCCACGAAAAGGATACATGGCTCTTCAATATCGCCAAGTGGCGTTCCCACGGCATGTGCCTTACCCAGGCCTGCAAAAATGCCCAGGGATTGACCGTCTGGCCCTTCCAGCGCTTCTGCCCCGGCTGGGCCATGGTCACCGGAGTCCCCGATCACATGAAGCCCTTCATCGGCAAAAACGTCGTCCAACGCGTTACCCGCTATCTCGACAACCACAAGAAGATGGGCTACGGCCGCTATGAAAGCACCGCCGAACTGGGGCCGGAACGCCAGGAAATTTGGGCCCACAAAACATGCGACCATCTCAGCACCCTCAAATTCGGCCTCCACATGATCGAAGCCATCTACGCTAAGAACGAAGATCCCGCCGACCCCATCCCCGACTACTTGCCCAACTTCGTCATGTTCGCCAAAGATCCCTTCCGCCTCGACCTCGTCGGCCTCTGGCTCGGCGGACACGAACCCGGCAACGTGCACTTCTACCGCATCGCCAAGGAACGCGGCCTCAGCGACACCTTCAATCCCTGGGATGTCCCCGTCTACGAATGGACCGATCAGGGCCCCGTGCCTCGCAAAATGACCGATTTTTCCCGCACCATGCTCAAGACCTACTACCTCCAAAAACAAGGCGAGCCCCTCTACCACATGGTCAACGAGCCATTCGATTACGACCGTCACAAGCTCTAGCCATCTGAGGCCGTCTGGATTTATCCAGCAAGTAAAAGATAGAATCGTGGAGAATCGCAGCAGGAGGCGTAACGATCTTGTCGTCGGCAATTCAAAGCCCCAAACATTTCCTTGTCCAGGTAGCCCGTCTGCCTTTGGGGCCGAAGCTGCTTGTCTTGTCCACCCTTCTGATCGCCGTCGCGGTCGTCACCGTCGTCTTCACCTTCGACTCTCTGGAAAAACCTGAGCCGCTCCACAGCGCCGTCGGCAGCGCCGTCGTCCAAGCCGACGAGACCGCACTCCTCAGCGCCGCCGATAGCTCCGGCAAGGAATTGATGAAGCTCAAAAAGGGGGCTAAAGTCAATCTCCTCGACAAACTCGCCAGCCTCGACGTTCAGACCGTCCGCGTGCAATACGCCACCCCGGAACGGAATTCCAAACCCGGCTACGTCCGCACTCAGGACCTTGGCGCCTGGGAAAGCAGCGACCCCGTCTCCGAATGGGCCTTCCTCACCGCCGCCCGCAACAGAAACGACATCGGCGCCGACGAGTTGATCACCAAGCTGCGCAGCTACAGCCTCC
>JAEUQG010000268.1 GCA_016789755.1 Bryobacterales bacterium
AACCTTCTGTTCGGGAACTTCACGCAATATTCGGATGTACAGGAGGGGGCGATCGGGATCCCTTCTTCGGGCGGCACAAACTGGCCGCAGATGCGCAAAACGTTCAACAACCAAGGCAAATCGGGGATCTTCCGGTATCAGCGGATCTTCTCGCCGACTCTGATCAACGAACTGACGGTCGGCATCATCCGCCGTCCGGCCGACGATTTGGTGGACAACGCCGAGGTGCAGCGGAATCTGCGTGAGTCGGTTGGCTACCGCATTGGGCAGTTCAACCCATCGGGTAACCCTCTGGGAGTGATTCCGAACGCGACGTTCGGGGGCGTGAATCAGCCGGCCAATCTGACGATTGAAGGACGGTTCCCGCTGGTGACGACGCACGATTCCTTCAGTGTGACCAACAACATCACCAAGACGATGACATCGCACACGGTGAAGGCCGGCATCTATGTGGATCGCATTTGGCGCAACGCAGCCAACGCGGTAAACTTCAACGGGAATATCGATTTCGGCAGGAATGTGAACAATCCGCTCGACACCGGCTTTGCGTATTCGAATGCCGCGCTGGGCGTATTCAACTCCTACACGGAGGCATCGAACCGGCCGTTTCTTCATTTTCGGTTGAGCAACGTGGAATGGTTCGCACAGGACAACTGGAAGGTGACGCGGCGGCTGACACTCGATTATGGGATGCGGTTCGCGATGATTCTGCCGCTGTTTGAGCAGGACAACCTAGTGTCGGCATTCGTGCCGGGGCGGTTCGAGAGATCGCGGCAAGTGCGATTGCTGGAGCCGCGCATTGTGAACGGGGCGCGGCGGGCCGTGCATCCGGTAACCGGAGAGGCATATCCGGCTTCGTTAATAGGGGCGATCGCGCCCGGGGTCGGCGATGCCAACAACGGGCTTGTCGTGGCGGCGCAGGATGCGAGTTATCCGCGCTCTCTGATCGACAACCGGGGCGTCCATTTTGGGCCGCGCATCGGGTTTGCCTATGATCCCTTCGGCAAAGGCACGACGGCCATCCGCGGCGGGTTCGGGATGTTCTACAACCGGCAGAACCTCGATGCGGTGCTGAACCCCTACACGACGCAGGCGCCGCTGGTGCAGAATCCGGTGATCACGTTCGGGACGCTTTCGACCCTGCTTTCCTCGGCGGGGCTGCTCTCCCCGCAGAACATCTTGGGGATCGATCAGGCGGGACATGTGCCGACAGTGATGAATTTCAGCTTGTCGGTGCAACAGAAGATCGGGTACGGCACGGTAGTAGATGTAGGATACTCGGGCTCGTTGGCCAGACATTTGATGTGGCAACGGAATATCAACTCGATTCCGTTCGGTGCGAATTTCGATCCGCGGAATGCCGATGCGAGCGCGAACAATGTGCCGCTGCCGCAGGCGTTCCTGCGTCCGAGCATCGGATACAACAACATCAACATTCGCGAATTCGCGTCAAGCTCAAACTATCATTCGTTGCAGGTCAGCGCGAACCGGCGTTTTGCCAGCGGCGTGCAGTTCGGGGCCTCGTGGACCTGGTCGAAAGCGCTCGACTTCAACGATAACGACACCGACGGCGTGTCGACGCTGGTTCCGGTGCGAGTGTGGAATTACGGGCTGGCATCGTTTGACCGGACGCATGTATTGAAACTGAACTGGCTGTGGGATGTGCCGAAGACGAGCCTGCGCGGGCCTGCTGGTCTGGTGGTGAATGACTGGCAGGTGTCGGGGATTTCGAGTTTCGTGTCCGGGCAGCCGCTGGGGATTGGCTACTCGACGACGACTGCCGTGGACATCACGGGCTCGCCGACGGACGGGGCGCGGATTGTGATTCTGGAAAACCCGAACCTGCCGAAGAGCGAACGGACATTCTCGCGCAACTTCCGAACGGATGTATTCCGGCTGCCGGCGCGGGGGACGATCGGCAATGCGGCGAAGACAAACATTCGCGGACCGGGGATCAACAATTGGGATATCGCGTTGTTCAAGAACTTCCCGATCTACAAAGAGCGAGTGAGGATGCAGTTCCGTACGGAGTTGTACAATGCGTTCAACCACACGCAGTTTACCGGGCTCGATACGGGCGCCCGGTTCGATCCGCAAGGCAACCAGGTGAACGCACGGCTGGGCGAGTTCACGTCGGCACGGTCACCGCGGGTAATTCAATTCGCTCTTCGGATGTATTTCTGATATGCGGCGCCGTGCTTTCCTTGGATTGGCCGGTGGAGCCCTTGCGGCCGCGGGTGCGGAAGCGCCGCGTCCGAATATTGTATTGGCCATGGCGGACGATCAGGGATGGGGCGACACGTCCTACAACGGGCATCCCTATCTGCGCACTCCCGTTCTGGACGAGATGGCGCGGACGGGGATCCGCTTCGACCGGTTTTACAGCGGTGCTCCGGTTTGTTCGCCGACACGCGGGAGTTGCCTGACGGGGCGGCATCCGTACCGTTATGGCGTCTTCTTTGCGAATGCGGATAGCGGAACCGATGCTCCGTCCAAATATGCGCTGCCTGAGCGCGAGTACACCATCGCGGAGTTGTTAAAGCCATACGGCTATACCGCCGGGCATTTCGGAAAGTGGCACTTGGGAGACTTCGCCGGACCGATGAAATCATCGCCAGTGGACAATGGGTTCGACGAGTTCTTTTCGACGACCCGGAAAGTGCCGACCGTGGACCCGGATGGATATTGGACGAAGGATGGGCGCATTGCGGGTGTGATCGCTGGGGATGATTCACGGATTCTAATGGATCGCGCTTTGGCATTCATCGAGGGAGCTGTGCAAACGAAGAAGCCGTTTTGCGCGGTGATTTGGTTTCACGCGCCCCATGAGCCGGTGGCGGCGACTGAGGAGCACCGGCGTCCGTATCGCGCCCACGGGGAAAAAGAGCAGCACTTCTACGGCGCCATCGCAGCGGTCGATGAACAAATGGGGCGGCTGCGGGAGACGCTGCGGCGGCTGGGAGTGCGGGATAACACGATGCTATGGTACGCAAGCGACAACGGGCCGGAGGGCGACGCACTGACGGCCGCTTCGCCGGGGCGGCCAGGGCCGTTTCGCGGGCGCAAGCGGAGTTTGTTTGAAGGCGGCGTCAGGGTGCCGGGGCTGCTGGAATGGCCGGCGCGTTTTGCGAAGCCTCAGGTGATTTCCACACCGGCGTCGACCAGCGATTATGTGCCGACCGTCCTGGCGGCGTTGGGCCTGAAACCTCCGTCGACGGATGGGATGGACGGAATCGACCTGATGCCGATTCTGACCAAGAAACGTTTGAAACGGAACCTGCCGATTGCGTTTGAAACAATGGGCAACACTCGCGGTTCACCGAAATTGGCCTGGATCGAGGAGCGGTGGAAACTGCTGACGGATCTGGACGGCGGCGAGGAGATGCTTTTCGACCTGGCGGCAGACGAGAATGAAACGGTGAACCTGGCGGCGAAACATCCTGAGCAATGCGAGCGGATGCGCGGCCTGCTGAAAGCATGGAGGGCGTCCTGCTCGCGAAGCCGGAGCGGGCTGGTCAGGTAAGGAAGAACCGGTTGTTGCCCTGATAGGTTTTGGCCCCCTTTTCCGCACCATAGCAGAGGAGGTCAAAACAACAACCATGCATCAATCCATAGCCTTCCCGGTCGGCAAAGGCGGCACGAATCTTCCGGAGGACGTTGCGCTCATAGCGCAGATGTTGAACCGTGTCCCGACTTATAAAGGCGGACCATCGGTCTATCCCGGCGCGCAGGGCAGCATGACGGGCGATGTGATCAATGCCATCATCCATTTTCAGCAGGCGCAGTCGATCTTCCCGGTCAACGGACTCATCACGAAAGAGTCCCCAACGCTGTTCCGGCTGAACCAGCTCGCCAACGACGCCGCGGCTGGAGACCGGCATGTGCAAGGCATGCGGCAAAAGGTTTGCGACTTCGCGTTGAGTTACTCGCGAATGAACCCGGTGAGCGACCTGATCTGCACGACGGGCATTGAATTCACGCGATACTTCGCGACGCAAGGCAAGAAGAACATCCCCACTCCGGAAGCGCTGGAGTTGCAGAAGATCGACAAGGGGAATCTGCCCTTTCGAAAAGGCGGCGAATTCCTGAAGAAGCTGTACGACGATATTCTGCTGATCCCCATCGATTGGAGCGACCAGAAGCCATACAAGTTCCACTCGAAGTTCACTTTCAAGACGCATGAAATCACCATGCTGGAAGGTGTCTTCAAGCGCCACATGCGTGTGCCGCTGCGAAACGCCGCCAACGGTGGCGTGCATTGGTGCGGGATGTTCGCCTGCTGGATCTGGAAGCAAGCGGGGATCGATATCAAATGGCAGGTGAGCCGGGAGCCGCTGGTAAGCGGCAAACCGCTGAAGCCGCGAACGGACAAGGAGAACATGCGCCACGGCGATATCGCGATGATACCAGAGGAGTCCCACCATTACCTGATCGTCAGCGACCCGCCGTCGACCAAGCCGATGACCGCACTGCACACAGTTGATGGCAACGATATGTGGCAGCAGATTCTGGAGCACAAGCCCGGGGCGTTCGACGACGGCAACAAGCACACGTTTGGGCACGTCGTGGGCTACTACTCACTGGCCGAAGCACTGGGAGCTCTCTGAGGAGTTCCGGCTATTCGGGCTTGTGCGTGGCGCGCTCGCGGGCCTTTTGGCGCTCCTGCTCGGGGAGGGCGGAATTGAACGACGCACCGAATCCGGTAGTTTGCCGGTAGGCGTAGGACTGCCAGGGATCGCGGCCCTCGATGCGAGGATCGCCGGTTTGCCGGAGATAGGTTTCCAATTCGCTACGCATGTTTTGAAGCGTGCTTTGATGCTGGGGAGAGGCTGCGAGGTTGTTGACCTGCCAACGGTCGGCGCGAACATCGTAGAGTTCCTCGGCGGGGCGCTTGCCGAAGCAGAGCTCATACTCGCGGGCATACTGGCGCTGATTGCCCGGCGCGAGAAGAAAGTCTTTGGTGGGGCAGCCGTCCACGTCGCCATGGAACGTCTTGTTGGAAGAGACGAAGTCCGGACCTCCGGTTGGCCAGCGGTCCGGGGCGAAGTTGCGGATGTAGAGGTAGTCGCTGTTGCGAAGGGAGCGCATCGGATAGGTAGCTCCGTCGGGGCGGCAATAGGTATGCCGTTCCATGGCGGCGATGGCTCTCTCCCCTCCTTCGAGAGAAAGGAAGCTGCGGCCTGCCATGTCCACGGGAGGCCGGATTCCCGCAGCCTCCAGCAGTGTGGGCGCGATGTCGATGTGTTGCACAAACTTCCGCGCTTCGCGTTTCCCCGCGAAGCGCCGGCCCCAACGCATGGCCATGGGCATATGCAGCCCGCCGTCGTATAGGTTCACTTTGGCGCGAGGGAATGGGTGGCCGTTGTCGCTGGTCACCAACACCAATGTGTCCTCCAGTCTTCCCGTGCGATGGAGGATGGCCAGCGTACGAGCCAGATGGAGATCCAGCCACTCGATCTCCATGTAGTAATCGAGAAAATCACTGCGTATCTCTTCGCTGTCGGGATAGTAGGCAGGAAGGGTGACATCCTGCAGGCGCTTTCCTTCCGCAAGGCCCGCGCCTTTGGCGTACAGGCGGTGCGGCTCAGTGATTCCCATCCAGAAGAAGAAAGGCTGCTGTTGCGGACACTCGCTGAGGAAGTGACCGAAGTTGTCGGCGTAGTCCCGCGTATCGATGCCTTGCGGACCAGGCAGAGAGATTAGGCGGGAGTTGAATTCGCGGCCGGTGGGACTGCGCTTCAGACCGAGGGCCTGCCAATCGCCGGGTCCCCAGCCTTTTCCGGTGTATCCGGTGAAATAGCCCGCATCTTCGAGGATGTGAGGAAAAAGGCGCAGATCCGGCGGAATGGATCCGTAGAGCAAGCCCGCCTCACCTGTTTGCCAGATATTCTTTCCGGAAAGGATGGCTGTGCGGGAAGGAGTGCAGGAGGGGGAGGCGCAGAAACTGTTGTGGAAAATGACGCCTTCCTGTGCGATACGGTCGAAGGCAGGAGTAGACACGGCTTTGTCACCGTAGGCTCCCGCATGCGGATAAGACATGTCGTCGGCAACAACCAGCAGCAGGTTCGGACGCGACGGTGGCTTGGAACATCCGTGGAGGGCGAGTCCGGCGCCGGAGCAGAATTGCCTTCGGGTCATCGTCCACCAATGCTACCCGAAGCGGCAGTTTGCTGTATACTCGCAGGCGCAATGCGGCGGCGTACTCTCTTACAGATGCCGGCGGCGGCGATGGCCGCCACGAGAGACTGGGAACTATCCACCGAACAACTGACCTTTGGGCCGGAACATCATTTCTTCGGCTATATCGGTCACGTGCAGAATACACCCTGGAATGCGTCGGGCCGATACATGGCGGCGTTACGAACCGGGTTTCAGGATCGCATGCCGGAACCTGTGGATGCCGCCGATGTGGTGCTGATCGACACGCGAAGCCGCAACGCTGACCTTGCGGTGGAACGAACCCGGGCCTGGAATTTTCAGCAGGGAACGATGTTCTATTGGAATCCGCGGGCGCAGGAAACGCAACTGTTGTTCAACGACAGGGACGTGGAGACGAACCATGTATTCCCTGTTCTGTTCGATGTGGCGCGGCGCAAAAGGATCCGGGAGTATCGTTTCAAGGACACCCCGTTCGGCAACGGAGGAGTGGCGCAGAACGGTGGCTGGTTTGCGGCAATCAATTATGGGCGCATGGCGAGGCTGCGTCCGGTGACGGGGTATCCGAAGGCGTTCGATTGGAACGCGAAGACGCCCGCGCCGGATGACGACGGCGTGTTTGTTGTGGAGATTGCCACCGGGCGGAAACGGCTGCTAGTGTCGTTCCGGCAGTTAGCAGAGCATGCAGCGCGCAATGGGCGGAATGTCGACGGGCAGCATCTGTTCATCAACCACACTCTGTGGAGCAGGGACTCGGAGCACCTCTATTTCTTCCTACGGGCCGATTTCGAGGTGCGGGGCAAGCGGGTGGATCTGCCGTTCACCATCCGGCGCGACGGGAGCGGGCTTACGATGCATGAGCAGCACATCGGCGGGCACCCGGAATGGGAATACGGCAACCGCATGATCGGCGATGTGAACGGAGAACAGATACTGTACGACGTGGAGCAGAAGAAGGTGGTGGAAGTGATCGGCGGGGCGCAGGTGTTTCCGAATCCCGGCGGGGATGTAGCGCTTTCCGCGGACGGGAAGTGGTTCGTGAATGGGTATCGCAGACGGAGTGAGAATTTCTACATCGTCTACAGGCGCGCCGACCGCACCTATGCTCAGACAAAGGGGTTTCCGCATCCAGGCAAGACGGGCGGGGAACTCCGCGTCGATGCGGCGCCCTGCTGGAACCGTACTGGCGACCGGATTGCATTCCCAGCGATCGCCGAAGACGGCACACGGCAGATGTTCGCGATTCGAGTGGATGGCAAGCGAAGCTGAAATCCGCAGTATAGTGTCTAGATATGCCTTGCACACGACGCCGTCTTCTGCAATCCGCCGCCGCGCTTCCAATGCTGAAAGCATTCGCCGGGGCAGCACAAGTCAATTCGAAAGCCGACGCGAGCAAACTGGGAATGCCGGGGCTGTTTCCGGGACGCGTGGTAGGCGTGGAGGACAAACGGTCCCTCGTATCCGGGCGCTACAACGCCGAGGCCATCGGCCCGATGATGCAGCGCGGGATGAAAGAACTGACGGGTGCGGATTGGGCTGAAAGCTGGCGCATGTTTTTCCAGAAAGGCGACCGGGTGGGCATCAAAGTGAATCCGGTGGGCGCGCCTCGTGTGATCAGCGATGTCACCGTGCTGCACCAGATTCTGGATGGGTTGGCGTTGGCCGGTGTGGCGGCGAAGGACATTGTCGTTTACGACCGCTACCGCAGGCAGTTCATGAACGCGGGCTTCAACCGTTGGATTCGGGACGGCAACCGGATCTCCCACGCCGTTGAGGACTACGAAGAGATCCAGTTAGACATCGAGGGCTACGACCGTGACCACTATGTGGAACTGCCGTTGACGCGCCCGGGTTACGACAAGGACGAACGGGCGCGGAAGTCGTTCGCCTCGAAGTTCATCACGCAGCAGGTGGACAAGGTAATCAATCTATGCGTGTTGAAGGAGCATCAATCGGCAGGAGTGACGCTGGCGCTGAAGAACCTCTCGCACGGCTTTGTGAATAACGTGGCGCGGTCGCACGCCTCGATCACGATGAATTCGTGCAATTCCTTCATCCCGGCCATCGTGCAGATGCCGGTCATCCGCAATAAGGTTGTGCTGAATATCCTGGATGGCGTGAAAGGCGTCTACAACGGCGGGCCGAGCGCGCGCCCTCAATTCATTTGGGAAAACCACACGATCTACTTTGCCACCGATCCGGTGGCTGTGGACCACGTCGGCTGGCGGAAGATCGACGAGAAGCGCGTGGCGGCGGGGATGAAGAAACTGATGGAAGATGGCCCGGACAAGTTCAGCACCTTCGTCCACCGCCAACCGGAGCATGTCGAGATCGCCGGGGCATTGGGGTTGGGCGTGTTCGAGTGGAGCAAGATCGACTACCGTCAAATCAAGCTTGGATAAACATCAGAAGCCCGCACAGGCCGGGGCGGCCCCCAGCATGTTCAGGAACTCGTGTGCCGCGGGTAGACCCGGGGCGTTGTGCGGGCGAGTTCATTAAAAGCCCGCACAGGCCGGGGCGGCCCCCAGCATGTTCAGGAACTCGTGTGCCGCGGGTAGACGCGGCGCGTTGTGCGGGCGAGTTCATTAAAAGGTGTACTTCAGGGCCAATTGAATATTGCGCCCGCCGCTGGCCCCTGTGATCAGGCCGAACTGGGGACTTGCCAGGTTCGAGTTGGGGCCGCTTAGCACCTTGTGGTTCAGTGCATTGAACATCTCGAAGCGGAAGGTGATATTGTGGCCTTCCGTCACGGCGAATCGCTTGTGGAGCGCCGCATCGTAGCCGAAGCCCGACGGACCGCGAAAGACGTTGTAGCCGAGGTTGCCGTAGCGGCGCTGGGTGCGCGGGACGTTGACATCGAAGGCGGCGCGGTTTAGCCAAACCAAGCCGTTCGAATCCTTGATATAGGGATCGACTCCGGAGACAAGGTCGGGGCGCTGGCCGTTGATGCGGCCATTGGGATAGGTGGCGACTCCGGAAGTCACGTTGACGGGAAGACCGGAGCGCCAGTTCATGATTCCTTGCAGGGTCCAACCGCCGAAGATCGCCTTGCCTATCCCGCTCGATTCCAGCCGCGTGGAAGGCAAAGCGATGGAGTATGTATTCACCCACCGGTGACGGAGATCGCCTTGCTTCGGGCCGTAGGAATCGCGCCAGTTGTAAGGATCCTGCATCGTGCTTTCGCCGAAGGTGATCGTCGCGTCCGCGGGCCCGTAGGCCATCGATTTCGACCATGTGTAATAGCTGTCGAAAGCGATCCCCTTGGTGAGTTTCTGGTTGAGAGAGATTTGAAGCGCGTGGTAAGAGACATTGGCAGCATTGGCGAAAAATTGGACGTCCCCAATGTCGGTGCGGGGACGGCGGCCGAGCGCGGGATCGGTGAGATTAAACGTGGAGGGCGCAATTTGTTTTACCGTGCGGCTGCCCACATAGGCGGTCTGCAGGGCCAGCTTCGAGGTGAGTGCGCGCTGAACGCTGAGGTTCCACTGCGCGGCGTAGGTGTCCCGGGAATTGTAGTCGGCGACCTGGCGGGAAAGAATGAGCCCGCGCGGCAAGAGCGAAGGGTTCGCCGTGACCTGATTGACGAATGCCTTCGAGAAGGGGAAGGAGACATCGAACCCCGGGGGCAGGTCGGCGATGTTGAAGTTGGCCACAAAAGGCAGTTGCGGATCGACGAAGGCAGCGTCGTAAAAGTAGATGGCCTGAGGAGGAATGTAGCCGACGCCGAAGCCGGCGCGCACGACCATTTTCTGATCCCCGGTCGTATCCCACACCAAACCTAGCCGCGGAGCCCAATTGTTGCGGTCCGCGGCGAACATCGGCTCCTGCGCTTTGATGAACGGACCGAATGGATCGGAGGAATTGATATTGAATGCGCCGCGGAACGGCGGGTAGTATTCGTACCGCACACCCATATTCAACTGGAGCCGTCGGTTGAGCTTCCAATCGTCCTGGAAGTAGTAGCCGTAGTTGCGCGAGCGCAGTCCCTTGCCGCCGCCGAAGGTGAGGTTGATGCGAAAGGGGCGGTCGGCGATGAGATCGTTGAGGTTGTTGTATTCGCTGCCGGGATCGCCGTTCTGATCGCGGACACTGCGCACCTCCCGGATCTCGAATCCCATTTTCAGCGTGTGCGCGGATTTGATGATGGTGAAATTGTCCGCCAAGGTGTATGTGGTGGTGATGAAGTGGATATAGCTGGCCAGGTTGGCGTTCGGCCCGGTGGAGGTGACGGTGACCCAGGCGGGGAATTTCTCACGGCCGATTTCGCGGCGGAAAAGATCCACGCGGTTCAGACCGACGCGCAGTTCATTAAACACGGTGGGCGAGATGGTCCAGGCATCCTGAATCACCGCGTTGTGGAAGCGCGTCGGGAAGACACGCGGAAGAGTCGGGTATAGGTTCGGGTCGATGTAGTCCTGGTTGTTGTAGCTGAAGCGGGTGGAGAGGCGATGCTTGCCGAAGTCGGAATCGCCGCGGGCAAGATAGGTATTCTCATCGTTACGGCGAGTGTCATTGCGGCGGTGGAAGCCGATCAAGGCGTTCGCGGTCGGCGTGAAATCTTTCGGGCTCATGGCGTCGTAATGAGCGCGGAGAGCGGGTTTCAGTTGGCTCAGAAGAGCGGGCGTAGGAACATTGCCCGTGATCTGCACAGGGCGGCGAACGGTGGCCCCTTCGTAGTTGAAGAAGAAGAACAGCTTGTCCTTGCGGATGGGTCCACCCAGGTTGCCCCCGTATTGATTCCAGCGCAGGGAGGGTTTGGCGAGACCGCTGGCGTTGCTGAAGAAGCTGTTGGCATCGAGTTTGTCGTTGCGGAAAAACTCAAACAAAGCACCATGAAATTGATTTGTGCCGCCCTTGGTGGTGATATTCAGGACCCCGCCGCCCGATCGGCCGTACTCGGCTGAGAATGCGGAACCGGAGGCCTTGAACTCCTCCACGGCCTCGACGCTGATCGTGTTGATGAGCGAACCTGCGCTGCCTGCTCCGGCGGCCTCGTCGCTAGCGGTGCCGTTGACCTCGCCGAAGGTCATGTCGACGCCATCCAGAAGAAGATTGTTGCCGAGCGAAGCGGAGCCATGGAATTCAATGCCGCCGCGGCCGCCCGCACTGCTGGAGGGATTGGTGATGACGCCGGCCTGGAGTCCGACCAACTGCTGGAAGTCGCGGCCGTTCAGGGGAAGTTGATCCACCTTGGCGCGGTCCATGACAAAGCCGAGATCGGTGGTAGTGGCATTGACCAGCGGCGCGCTGGCTACGACCTCGACGGACTCGGTTACCTGGCCGAGGACCATCTTCAGATCAATACGCGGACGAGTGCCGGTGTTGACGGCGAACTCCGTGCTGGTCGCTTTTTGGAAACCCGGGTGCTCTGCTTCCAGTTTGTAGCGCCCAGCGGTTAGAAGAGGAAACTCGTAGTAGCCCTGATCGTTGGTGACGGTGGCGGAGCGGACGTTGGTGCCGAGGTTGACAGCAGCGATGCGGACACCGGACACCATAGCACCCGCGGGATCGGTCACAAAGCCGATGACGGAGCCGCCGCCCAATTGGGAGTACGCCGGCAAGACGAAAAGCAGCGCCAGCACGGCAACGATAAGGCGGGGAAGAGCAGTCATTGGGCTAACCTCCACTTGACGAGTCTACTAACCTGAGTCTAAGCTGAGTGTAATCGATGGAAAAACGATAAGTCAACGATAGGAACATGGGACACCGGCTCAGCAGCCCGAAAAAAGAGTCAGTTCAGGACAAGCTCTTCACTTCCGTGCGCAAATCGATCCTGATGGGCGAACTGCGTCCAGGAGATCCGGTGTCGGAAATCGGTGTCGCAAGAGCACAAGGAGTTAGCCAGACAACGGTACGGGAAGCTCTGGTCAAGTTGGAGCATGCCGGGCTTGTACGACGCGTGCCGAACATCGGCACCTTCGTGACGCAGATGACGCCGCGCGAGATTCGCGAACGGCTGCGGCTGCGGGTGATCCTGGAAGGGCTGGCAGGCAGCGAAGCGGCGCGAAACATTCGCCCTTCGCAATTGGAAGACATTGGCCACTGGTTGAGGGCAATCGCTAGCGCGGTGGCTTCCAACGATTACTTTGAAGCCGCGCACGCCGACCTGGAACTGCACCGCGCAATCTGGCGAAGCGCGGGAGACTCTACTTTGTATCAGATGCTGGACCAGTTGACGGTGCCGTTATTTGCGTTCGTATCGATGGAACGGCAGCGGTTGCGGGAGGACCTATCGAGGGCGGTTGAGGCGCACGATCCGATTGTGCAGGCCATTCGGGCACAGGATAGCGATGCGGCGCGCGAAGCGCTGCGGGTGCATATCGAGAAGTCGTACGCCGAGTTTTTGGGCGGGCCGATGGGGCAGCAGGCCTAGAATACGGCTTTCAACCCCAGAGTGATCTGCCGTTGGCCGTGGCCTTTTTCCCCTGTAATGGATCCGAACGCGGCGTTAATGGGATTCGTGTTTGGACCGCCGAACTGTACGTGGTTCAGAGCGTTGTAATTCTCCAAACGGAGTTGAAGCGTGCCGCGTTCCTTGATGCGGAAGTTCTTAAACAGGGACAGGTCGAAGTTGTTGATACCGTCGGCCCGGATACCCGTAAATCGGGAACTGTGCCCCTGCAGGTTGTTGGCCAACACCTCGGCGGAATTGCGATTGAATCCGGCATCGATATTGAACCAGCGTTCGGCGCGGCGCTCACTGAGCGGGATCGGAATGTTGTTCAGATCTCCTGTAAAGATCATGTTGCCAAAGCCAAGCGCCTCGCCGGTCTGACCTTCATACCAGCCTTGCAGTTGCCAGCCGCCGAACATAGCGTCTTTCACCGGACCCATGTTGCTGAACCAATGGCGCCCCCGCCCGAACGGGAATTCGTAGATTGTGCTCAAGACGAAGCGATGGGTGAAATCCTGAGGGGAGAGTACTTTCTCCGGCGCGGGATCGGTGGGATTGCGGTAGCTGAAGCCCTCCATGAATTTGGACCAAGTCCAGCTCGATTGGAAGGTGATGCCGTTGCTCATGCGCTTCTCCATGCCGACCTGCAGGGAATGATAGTAGGAGTAGCCGGCGGGGAACGTGGCCGTGATATCGCCGAAGTGAGGAAATGGGCGCAGCAGTTGCGCCACGCCCACGCGCTGGTTCGCGAGTCCGGTGCCATTGAATTCGGGCATCCCGAAAAACGGATTGGCCACCTGCCGGCTGAGAAAGTCGATAGTGGCCTGATCGCGGACTGGCGATGTGGACAGATATTGGCGTGGAATGGGGTTCAAGGCCCGGTCGAGCCCAAGCTTAGTGCCGCGATTACCGACATAGGAGATGTCGGCGACAATGCGCCCCGGCAACTGGCGTTGAACGGACAGCGACCAGCGCTGCATGTATGGATTGAGGGGCTTTTCCGCGAAGAAGCTGACACCGCGGCCGAGAAAGGTTCGCAGACCGCCGGCCGATCCGGTGGCGTCTTCGATGCCGTTGGGAAAAGGGTTGCTGAGCGTCGCGATGTAGGTAATTCCGTTGTCCTGAGTGGGGATGATGTTTGTCGGCTGATTGAAGCCGCCCTGGTTGACGCCATCCCGGTCGACACCGAGCACGTCGAAGAAAATCCCGTACCCGCCGCGAATGACCATCTTCTGGCTCCACTGATAAGCGAATCCGAAGCGGGGTGCGAAGTTGTTGCGGTCGGCAGCCCAGAGGGCGGAGGGAAGGCCGCCGGCGCCGGCAAATTGCAATCCACCGATAGTTGCAAAGGCAGAAGCCGGCACTTCCGGAATAGGAGACAGGGCGTAGTTGGCCGCAGCCTGCCGGGAGATGGGATTGGGTGAAATGAGATCGAAGCCGCGGATACTGCGGTTGTAGCGTTCGCGAATCGGCTTCTCATATTCCCACCGCAGTCCGATGTTGAGAGTGAGCTTGGGCGAGATGCGGAAATCGTCCTGGAAGTACAGACCCCAGTAGCTGCTTTCTTCGGCTCGCGAGGCGTTGTTGTTGATGGTCCCGCCCGTGGCGATGCCGAATAGCATGGAGGCCATCCCCTGCCCGATGGGCGCGGCCGGCGAATTGTCGAGCGGTCCGCGCGTGAAGCTGTTGGCAAAGGTGAGCGCTGGAGCAATGGAGCCGTAGTTGAACCCGGTTTCGCGCTGGAGGCGGTATTCGACGCCGTACTTCATGCTGTGCGATCCGGAAATACGAGTAACGATGGCTTGTGCCGTGTGATAGTTGGTAGCGCCGCGTGTGCCGCCATTGTTGCTGAGATCGGTATAGGCGCTGCCATCGACCGTAATGAGAGGAAATGCGATGCCGTTGGGCCCGAGTTTGGAAATGATCTCGCTTACCAGGCGCTGCGGCAGGCCGAGCGAAACGAGATCGAATCCCTGGCTGCCACGGCTGTTGATGTCGCTCTGAAAACTGATGCCGTAGCGCAGGTTGAGAATCAGACTTGGATTGAAGACATGCACATCGTCCAGCACCATGCCCCATCCGGTTCGGTCCAGCAGGTCGATGTTGGTGATGGTTCCGAGGGAGTTGGTGTAGTTGTCGTGTTGCGAATTGTTCCAGCGCACGAACATGCGGTTGTTGCCGCTGAAGTTATGGTCGATGCGCCCCGTATAGGTGTAGTTTTCGCGAAGGATGTTCTGAGTGTTGAAGAAATTGTTGCGCTCTTCAGCGTTCTGTCCCGGCTGATTCGGGGCGGGGTAAAAGCTGATGATCCTTGCAGCGACGGAGTTGATGCGGCTGGCCGGGATGATGTTGCCCGTGAGCGGCTGGCGGCTGAAGCGGCCATTGGGAGCCGCGGCGATGGTGAAAGGATCGTAGATTTGATAGCGCGAGCCCAGCCGAAGCAATTGGGAGAAGTCCCCGCGGCGCTGCTGTTCGGTAGGGACAGTACCCGTCAACGAGAGATTGCGCTCAATTTCAAGATCCTCGAATCCGAACGTGAAGAATGTGCGGTTGCGTCCGTCGTAGATTTTCGGAACGAGCACGGGACCGTTCACGGTGGCGCCCCATCGGCGATGCAGCCAGCTTGGGACGGCGCGATCGCGATCCTGTTGGGTGAGGTTGTTCCGCGGGTCGTAAAGGAACCGGTTGGTGAACCATGGCACTGCTCGCATGGTGGAGTTGTTGAAATAGCCCGTACCGTGAAGAGCATTGGTTCCGGACTTCATGCTCACGTTGGTGACAGCGCCAGCGGCGTGACCGATGGAGGCATCGTAGGTGGCGGTTTGGATCTTGAACTCTTGAACCAGGTCCTGAGGCGGTGAGAAAACGGCGTTGCGATTGGTCATATTGGGGGACCCGTCGACGCTGACTTCGCTCGATCCGCCGCGCGTACCGTTGGCGATAATGCCGGTGGCGGCGCCATTGTCCATCGGGTTGCCGGCGGACCGCCCACCGTTGGAGAGGACACCCGGGGTCAGCCTGGAAAGATAGAACGGATTGCCGCCCACCACCGGCAGTTCGGCGACGCGTCGCTCATCCATAATGAGCCCGATGTTGGCCGTGGAGGATTCCAGCAGTGGGGTCTCCGCGGTAACGGTTACAGACTCCGAAGCGCTACCGAGTTCCATGGCGACGTCCAGCTTGAGACGGTCGCTAACACGGAGCTCGATGTTGCCGCGCACGGCTTTCTTGAAACCGGTCATTTCAACGGAAACTTCATAGATGCCTGGCAGCAGGTAGGGAATCTCGTAATTGCCGCCTTCGTTTGTGGCAGTACTGACCGCGGCATTGGTGGCGACGCTCTTCGCCTGCACGGTGGCGCCGGCGATGACAGCGCCGCTGGGGTCGGCGACGCGGCCGACGAGGGTGGCGCGGGACTCCTGGCCGTAGCTCAAGGAACCTAAGAATGAAAGCAGTATCAAAGAACGCATGACAATCTCCCGAAGCGAATCGTGGACGAAATTGCCCGTCGAATATGCCTTCAGCATACAGCAGCGCCTTTGCACCAACAACCCGTGAAGGACGCATGCGGTAAGATAGTGGAGAAACCCCTGGGTATGTTAGACACCCTTCTGGCCAAGATCTTTGGCACAAAAAACGAGCGTGAAGTCAAGAAGATTCAGCCGGTCGTCGCTGCGATCAATGAGCTGGAGCCTTCCATGCGACAGCTTTCGGATGCCGACCTGGCCGCAAAAACCGTAGCTTTCAAAGAGCGCCTGGCGCAAGGCGCGAGCCTCGATGACCTGTTGGTCGAGTCGTTCGCCGTCGTGCGCGAGGCCGGGCGCCGCACCCTCAACATGCGCCATTTCGATGTGCAGTTGATCGGCGGCGTGATTCTCCATCACGGCAAGATCGCCGAGATGCGGACCGGCGAAGGAAAAACCCTCGTTGCGACCCTGCCAACCTACTTGAACGCCCTTGAAGGCAAAGGCGTGCACGTGGTCACCGTGAACGATTACCTGGCAAAACGCGACGCCGAGTGGATGGGTAAAATCTACAAATTCCTCGGCATGAGCGTGGGCATCATCGTGCACGAATTGGACGACCGGGAGAGGCAGGAATCCTACCGGTGCGACATCACCTACGGCACCAACAACGAATACGGCTTCGACTACTTGCGCGACAACATGAAGTTCCGGCTTTCGGACTGTGTGCAGCGTCCCCATCATTACGCGATCGTCGACGAAGTCGACTCGATCCTGATCGACGAGGCGCGCACTCCGCTGATTATTTCCGGGCCGTCTGAGGAATCCACCGACAAGTACTATCGAGTCAACGGCATCATTCCGAAACTGGTCCGCGGTGAGGTGATCGAAGGTAAGGAGCCCGGGGAGAAATACACGACAGGCGACTACACCGTCGATGAAAAGCACCGCTCCGTAGCGCTCACTGAAGAGGGCGTACTCAAGGTGGAGCGGCTGCTGAACCTCACGAACCTGTACGATCCCGGCAATATCGAATTGAACCACCATGTGCAGCAAGGCTTACGCGCGCACATCTTGTTCCACCGCGACAAGGATTACCTGGTGCGGGATGGCGAAGTGGTGATTGTCGACGAATACACTGGCCGCATCATGCCTGGGCGCCGCTGGTCGGATGGATTGCATCAGGCCATTGAAGCCAAGGAAGGCGTGAAGATCGAACGCGAGAACCAGACGCTGGCGACCATCACGTTCCAGAACTACTTCCGGCTGTACAAAAAGCTGGCTGGCATGACCGGCACCGCCGAGACGGAAGCCGCGGAGTTCGGCAAGACGTACAACCTGGATGTGGTGGTGACCCCCACCAACCGTCCGATGGTTCGCAAAGACGGGATGGACATCGTCTACCGCACTGAAGAAGAGAAGTTCCGTAATGCGGCGAAAGAGATCAAGGAGTGCCAGGAGCGCGGACAACCTGTACTGGTGGGCACCATTTCCGTCGAGAAATCGGAGAAACTCTCCGGGATCCTGAAGCGGATGGGCGTGAGACACGAGGTGCTGAACGCCAAGAATCACGAGCGCGAAGCGAACCTGGTGGCCCAGGCCGGACGAAAAGGCATTGTCACAGTGTCCACCAACATGGCCGGCCGCGGAACGGACATCCTGCTCGGCGGCAATCCGGAGTTCATGACCAAAGAAGCGTGCCTCAAGCAGAATCTGGCGGAGAACATCCCCGCCGAACAGGCTTCTTACGTCAACACCGAATCGTGGGTCTATTTCCAGCATCTGGACCGTTTCTATCGCGTGCCGCGCCCGCGCTGGGAAGAGATTTTCGTCAAGTACGAAGAGCAGTGCAAGCATGAACACCTGGAAGTAGTGACGGCCGGCGGACTGCATATTGTCGGCACGGAGCGGCATGAGTCGCGGCGTATCGACAATCAGCTTCGCGGACGCGCGGGACGCCAGGGCGATCCTGGAAGCAGCCGCTTCTACCTATCCTTGCAAGACGACCTGTTGCGCATTTTCGGCGGAGAGCGCATTCAGAACCTGATGTTGCGGCTCGGGATGGAGGAAGATGTGCCGATCGAGTCGCGGATGATCACCAAGCGCATCGCCGCGGCGCAGAAAGCAGTCGAAGCGCAAAACTTCGCCGCCCGTAAGCACCTGCTGGAATACGACGACGTGATGAACAAGCAGCGGCAGGCCGTTTACGGCATGCGCAACTCGCTGCTGAGCGGGGAAAGCCAGAAGGGCCGCATCCTGGAAATCGTGCGCGGCATTGTGGCAAGCTTCATTGACACACGCTGTCCGGAAAACGCAAACCCGGGCCAGTGGGATTTTCTCGGCCTGGAAACCGATGTGCTGACGCAGTTCGGCGTGCGCATACCGCAGCACGAAGTATCGCCGCTCAATCGCGCTGAGATGGAAGAGTTCGTGGTGGAAAAACTCAGCCAGCGCTACGCCGAAAAGGAGAGCCTTGTCGGCGAGGCGGTGATGCGCGAGTCCGAGCGGTTCCTGATGTTGCACGTCATCGACCAGCAGTGGAAAGACCATCTGCTTTCGATGGACCATTTAAAGGAAGGCATCGGGCTGCGCGGCTACGGGCAGAAAGACCCGCTGGTTGAGTACAAGAAGGAGTCGTTTACCCTCTTCAATGAATTGATGGATCGCATTGAGGACGAGACCATCCGTTACCTGTTCTTCATGCAAGCTACCTCAGAGGCCCCCGTGTTGCCGTTCCGCGAAGAGGACGACGAAGAAGAAGAGGAAGACGATTCGCCGCAGCGTGAAGCGATGGCCGCCGCGGCCAAAGCGAGCATGCAGGATCTGACGCGGAACATCGTGCGCAAGAAGGACCGCGAATTGGAGCAACTCCAGTTCGTGGGCGGCGACACGACAACGGCTGCCGCTCCCGTGCGCAATGCCAAGGTGGGCCGTAACGATCCCTGCCCGTGCGGCAGTGGAAAGAAGTTCAAGAAATGCTGCGGCGCTTAGTCCTGCTAGGCTTTGCGTGGGCGGCCCAGGCGGCGCTGCTGACCGACGACTTGGGCACCACGAAGCGTGGGCCGGTGGAAACTCCCAAACTGGAAGACTCCGGCATCTGGCGCGAATACGGTTTTGCGGAGGCCGAGACCGCAACCTACAAGGGCGCGCATCACTTCACAGCCACGGTGTGGCGCATGAACGATCCCACCGGGGCACAGGCCGCTTTCCGCTGGTTGCGCAGCCCGGAATCGAAGCCGGGCAACGCCGACGCAATGTACTATTCCAAGTTCGCATCGCAGTGGAAAGACACTGTGCTGATGACGCACGGCAACTATCTCATTCGTTTTGTGGGCGGAATGCCATCGTTGGATGAGCTGAAGATTTTCCTGTTCCAACTGCCGAAGCTCGATCAGAGTTCGTTGCCGCCGCTGCTCGAATACGTTCCGCAACAAGGCATGCTTGCCGGCAC
>JAEUQG010000309.1 GCA_016789755.1 Bryobacterales bacterium
CTCCTCGTCCCACCCCCAGCGCCGCCGCCGCCCCAATCGCTACCCCCCCCCCCGTCAACACCCCCCCGCGCCGCCGCACCCAACCTTGCACTCCCCCCGGCCTCGCCCCCAGCGCCAGCCGGATCCCCATCTCCCGCCGCCGCCTCTCCACCGAATAGCGCACCACCCCGTACAGCCCGATCGCCGCTATCAGAAATCCCATCCCTCCGCAAAACGTCACCACCATCGCCGCCACCCGCGGCACCAGTAGCGCCTGTTCCCGATGCCTCCCCCACGTCTTCGCTTCAAGAATCGCCATCCCCGCATCCATCCGCCGGATCTCCGCCCTCACCTCCGGCAGCAGTCCCAGCGCCTCCCCCGCCGTCCTCACCACGAAGTACGTCCCGAACATCGTCGGCGACGACGCCGACTGCCCGCGCAGCACAAATCCCGCCGGGCTCGCCTCCTCCCCCAGCGTCGAGCTCTTGCAACCCGCCGTCACGCCGATCACACGATACGGCTTGTCCAGCCCCTCAATCCGCAACCCCACCGCGTTGTCTCTGCCGAACAGCTTCCGCGCCGCCGCCTCGTTCACAATCGCCACCGCGTCTCCGCCTTCATGCCTCCGCGAGAACTCCTCGCCTTCCACAACCGGCACCCGCAGCGTCTCGAAAAACCGCGCGCTCACGCTGTAAATGTTGAACGTCACATCGCCTCCCGCATCCTTCCGCCGCGAATCCTTCCCCGTCATGTTCACCCCCAACACGCTCAACGGCGGTCGCGATGTCGTCGAAACGCTCTCCACGCCCGGCAGCTCTCCAATCCTCCGCAACATTTCATCGAAAAATTGTTTTTCCCGTTCCGCGCTGTATTGCCGCAGCGCCGGATCCACAGACACCAGCAGCAGATTCTCCGCCCCCACCCCGTCGCCCAATTGCGCCCCCGTCCGCAAGCTCCGCAGCAGCAATCCCGACACAATCAGCAACAGCACCGCCGTCGCCACTTGTCCCACCACCAGCAGATCCCCCGTGCTCCATCGCCGCCCCAGCCGCCAGCCCGGCCCGCCCTTCAGCGCCCGTCCAAAATCCTGCCGCGAGGCCTTCCACGCCGGCGCCAGCCCAAACGCGATCCCCGTCAACACCGTCATCAGGCAGGCGAACACCGTCACCCGTCCATCCATCCCCGCCTGCAAATCCACCGGCAGCGGCGCCGGCAACTCCACCCGCCCCAAAAACGGCAATCCGAATACGCACAGCACCGCGCCCAGCGCCCCGCCGCACGCCGCCAGCAACAGGCTCTCCGCCAGCAACTGCCGGATCAGCCTTCCCCTCCCCGCCCCGATCGCCAGCCGCGTTGCAATCTCCTTCCCCCTGGCCGCCGCCCGTGCCAGCAGCAAATTCGCGATATTGGCGCACGTAATCCCCAACACCAGCAGCGATGTCGCCAGCAACAGAAGATAAATCGTTCTTACCCCGCTACGCAGTGCCGGGTGCAGCCGCCCCGCCGCCTCCAGGTGATACGCCTTCCGCGGCATCGATGCATGGTCCTGCCGCAGCCGCGCCGCAATCACGTCGAACTCCCGCTGCGCCCCCTCGAGCGTCGCCCCGTCCCGCAGCCTTCCCACCATCAGCAGCCAGTTCGCATCGAACTCCAGCAGCATCGAATCGGGAATCATCCGCAGGTCTTTCTTCATCGAAAACGGCATCCAGAAATCCGACACCGTCCCCGGATCCGTCCCGCGAAACCCCTCCCCCGTGATCCCCTTCAACGTCACCATCCGCCCGTTCATTTCCACCGCCCGGCCCACCAATCCCGCTTCCCCGCGAAAATGCGTCCGCCACAGCCGGTGGCTGATCACCACCGCCGGAGCACGCCCCGCCCCATCGTCCCCCGCATCGAATCCTCCGCCCGCCACAAACGCCGGACGCACCACATCGAAGTAGTTCGCGCTCGCAATCGATCCCCAGTAACGCACCGGCTCTCCCCCGCCGAAAATCCCTTGCACCACCGGAAAGTACGCCGCCACCCCAGCCATCGTCTGCGCCGACTCGTTCAGAGCGTTCCTCTCCGGCCACGATCCCGGACTCCCGATGTGCCCCGACCGCAGCGACCTCCCGCTAATCCCCACCAGCCGCTCCGCCCGCTCCACCCGCAGCGGGGTCTCCAACAACATGCTCCCCACACCGAAAATCGCCGTGCACACGCCAATCCCCAGAGCCGACGACAACACCGCCGCCACCGCCACTCCCGGAGACCGCCGCATCACCCGCGCCGCATACCGCAAATCGAGCCACAGATCGCTCCACCACACTCCAATCCACGCCCCCCGCGACTCCTCCCCATACACCAACCCCGACCCGAACCGCCGCCGCGCCTCTTCCCCCGCTTCCCGCGCCGCCAACCCCTCGCCTTCCAATTCCTCCCGCAGCATCTGCCGGTGCGTCTCCATCTCCTCCCGCAACTCGCGCTCCCGCCGCCCCGCCGCGCTCCAATACGCCAGCCGCCGCAGCCACTTCATTGCGCCCACCCCAACACACTGTCGATCGCTGCCGTCATCTGCTTATACCGGGCCACCTCCGCCTGCAGCCGCTTCCGCCCCGCCGCCGTCAGCTTGTACACCCTTGCCCGGCGGTTGTTCCCCGTCGTTGTCCACTCCCCATGTATGTCTCCATTCAGTTCCAGCCGCTGCAGTGCCGGATACAGCGACCCTTCTTCCACCTGCAGAAATTCCCCCGACACCGTCCGCAGATGCTGTGCAATCCCATACCCGTGCAAAGCCCCCTGCAGCAGCGCTTTCAGCACCAGCATGTCCAGCGTCCCCGGCATCAGTTCCTTGCGTGTTTTTGTTCCCATAGATCAACTTACTAAGTTGATCTGAGTATAGACCCGGCGCCTGGAAAATGCAATCTCAATCCCTCCTATCGCTCGCGGCAATGACAAGATCCACGCGGTCTCTTGCGCCTTACTGAGCGAGGAGAGAAAAACAATGGCATTCAAGATACTCAACTACAACGTCGAAGGAAGAGTCGGACAGAACAGCACCAACGTCGATACCGACGTCCTTCTGGTGCGTTTCCTGCTGAAGCGGCTCAGCCAAACCTCGCGCTTCGCCAGCACTTACGGCAACCTGCCCCTGACACCTACGTTCGACAACCAACTCAAGGAAGCCATCCTTTGGTTTCAGAAGCTCGTCAGGCAGGCCGGCCGCCCCATCACCGTTGACGGCATCGTCAGCCCTGCGCCCCGTGGCGATGGCGACTACACCATCAACTACCTCTACAGAAATTACAGCAAGTACTACCCGCAGTTCCGCGGCGACCTGGATCTCGACCCCAATTGCCCCTCCGCTCTAAAAAGCGTTTCCCGGTGTTCCGGCTACGCCTCGGACGGCAGTGTCGTACCTGCCTGATGGAGCCGGAGCCTTCAACGGCCCCGCGATTTCTCCGCTTCCTCGAATTGGCTCGTCAGACCGGAGGCCGCCCCCCCATCCGCCTGAGGCTGTCCGGATCCTGCCGCACCACCGCCAGCAATTCCCGGAAGCGCTGCTCTGCGGCAAACGTATTGCGCATGGCACGGTACACGCCCGCCGCCTGGAACATCTTCCGTTTCCACGCCGAGTTCCGATAACACTGATCGAAAGGAAAGGGGAGCTTGCTCGCCTTGCCCTTTGAGGTCCATTCGGCGTTAATCTTGATCCACGCAATGGCTTCCGCTTCCGCGGTGAAGCGGTACCCTTTTCCAAGCGGCCCGTTCCCGATGTGCACACATTCCCGCAGTATCCAATTGTAGTCCCACAGGACGCGTTGAGGACGGACGTAGACGGTTTCCTGGTAATCGTACTCGCAGGGCACTGGGAGCTTGGGAACCTCGACGAACCGCAGCCGGTCGAGCATCCGGTCGGACATCTTGCTGGGGCAGGAGTCGCTACGGTCCAGGCCGTAGTAGGTGTGGCGGAAAAAATCCTGCCAATCTGTCTTCCGGTACGGACCGGACGCAGGATCCCAGGTGCGCGGCGGAAGGTAGATCATCCCCGGCGAGTCGGTCGAACTGATACTGTAGTTCTTGCCGTCGTTGCTGCGCGTGCACCCGACAAGCTTCTCCAGATAATAGTTAACCTCTTCCGGCGTCCGGGTATTGAAGTTGAACTGGATAATATCCCACGGGTCTTGGCGGCCGTACTGGTCCGCCAGTTTCCACCAATTGTCGCCATCCTGGACTTTGTGCTTCTTCTCGTGCATCAGCGGGGGCCAACTGGGGAGTGGTTCATTCGGGGTTTTGGTGAGCATGATTGTCCTCCACATCGGATAGGGAAAAAGCTGCAGGTATCACATCAACGCTTTCGCGGATTTTTGACCGGCCCATGGTTGTAGCATGAGAGAAGCCCCATGCGCTCCCTCGACGCTGCCCAGGTGCGACGTTCGCTCCACTGGCCTGCCCTCATCGAAGCCATGCGCGCCGCCCTCATCGCCTTCTCCCAAGGCGCAGCCCGCCAACCCCTCCGCACCGTCACAGAACTCCCCAACGGCGGCTGCCTCTTCACCATGCCCGCCTGGCTCCCTCATCCCCCCGCCCTCGGCGCGAAGCTCGTCTCCATCTGCCCTTCAAACGCCACCCTCGGCATCGAAACCCATCAGGCCACCCTCGTCATGCTCCACCCTTCCACCGGCCAGACTGCCGCCATCCTCGAAGCCACCGGACTCACCGCCATGCGCACCGCCGCCGTCTCGGCCCTTTCCGTCGAAGCCCTCGCCCGCCTCGATGCCCAACACCTCGCCATCCTCGGCACCGGAGCCCAGGCCCGGTCCCACCTCGATGCCTTCCGCCACATCCGCCTCTGGCAATCCATCCGCGCCTGGAGCCCCTCCCCTCAACGCCTCGCCCAATTCGCCGCCACCCACAACATCGAAGCTGCGTCCTCCCCCGAACACGCCGTCCGCAACGCCGGCGTCATCCTGCTCGCGACGTCTTCCCCAACGCCCGTCATCGACGAAGCATGGGTGCAGCCCGGCGCCCACGTCATCTCCATCGGAGCCCCCCGCCCCACCGAGCGCGAAATCGACCCCGCCCTCCTCCATCGCGCCACCATCGTCGTCGACTCCCGCGTCTCCGCCCTCGCCGAATCCGGCGACATCCGCCTCACCCCCAACATCGCCATCCACGCCGAACTCGGCGAAGTCCTCGCCCGCACCGCTCCCGGCCGCGCCACCCGCGCCGAAATCACCATCTTCAAATCCCTCGGCCTCGCCGTCGAAGACGTGGCCGCCGGAGCCCTCGTCCTCCATTCCCTCTCCTCATGAAACTCATCCTTGCCGCTATCCTCGCCTTCACCCTCCACGCCCAGCGCCAGACCGAACCCCTCGGCCGCGGCCTCGTCGCCGTCACCATGCCCGATGGCCGCGCCTTCCTCTCCTGGCGCCTGCTCACCTCCGACCCGCCCGATGCCGCCTTCCACGTCTTCCGCCACCAGGACGGCGAAGCAACACGCCTCACCGAATCCCCCATCCACAACGTCACCTTCTTCATTGACGAAGCCGCCAAAGACCGCCAGAACCTCGCCTACTCCATCCGTACCGGATCCGAAGAATCCAACCCCACGACCCTCGCTCCCCAACACTACCTCACCGTGCCGCTCCAAACCCCTGAAGGCTACACCCCCAACGACGCATCCGCGGGCGACCTCGACGGCGACGGCGAATACGAAATCGTTCTCCACCAGACCGGCGTCGGCTTCGACAATTCCCAATCCGGCGTCTCCAGTGAGCCCATCCTCGAAGCCTACAAACTCGACGGCGCCCTGCTCTGGCGCATCAATCTCGGCCGCAACATCCGCGAAGGCGCACACTACACCCAATTCCTCGTCTATGATTTCGATGGCGACGGCCGCGCCGAAATCGCTTGCAAAACCGCCGACGGAACCATCGACGGCACAGGCGCCGTCATCGGCGACCCGCAAGCCGACCACCGCAACTCGAACGGCTACATCCTCGCCGGCCCCGAATACCTCACCATCTTCGACGGCCTCACCGGCAAGGCCCTCGCCACCGAAGACTACATCCCTCCCCGAGGCAACGTCTCCGCCTGGGGCGACAACTACGGCAACCGTGTCGACCGCTTCCTCGCCGCCGTCGCCTTCCTCGATGGCGAGCGCCCCAGCCTCGTCTTCACTCGCGGTTATTACACCCGCGCCGTCCTCACCGCCTGGAACTGGCGCGAAGGCAAACTCACCCGCCTCTGGACCTTCGATAGCGACGCCGGCCCCGAATCGAACCGCGCCTACCGCGGCCAGGGCAACCACAATCTATCGGTGGCCGACGTCGACGGTGACGGCAAGGACGAAATCCTCTTCGGAGCAGCAGCCATCGACGACGACGGCACAGGGCTCTACTCCACCGGCATCGGACACGGCGACGCCATGCACGTCTACGATCACGATCCTTCCCGCCCCGGCCTCGAAATCTTCCACATCCAGGAGCGTGTCGCCGCCGAAGGCGCCAACCTCCGCGATGCCCGCACCGGCGAAGTGATCTGGAAGCAGGCCACCATCTCCGGCAACGAAGGCCCCGGCCGCGGACTCGCCATCGACATCGACCCGCGCCATGAAGGTTCCGAAGCCTGGGTCTCCGGCGGTGGCATCCGAGGCCTCTTCAACTCCCAAGGCGAGCGTATCTCCGACCGCATCCCCTCCTCCTGCAACTTCGCCATCTGGTGGGACGGCGACCTGCTCCGCGAACTCCTCGACCGCACCGTCATCACCAAATGGAACTGGGAATCCGGCACCGAAACCACCCTGCTCAACGCCACCGGCTGCGCCTCCAACAACGGAACCAAATCCACCCCAACCCTCAGCGCCGACCTCCTCGGCGACTGGCGCGAAGAAGTCATCTTCCGCACCGCCGGCAACAAATCCCTGCGCATCTACACCACTACCATCCCCACTGAATACCGTTTCCCCTCCCTCATGCAGGACCCCCAATACCGCCTCAGCATCGCCTGGCAAAACGTCGGCTACAACCAGCCGCCCCACCCTGCTTTCCGCCTCGGCACACAGCATTGACACGACTGGTGTCACTTCTGCTACCCTCTTGGCATTGGCCCCCCTGTCGCGTGTCCTGCTCGCTTTTCTGCTCGCGCCATGGATTGTTCCTTTCGTCTTCCTTGCCTACGCCTGGATCACACTCCTCGCGGCCAGCCCACTTAGGCAGCATGATCTCAATCCACTGGAATTGACCCTGGGCGCTCTCTTCATGTTCGGTCCGATGTCGGTGACGTTCGCATATTGCGCAGAGCTGATCCTCGGTCTCCCGGTTTGGCTGATCCTGAGACGCCGTCACGTTGCATCCCGCGTCTCCTATGCCACAGCCGGCGCGGGTATGGGATTGGCGGTCCACTTGGCCATGTCATTCTTCGCCGTGGACCGCATCGCCGCCGTCTTCGCCAGATTCACCGATCCCTCAAACCCCTACCTATACATCTGCATCGCCGCCGGAGCCCTCTCCGCCACCTTCTTCCACACCATCCTCTTCTTCTCCCGCCGCTGATACAATCTCCCTCATGCAACGTCGGAGCTTCGTCAAATCCTCCGGTCTGGGAATGACCGCACTCTCCGCCCAGCGCGTCCTCGGCGCCAACGACCGCGTCAACATCGCCCTCATCGGCTGCGGCGGACGCGGACGCGGCGTCGCCCGCTCCATGCGCGAAGCTCCCAACGTCGCCTACACCGCCGTCGCCGACGTCTACCAGCCCAACGCCGAACAAGCCCGCCAATGGGCCGGCCCCGACGCCAAATCCTTCTCCGATTTCCGCAAACTCCTCGAACTCAAAAACGTCGACGCCGTCCACATCGCCACCCCCGACCACTGGCACGCCATCGCCACCATCCTCGCCTGCCAGGCCGGCAAAGATGTCTACGTCGAAAAACCCGTCTCCCTTGCCATCCGCGAAGGCCGCCTCATGGTCGACGCCGCCCGCAAACACAACCGCATCGTCCAGGCCGGCACCCAACACCGCTCCGCCCCGCATTTCCGGAAAATCGCCGAAATCATCCAGCGCGGAGACATCGGCCCTGTCCGCTTCGTCCGCATCTGGAACTACTCCAACCACACCCTCCTCCCCCTCAACACCCGCCCCAACGAACCCGTCCCCGATGGCCTCGATTGGGACATGTACCTCGGCCCTTCCCCCAAAGTCCCATTCAATCCCCACCGCTTCCTCGGCACCTATCGCTATTTCTGGGATTACTCCGGCGGCTACATCACCGACTTCGGCAATCACCGCCTCGACACCATGCAACAAATCATGGGAGTCACCGCCCCCCGCACCGTCTCCGCTTCCGGTGGCCTCTACGTCGTCAAAGACGGCCGCGAAACCCCGGACTTCATGACCGTCACCTACGAGTACGACAACTTCATCGCCACCTACGAAGGATCCAACCTCAACGGCCACGGCATGGGCGGACGCACTCCCGGCCACCGCTACTACAACGCCCGCGGCGATTCCGATCAGCCTAACGGCATCGTCTTCTACGGCACCGAAGCCACCATCTACGCCGAACGCATCGGCTGGGAAATCTTCCCCGAACCCGAAACCCCGCTCATGGCCGGACGCCGCAACGCCCCCACCCCCTCCCCCCGCAAACGCGCCCCCTCCGTCAAACGCATGTGGGAAAACGTCGAAGAGCCCACCAAGGCCCACTGCCTCAACTTCGTCGAAAGCCTTCGCTCCCGCAAATCACCCAACGCCGATATCGAAATCGGCCACCGCGGCACTTCCATCGCCCTGCTCGGCAACATCGCCATGCGCACCGGACTCAAACTCCACTGGGACGCCCAGCGCGAAGACTTCCGCAACGCTCCGGAAGCCTCCGCCTTGCTCACCCGTAAATACCGCAAACCCTACGATTGGATCAAACTCTGATTCAGCGGCTGCTCCGGGTCACCGCCAGCCGCCGGTTCGTAATCATCGCCTGAAACGCCTCCCGGTAACTCCCCGCATCGGAATACCGTCCCAGCCGCGCCCGCAGCACATTCCGTCCCACCATCTCCATCTGGTTCGCCCACAATCCGCCATCGCGAGTCCGGAACGGCACCCACCAGATCCATTGCTGCGACGATGACACCGTCGTCACATCCGCGTTCGGCGGATGCCGCAACTCCAAATCCTCCACCCGTTCCCCGCCCGTCACCCGCCGCTCCACCAGCATCGCCTGCGCATGCGGCGAATCGAAGGCCGGCGCCTCCCACGGATGATCCCCGCGATGCGTCTGCTCCTCCAATTCATGAATCAATGCCGACGCCGCCATCATCGCCGGCATCCTCGCCAAATCGTCTACATCGAGCGTCCGCAATCGAAACTCCCCCACCATCGTCCGCTGATCCCCCGATACCAACTCCACCGTCGCCGTGCGATCCGTCACCCGCACCAGTTCCCGCAACTCATCCCGGAACCGCCGCTTCCACACCTCCTCCGCCCCCGTCCCTCCCGGAGCATCGCTGTTAATCTCCAACGCCGCATCGCCGATATGCTCCCGCACGTGCGTCGACCCCGCCGGAAACGCAATGCTCGGCGTGACGTCCACATACTCCAACCGCGGGATCGGGTTCAATTCGAACCGGCTCCCCGCGGGCAATAGTCTGTTTACCAGAGCCACAAACTGGTGGCCCAACTCTTCGCTGAATCGCATCGATCGAACGCGTATCATCGCTTCCTTCCTCCAAAGGATCAAATAACCGCTAGGGGTCCTGCCGGTGCTTGAACAGGATGTCCACCGGAAACGCCGCCGTAATCCTGCTCCAGTCGGGAGTGCCTCTCCCCACTTCCTTCCCCGTTGCATCCAGTTGTACCAGTTCATACCGCGCGACGTACACCGCCGGATCGAACTCCGCCCGGCTCACCGAACACTGCGCGTGCGAATCGCGGTTCCATACGCACGGCACGTTCCGTAACTCCACCGTCACCCGCTCCTCCGACATATACAGCGGACGCGTGTGCACCATCGAGAACGACGCCAGCTTCGTCCACGGATCGAAGCGCGCGCTCACCGTGAATCCCGCCGCCTTCATCTCCAGCCGCTGCCCCACGCTCTCCAATGCCCCCGCCCCCTTCGTGTCGTAGTAGCCCACCCCGCATCGCTGCCCGTTGCAAAACATCGGAGCCGAAAATCCAATCTGCGCCCGGTCCGGCGCAACCTCGAACGGAGCCTTCGTTTCCACCGGCTGCGTCTCCGATTCCAGCACCACTCGCAGCGTCACCCGAGTCTTCCGGTTCACCTCCCCAAACCGCGGCTGCACCATCGACACCAGCAATTGCTCCCCGCGCTTCCAGTCAATGTCGGTAATCTGCCGCCGTCCTTCATTCGCCCGCACATCCCACCGGTCCACCGATGCCGCCCCCTCCAGACGCCGCACCACCGCCACCGGCTTTTCATCCTCGCTCACCAATTCTACGAAGATCTTCGTATCCGTCGGCAGATCCGCCGGCAACGCCACTCGTACCAGCGACGCCGACAAATCGTACAACTCCCGTTGCCGCTCCGCCGTCCCCACTCCCGCCCTCAAATAGTCCGAAGTCAGTTCCGCAAGCTGCACCTTGTCGTAACGCCGCATCATTGCCGCCGCAAACTCCACCCACTCCCGCTCCAGCCCCGGCCCCGTCAACGCCGCCCGCAACGCCCCCACCGGCCGGTCATACAGCAGCCGCAGTGTCCGGAACAAATTCCCCACCAGAGCCTGCCCCCCTCCCCCCTCCATCAGATGCGTCACGAACATCGATGCCCCGCGTCCCACTTGCCGCGCTTCCAATCCGCCCTCTTCTTGCTCCAACCCCCGATAGTTCCCCGGAAACAGCAGATTCGCGTGCATCACTCCCGCCTCCGCTGCGTCTTCATACAGCACCGCGACAGCCTCCTGCAGCCACATCCATTCCTTAGCCGCTTTCCGCCCCGGCTCCGCCATGTTCATCGCCGCATGCAGCAGCATGTGCCCCGGCAGCAGCGTCTGCCGGTTTGGCTGCTCCCCGATCAAAACGACCTTCAACGAATACCTGCCTTCATTCCACGGCGACGACAACAGAATCCCCGCATCGCGCGCGTCCGCCATCTGCGGGAATCCGTCCTTCCATCCATCGATGGTCTCCGCCGTCGCTGCATACCGCGCCTCCCACGGCGCCAGTTGCACCGCAAACGGCTCCGTCCCCAACGCCTGCTCCATCAGCGGCCCCAACCCTATCCGCGCCGCGAAGGCCGCCGCCCCCTCCAGCGAACTCAACACATGCGCCGCCGCCGTTTCCCCCGCTTCATCCGTACTCAGCGCTTCAAACCGCCCTCGCCCCGTCGTCCGTATCCCCAGCATCAACTCCAGCAACAACTCCTCGGCTTCCTCCGCCCCGCGCGCCGCTTTCGTCTCCGCCCCAACCCGCGCCGGCAACGTGATCGTCACCCGGTTCCCGCTCACCTCCCCGCGGAACCACGCCTCGCGCGATTCATCTCCCACCTTCTTCATGCGCACATACGTCCCATTCGCATCCAGCGCCGCCTCGGACTCCAGCGTCAACCGCAGCGGCCCCGCCGTGCTCGCCGGCAAGCCCGCCAAACGCACCGCATTGGCATTCGCCCCTCGTTGCACACGTACTTCCACCCGGCCCGCGAACACCCTGCTCCCCGCCGTGATCGTCACCCCGCCTCCCGATGCGCTCCCTCCCTCCGCGCTCAGCACCAGCGTCGCCGCATCGCGCCACATCGATGCCGTCCGCAACGTCACCCCGCTTTGCGAGGCATGCCCGCCCATCGCAATCGACAGCGGCAGCCATCCTTCCCGCACATCCTCCGGCACCCGAAAGTCCACTTCGTAAATCCCCACCAACCCCGGCAGAAGATACGCATACAGTAACTCCGCCGGCCTGCCGTCCAGATTCACCGTCACCCGCTCCACGACATCGTGGAAGGGATCCCGCCCCGCCGCCGCGCCGCTCGCCACCGCCGGATTCACCGCCCCTAATCCAACCGCGAATACAGCCACCGCTTCCCCGCCCTTAGCCGGCGCAGCATCCGTCACAACCCCGCCTTCACGAAGCGCAAAGGCCGCGCCCGTTCCCCCGTTCCCCGTGTACACCCGCGGAGCGCACTCCCACATCTCCAACCCCACCGCATTGCTCACCCCCACCGTATTCCTCACCCGCAATTGCACCACCCGCGCCGGAACTTCGTACGGGACCTGCGCCACAATCTGAAAGGGACTCAGCAACAGCAACGGAGCCCGCCACATCGTTGCCCCATCCACCACCTCCACCGTCAGCCCCTCCCACTCCACCGGATACGGCGGCGTTCCGAAATCCCGCGTCCCTCGATACAAAAACTCCCCATAGATCCGCACTACGCTCCCCGGAGCGAATACCGCCGTCAGGTCCGCATCGTTCACCACCCCGCCCTGCGTGATCTCCGGAGGCTCCTGTCCCACCGCCGGCGCACCCGCCTGCGTCACCGTAATCCGTTGCCCCGCCACCGTCAGCGATCCCACCCGCTGCCCCGCCGCATTCGCAGCCACCGAGTAAACCACTCGCCCTCCCCCTTGCCCCGACGCCCCGCTTCGAATCCCCATCCACCCCACGCCACTCGTCGCCGTCCACCCGCACCCGCTCCCCGCCGTCACCGCTATCTCCCCCGTCCCTCCATACGCACTGAAATTGGCACTCTCCGGCGCCACCGCATAGGAGCACCCGCCCGTCCCCCTCTGCACCGCCGTGAATGTCCGCCCCGCAATCGTCACCGTCCCCCGCCGCTCCGCCCCCGGATTCACCGCCACCCGCAACACCACTCGCCCGCTCCCCGATCCCTCCCCACCGTACAACACAGCCACCCACGCGGCACTACTCGCCGCCGTCCACCGGCACCCGCTCCCCGCCGTCACCGCCACCTCGTAATCCTCCCCCTCTTGCGGAAACACCGCACTCTCCGGAGCAATCGTATACACACACCCCGCCGCCATCTGCACCACCGTAAACACGCGCCCCGCAATCGTCACCGTCCCCGTCCTCTGCCCTCCACTATTCACTGCCACCCGCAACACCACCCGCCCATTCCCCGATCCCTCGCTCCCCGACACCACACTCAACCACCCAGCTCCACTCACCGCAGTCCACCGGCACCCGCTCCCCGCCGTCACCGCGACTTCATAATCCCCACCCGCCGGAGCAAACGCCACACTCTCCGGAGCAATCGCATACGTGCAGGCCCCCCCAGCCTGCGACACCGAGAACATCCTCCCCGCAATCGTCAAGGTGCCCGTCCGGGCCGGCCCCGCATTCGCTTCCACCGAATACCGCACCACACCCGTCCCATTCCCCGATGCCCCGCTCGTCACCGTAATCCACCCCGCCCCACTCACCGCCGTCCACAGACATCCGCCCATCGCCGTCACCGTCACGCTACCCGTCCCCCCGCCAATGGCCGCACTCGCGCTCGATGCCCCCAGCGCATACACGCACGCCACCGCCCCGCTCGTCTGATTCACCGTCACCGTCAATCCCGCCACCGTCAGCGTCCCCGACCGTGTCCCACCCGCATTCGCCGCCACACCGAAATCCACCTGCGACGCCCCGCGCGTCACCCCCGTGATCCAACTCGCATTGCTCACCGCCGTCCACGCGCAGCCGCCTTGCGCGTTCACCCGAACCGTACCCACACCTCCCGCACCCGCCATTGCGATCTCCGCCGGCTCCACCCCCTGACTGCAGAAAGCTACACCGCCCAAATCCACCTCCGCCGTTATCGCCCCCGCGTTGTCCTCATACGCCCCGGGAACCCCCACTACATACCCCCCATCGGCGAATCCCAGAAACAGCCGCGTCGCCGTCGCCGGCACTCGAAACTGCTGCACCACTCCCCCGCTCGTCTTCCCGTCGCCGATAAAGAACGTCTGCCGCAGCAGCGGCGTATACACCGCCGCCTCATCGTTCCCCGTGAAATTCACCACCGCCGGCGCCGGATCCGCGGGAGTTGTGTCGTCCAGAAACACACCCAGCAGAAACAGCGTCTTCCCATCGTGCCGGATTCCCGAAATCCCCTGCAAAGAGTAGATATTCGTCTGCGTCCGCCCCAGGCACACTCCGCCCTCAGCACCATGCATCGGATCGGTCTTCGTACACCCAACCTCACCGGACGTATTCAAGATCCGCAGCGTCTTCCCCGCACCCGCCGCAAACCGCACATGTTGCGGCAACACTCCGTTAAAGGGTGTACTCCGCCCGGCTGTATAAATATTGGCTCTGGCGTCCACCGTGACGCCCACGGCCGCAACTACGAGGCCTTGCCACAACGGCAGGGTCGCGCAGATCGCGGCAATTCGTGCGCCTTGCATCGCGCACCCCCGATCTGCCAACCACAACCCCGAATAGGGTGTTTCCGATCAGCAGTATAGTCCCCTTCCTCACTGTTGACAAGCCTTTTTCAGTTGCTTTTTCAGTAGCCCGGCTGCACCTCCCCCCCCCGCAATCTCACGCCCCCACCACAAACCACCGCCCAACGGGCATCGTATAAATCCGCCC
>JAEUQG010000321.1 GCA_016789755.1 Bryobacterales bacterium
AACCTTCGACCCTTCGCCCACCCAGATGCCGTCGTAGATGACGCCGCCCAGATGCTCGATGAAATGTCCATGGACGAGCGGACTCACGGTGGCGATGGGCTCGTCGGGGAAAACTGCGATATTGGCGGTGGCGGCGCGGGCCGTGCGGGCGGCAGCGAGACCGGCGGGCAGCAACTTGGCGAAGTCGCGACGGAGGATCTTCGAGGGTTTCACCCCTCCACTGTACTCAGTTTGCCGGCTTCTTGGCAGCGGTCAGCATCGACAGCGACCCCGGCAATAGCGACAGCAGGTTGCCCGTCTTCTTCTTCTGTGGCTGCATCTGGGCCACGCGCTTGTCGAGCACGGAACGGGCGAAGCGCGTGTACTCGCCGCCCAGTTCCGAGTTCGGCTCTACGGGACGCCCCGAAGTCAAGGCCCGGGTCACTTCCTGGTAGTAGTTGCCGAACGCCATGTGGACGGGCATTCCGAGAATCTCCGACACGCTCTCCAACTGCAGCACCGGGCGCTTCGGGTGGCGGTTCAGAAGCACCTCCACGCGGTCCTTCATCCCTTGCTTGCCGAGGAACGTGATCCGCTCCTTGCCCAGGTGCAGGCTGGGAACTTCCGGCGTCACCACCAGAAAGATCTTCTTGCATTCGTGCAAGGCTTCCAATTCCCGTTTGTCGAAAATGCCCGGAAAATCAATGAAAATGTTGCCGTAATTGCGCCTGGCGAAATCGAGCAGGTGCTTGGTGCTGCCTTCGTCCGGCTCCTCGCCCGTGCGCAGCGTCCCGGAATGGATGACATCGAGCGGCCCGAACTTCGCCACCAGTTGCGGCCACAGATTCTCATCGAGATGCAGCGCCCGCTCCAGGGCGTCGTGCAGGCTGTATTCGTTGTCCAACTGGAGCAGGAAGCGGACCATTCCGCTGACGCGGTCCGAGTCGATGAGCAGGGAGGGGCTGTCGGCGATTCGGCTGGCCGCCACCGCGGCATTCACGGCAATCGTGGTCGTGCCGCAACCGGGTTTGGCGGGCAGAAAGCCGTACACGCGGTCGGTCGAATCGGCTTTGACCGGCTTGCGGTCAAGGATATCCTTCACGCGCACCAGCGCTTCGATCAACGGCCGTTCTTCAAAGGGGTGGGAGAGAAATTCACGCACGCCCAGCCGCATCAACTGCAACAAGGCGGAAGGATCGGCATGACGCCCGACGGCGATGAACTGCACTCCGTCCAACAACGACGTGGCCGTGTTCACCAACTCCGAAGCCGATTCCAAACGCTCCACACTCACGAAGATTACTTCCGGCACGTGCATTCTCATCAGCCGGCCCAGGTCTTCCCCAAGCGGATAATCTCCAACGGATTTCACAATCACGACTCCGCTGATTTCCACCAGCAGAGCATGGAGCCGTTTGGCCAACTCAGCATCAGGACAGGCAATCGCCGCTCGCAGCATGACACTTCTCTCCTACTTTCCACCCTAGTGGGTCGCCGCAGGAATTGGAATCGAACCGATGCGGAAAGGGGGGGGAGAAATGAGTGCAGCCGATGATCTCAGGTGCGGGGATAGTACTGAGGGAAACACCTGAGTGGCGCCGCCCCCCAGCCTTCGATAAGCTGATCGTCATGGCCCAGTCTTCCGCCCCTCTCGATATCGTCTGCCCCTGCTGCGAAGCCTCCCTTCGCATCGATCCCGCCACCGGCGCCGTCCTCCATCACAAGGCAAAGGAGAAGCCGAAGACCTTCGAGGATTTCGGCGCCGCCGTCCAGCATCAGAAGGGGGAAGCCGAGCGCCGCGAAGACGCCTTCCAGCGCTCCCTGGCTGCCCACAAGGTGCAGAAGGACGTGCTGGCCAAGAAGTTCGATGACCTCTTCCAGAAGGCGAAGGAGAACCCGGATGAGCCGCCGCCGAAGCGCGCCTTCGATTTCGACTGACAACGAGCCGCGCCGGCAAGCGCGGCCACTGGTGTCCATTGGATGGACGACCCATCCGGATGGCGAAGGAGAACCCCGATGAACCGCCGCCGAAGCGCGCTCGCCTTGTCGCTGAGCGTGGTTGCCATGCTGCTGATGGGCTCCGGTCTTGCAGCGCAGCAGAAGAAGCGGGCCAACCGCGCGAAGAAATCCGAGGTGAATCCGGAAGGCCCGGTGGATGCCGGTCAGAGAGCGGCCTGGGCTGGAACCATCGGCGGAACAGCGGCCGGCAGCGCAGGCAAACAATCCGACTTTCCCGCCATTGCCGTCACGCGCGACGGCGCGCTCTGGATCGCCTTCGTCGAATGGAACGACAAGGACGCCGACCGCGTGCTGGTGCGCCGGCGCGATGGGCAAGGCAAATGGGGGGAAGCGATTGAGCTGGCGGACGGCAACTGGGACCACTATTCGCCAACCCTCGCCGCGCGTGGCGATTCGGTGGCCGCCATCTGGAGCGGCCAGTCCAACGGCAACTTCGATCTGTACTGGTCGCAAATCGGGCCGGAGGGCAAGGCTTCGAAGCCGGCGCCGCTGAGCCGTGCCCCCCATTCCGACATCAATGCCCGCGCGGTGAGCGACGGGCAGGGCAACGTCACCGTGGTGTGGCAATCGTTTCGGGCGGGGAACTCCGATATTTACGCGCGCCGGCTGAGCGGCAACACATGGTCTGCCGAAGTTGCGCTCACTACATGGCCGTCGAATGAATGGGAACCCGCCGTGGCGCTCGATGAAAAGGGTATGGCATGGGTTTCCTTCGACTCCTATAAGAACGGCAACTACGACGTGTTTCTCGCCGCCTTCGATGGGCGCAAGCCGGGGGCCGTGACGGCGGTAACCACCGAGCCGGGCGCTCAGTTTCATTCGAGCGTGGCTGTCGATCGGGAGGGGCGGGCGTGGGTGGCCTGGGACGACGGCGGTGTGAATTGGGGCAAGGACTACTCGCGATCGAGTGCGGTGGAAGGCAGCCGCGGGTTGCATTTCTCGCGCGGCTTGGGACTGCGTGTGGTGAGCGCCGGGGCGGTGCAGGAGGTCTCGCCGGCGGTGTCGGGGAAGTTCAGCGGGCGCATGTTGCGCTATGCCGAATTGCCGCACCTCGCCTTCGACGGCAGCGGGTCGTTGGTGCTGGTGTTTCGCCATTGGACGGAAACCCGTCCGCGCGAGATCTTCCATTTCTACGTGACGCGCCTGTCGGGCGGGGAATGGCAGCAGCCCTATCAGATCGCTTCGAGCGCGGGCCACAATTCCCAGCAGGCTTCGCTCGCGCGATTGCCTGGAGGCGGCATCGCCATCGGCTATGCGAGCGACGGACGCACCCCGGAGGTTGTTCCCACCGATGTTCTGCATGCGCTGCACTACAACGCTTATGTGTCGGAATGGGGCAACGGGGGCGGGGCGGCGAAAGCGGAACTGCGGGCGGCGCAACTGCCGGCCGCTGGGGCGCCTGCGGCGCGCCGTGTGCGCGCGACGATGAGCGTGGCCGGCAAGCGCTATACGCTGCTGCTTGGCGATTGCCACCGTCATACGGACATACGGGGCCACAGCGGAGTCGATGCTTCGGTGCTGGACACGTATCGCTACGCGCTGGATGCGGCGCAACTGGACTTTCTGGGCACCTCCGATCACAATGTCGTCGATCCGAAGTGGACCGACGGGTTGCGCGATTACCAGTGGTGGTACACGCAGAAGGCGGTGGATCTGTTTACCCACGATCCCGTGTTTACGGGCATCTACAGCTATGAGCATTCGATGCAACGCCCGGGCGGACATCGCAACGTCCTGTTCCTCAAGCGCGGGGCGCCTCTGCGTCCGATCGACCGTTCCTCGAAGACAGGCGACGATAATCTGCCTCCGGCGATGTGGAAGTGGTGGGAGGCGAACGTGCTGTCGCAAAGCGGGCAGAAGAGCGTGATTGTTCCACATACGTTCGGGGCCGGGCCGCTGGCCGATTTCAACTGGCCCAACGCCCGCTTCGATTGTCTACTGGAGATGTATCAGGGCGCGCGCGGCAGCTATGAGGCCTGGCGCCTGCCGGAAAAGGAAAAGCGCGGCCCCACGCAGGTGGATGAAGACGGGCACTTCGCCCAGAACGCGCTCGCCAAGGGGAATACCTACGGCTTTGTGTCCTTCAGCGATCATGGTTCGACTCATAACTCGTGGGCCGGAGTTTGGGTGGAGCGGGTGAACCGCGAAGGCGTGCTCGATGCGATGTATGCGCGGCGCACCTTCGCCGCCAGCGACGAGATCACCGTTAAGGCGAGCGCGCAGGGGCACATGCCGGGCGAGGAGTGGAGTTCGAAGACGCCGGTCCAGATTGAGGCGAGCATCGATGCTCCGGACACGATCCTCCGTATCGATGTGGTCAAGGATGGGAAGTATGTCTACACGACGCGGCCGAATGCGCGGCAGGCGGTGCTCCGCTGGCGCGACACGGCGCCGAAAGACGGGCGTTCCTACTACTACTTGCGCGTGTTCCAGCGCGATCCGGAGAACCCGGAAGGCGACCCGGAGATTGCCTGGTCGTCTCCCTTTTACGTCAATCGATGACTCTGCCCGTAAGAAATCGAGTTTGAAATCGTAATCATAATACAGTAGCATTTGAGGGTTGAAAGGTTTATAATCAGAGGTAATTCTCCCCTGCCTGCGCTATGTCCCCGCGCGCCAGGCCGCAATTGAGGCAAGGAGAGAATGGCCATGTCACGATGGATTTCCCTCGCGTATTGGTGCCTGATGGCCGGATGCTGGAGCGCGGCTTACCCGGCAGTGATTGCCGGCACGGGCGTGGAAGGCGAGGCGTCTGCCGGGGTCGAGGCGGGGCTGCTTCCGGAAAGCGGTGGGCTTTGGCTGAATGGCCTCTGGGAGAGCATCGCTTCCCACCACGAGACCCGGCTTCAAGGGTTCGCCGGCATCACGGCGTACCGGGAAGTGACGAACCCGACGGTGGATCAGTCCATTGTGTGGGCGTTGAGCTTGGCCGAGGGGCCGGCGCAGGCTTTGGCGCTGGAGTCGATGCCGTCTCTCGACGTTCCTGTCCCCCTGCTGGTGGACTTCCGCAACCTGGCAAGACGGTCGGCGGAAGGCGACGTGACGCAACTGCCGGTGGCGTTTCTCGGCCAGACGCCGGACTTACCCACCTTCTGGTTGTTTGCCCCGGCTCTGGGCATCCTGCTCCGCAAGCGCCGCCGGCGTTGGTGATCTCTTCCGAAGGAAGGCCCCCAGCGGCTCGGCCAGCTCGCCACAGTCCCGGTAGCGGAGCACTTCGAGCTGCGGGCAGCCGGCGATCATGGCCGATAGGACGCGCCCGAGGCCTTCGCGGAAGAGGCATAGGACAGGCTTGCCGGCTTCGACGGCGCGCCCGATTTCGTAGCCGACACCGAGGCTGGGTGTGCTGACTTCGGCCACGACGGCGTCGGCCCCGCCAAGCCAAACCATGTCGCGGGCGTGAATGAACCGGTCGTCCGGACCGTCTTCACCCTTCTCGGTTAGGTCGCTGCCGGCGACATGTTCGGTGGACACTTCGCCATGAGCCCGCAGCAGTTCGACGATGGACGCATAGAGGACCTGGTCTTCGCGGCCGCCGCGAATCGAACCGGCGAAGTAGATCTTCAATTGCCACTCCCTTTGATGAGGATCTCCACGACCAGCGGGGCGCCGGCCGCGGCGTCTTTCATCACGCTGCCGGCATCCTGCTTGGCGCGCGCGGCGCTGGGGCGGAAGCCGCCGATCACGCCTACCGCCCCCGGGACCTGCGAGGCAGGGAGGAACTCGAGCCGGTAGGGTTCGCTGGAGGGCAGGAGAAAGCCGCTGGCGGGCAACTGCACGGTCTGGCCGGCGCGGACGGCGATGGGGCTGACTAACGCCTTCGGCTCCCCCCGGCGGGTGAGGGCGACGAAACCTTCCTGGCGGGCGGTGACGCGGATGCGCACGGCATCGGCATCGCGGAAGACGGTGGCCGGCTCATAGCCTCCCTCAGCGTTGCGCTTGAGGAGGGCATAGTCGAGGGGCGCGGCAGGGGTGGCGGCCTTTTCCTCGCGCGGGGCTGGTTGCTGCTGCTCGGCGATGCCGGCGGCGGCGGGTGCAGCGGGGCCGGTACCGGTGAGGCGGGGCCGCATTTGCTGGCTATCCTGGCGCTGCGCTTGCTGATCGAAGGTCTGTTGTTGTTGCGGCGGCGGGGCGGCCTGCTGCAGTTCGGATGCGGCCTGTTGCTGCGTCTGGTTGCGCGCCATGCGGGCCCGCTGGGCTGGTTCCTCATTGGCGGAGCCATCCCGCTCCTGGCCGGCGGGGACGGGTTTCGATGCGCCGTCGGAGGAAAGGGCGACCGTGGCGCGGGCCTTGCGGGCTTCGCTGGGCGGAGGCGTGGGGATAGCCGGGGGTGGAGGGGACGCGGTCGCAGGCGTGGCGGAGGCTTTCGGCTCTTGGCGCGAGGCGACCTGCAAGCCGGGTTGCTCTTGCGGCAGGCGGGGCAGCAGTACGGCCAAGAGGATGGCGGCGGCAGCGACCGCGCCGGCGGCGCCCCAGCCGACGGGGGTGGCCATCCATTGGCGGAAGCGGGTCCAGAGTCCCTTCGGTTGCGGGGCGAGCGCGTCGAGTAGCTCCGCGCGGGCGCCGGGGAGTTCGAGCAAATCGTGGAGGGCCTGTTCTTCGAGCAGGGCATCGAAGAGCTTCTGGTCGCGCAGGCCGGCTTGAAACAACTCCTGCTTCTCCTGTTCGGACAGATTGCCGGTGGCATAGCCGCCGAGGAGCCGCTCCGGCCCTTGGCGGCCGGGTTCCCGGTTGGGACCGTTCATCGTTCCACCTCCCATCTTCCGCCCAGTTTCTCCATCAGTTGTTTCCGGCAGCGCAAGTCCCAGGTGTAGATCGTGTTGATGGAAGGGACCTGGAACAGCTTCTGGATCTCCGGAAAGGAGCGCCCTTCCAGCTTATACCGCATCAGTTCGCGGCAACGTTCGCCGAGCGTCAGCAGGGCCGCCTTCAGGCGGGCGAGTTGTTCCTTCTTTTCGGCCAGTTCGGCCGGGTTGGGGCCGGCGGCGGGAAGGGACAGATCTTCCACCGGAATGGCGGTAGGCTCGCCGCGGCGCTGGCCGGTGCGGACCCCGGCCATGATCTTGTATCTCGCAATCTGAAGTGCGAGGGGCATTAACTCGGTCAGTTCGGTTACATGTGCGTATTTTGCATGCAGTAGCTGGAGCACCTCCTGGGCTATGTCTTCGGCCAGATCCCTTCTGTAACGAGATGCCGCGAAGGCGACAATCCTTTCACGTAACTGTGCCAGCAGGGGCTCGCGGTCCACCGGGCTTATGCAAATACCTTGCGGTAAGTCTCCTCGTCAAAGCCTACCAGGAGTGTCTTGCCTTTGCGAAGGGTGGGCGCGCGGAGGTTGCCGGTGGGGCCGAGGAGTATGGCCTTGAGGTCGGCCTCAGAGGGGGTCTCTTTCTTGAGGTTGTAGTGGACGACTCGTTTGCCTTTCATGGCGTAGATGTCGTTGACCTCTTTGACAAGGGATAAGGCATCGGTTAGGCCGAGGGTGTTTTTCCGGGCATCCACCTGTTCGGCGGTTGCGATGCTATGAGACGCAAGAAACTCTTGCGTGCGTCCGCAGGTGGTTCAACCGGGACGGTGGTAACTCCAATCGATTTTGGCGGCCATATGAGGAAGCTCCTTTGGGTGGAATCTCTCCCCAAGCCTAGCAAAAAGGGCGGCGGATAGTACCTTTCAATAGGTAGCCCTAGGCTGCATGGCGCTACGGTCCTCATTAGTGTGGGGAAATGCCCCACCCGCGGATGCCATACGTTCGACGTGGCGTCGCATATGGTCGGCATCGCGGTCGCAGATACCCATTCTGCCGCGAGCCATATCGATAGCGTCATCGCGATCCCAGGCGGCGTCCATCACTCCGATGGAATGGTGTCCGATGGGACTGAGGAGGTGTCCGATTTCGTGAGCCATGGCGTAGCCGAGGAGAAGATCCACATTGATTCCAAGGTATTGGGCGTAGCTTTGGACACGAGGCCAGATGACGGCGGCGTTGTTACGCCCTGTGGTGCGGAGGGTGTAGCCGATAGTGTAGGTGTCGCGTTGGACGATCAAGTCGCGATTCTCGCCCACTATGCCTAAAAGGAACGCATGTTCCACAATGGGACATTTTTGTTCCGGAGTGGAGTCTTTCGGATGGGGGCAGATCTTCAATTTTGCGGGAATATCGGCTTTGTCGAATACTTTCTGAGCGTGGGCAACGGCACGCTCAATGATCGCCTCCGGCATCTGGACTCGATTAAACACTTGAATTTCGGCAACCGCGCCTCCTTCGCCAATGGCTGCAACTCTAACGATCGCAACAAGTTTCAGCAGTGGGACGAACATCGGATACCTCTTCGGGCAAGCGGCGCGCACACTTCTCGCCGGAGCGCCGCAGAATGACAATGGGTTGGGAGATCAGCGGCCGCCTGTTGTGCCGGTCCGCCGCACCCGTGCCGTTATTTGTGCAATCGACATACCAAAAGAAAAGGAATAGACCCAATAGCGTGGATGATGGAAAATGGTGGCTTGCAACAAACAGCGGCTGGATGGATTCGCCGGGCGACGCGCGTCGCCGTACTGACCGGAGCGGGGATTTCCGCGGAAAGCGGTATCCCTACGTTTCGCGACAACAACGGGCTGTGGCGCAATTTCCGGGCGGAGGATCTGGCGACTCCGCAGGCTTTTGCTCGCGACCCGCGGTTGGTTTGGGAGTGGTACAACTGGCGGCGGTCGCTGATCGCGCAAGCCGAGCCAAATGCCGGGCATCAGGCGTTGGTGGCCCTGGAGCAGACGAAACCCGGGTTTACGTTAATCACGCAAAACGTGGACGGGCTGCATGCGCGGGCGGGCTCGCGCGACCCGCTGTTGCTGCATGGGGACATTTGGACGCTGCGGTGCACGCGTTGCGGGGTGGCGGTGGAGGATCACCGGGCGAACCTGGATCCGCTGCCTCCGGTGTGTGGTTGCGGAGCGATGCAGCGGCCGGGGGTGGTGTGGTTTGGGGAATCGCTGCCCGCGGAGGTGTGGCGGAAGGCGGAGCAGGCTGCGCGGTCGGCGGAGGTGCTGCTGGTGGTGGGGACGTCGGCGCTGGTGTATCCGGCCGCGGGGTTGATCCAGGTGGCGCAGCAGGCGGGGGCGAAGACGATCGAGGTGAATGCGGCGGAGACTCCGGTGTCGGGGCAGGTGGACTGTTCGCTGCGGGGACGGTCGGGCGAGATTCTTCCGCGATTGCTGGAGTAGCGATAGGATGGGACGATGCCGGACGCGGGCTCGTTGGGATCGCCGAAGATGATGGGCGGGATTATCGCCGCCAAGGGGTTCGATTTCCAGACCCGCTATGCCGCCTGCAAGCTGCGGGAGTGGCTGGACGAGGGACTGGAGCAGTTGATGTTGGAGGGCTCCGGGGATATCGATCTGCGGTTCCGCGGTCCGGTGCGGCATCATATTCAAGTTAAAGATCATGAAGTAAAGCCCGCCGAATTCAAGGAAGTCATTGCGCAATTCCGGGAAATTGATGCGAGCAGGTTGGGAGTATTTGAGCGGTATATCCTGGCTTGCACAGGATTATCCGACGGGCTGCGCGCGGTGGAGAACGGTTTGGCGCGGTACCGGAATGCGATGCCGTTCTACGACGATGTCCCCGAGGCGCTGGCGCCGACGCGGGAGGACTTAGCGCGGCGCTTGGAGGGGTACGATTCCGGGTTCCTGATGGAGAAGGTTTTCTTCGATGTGGGGCACGGGGACCTGCATCGCGATGCCTATGCCGAGCGGTTGTTTGTGGGGCAGCGGGGCAGGCCTGGGCGCGATGCTTATGCGCGGCTGCTGCGGACGCTGTCGAGCCACAAGGGAGTGCCGCTTGGGCGCGAGACGCTGGAGTCCGTTTTGGGCCGGACGGAAGAGGAAACGCCGCGCGTGGATTTGACGCCGCCGGTTCCCGGGGCGGGCATGGTCGGACGTCCGGCGGCGCTCGAGGAGATCCGGCGGAAGGTGCTGGCGGGGCGTGGCGGGCATATCGCGCTGACGGCGGTGGAAGGGATGGGGGGCATCGGGAAGACGGTGCTGGCACAGATGCTGTGCGAGGACAGTGAGATTCGGCGGGAGTTTCCCGATGGAGTGTTCTGGTTCACGGTGGGACGCGAGTCGATGGTGGAGCCGGGAGTGCGGGCGCGGCAGGTGGCGCAGGCGTTGGGTTCGCAGCGGCCGTACCGGGAAGCGGTGCGGGAGAAGGCGATTCTGCTGGTGTTGGACGATGTGTGGAGTGCGGCGCCGGTGGAGGCCGTGCGGGCCATTTCGCCAAGGTCGACGGTGCTGTTCACGACTCGGGAGAAGCGGGTGGCGGCGGAGTTGGGGGCAGAGGCTGTGACGGTGCAGTTGCTCGACGCGGAGGAGTCGCGGCAAGTGCTGGCGAAGGCGGCGGCGATGGAGAGCCGTCCGTTGCCGGGTGCGGCGGCGGAGATGATCCGCGAGTGCAACGGGCAGGCGCTGGCGCTGGCGATGCTGGGGAAGGCGTTGCGGGGCAGGCCGGCGGCGCGGTGGGATACGGCGTTGCAGCGGTTGCGGTCGGCGGATCCGGATGTGATTCCGCAGGTGTTTGCGATTAGTCTGGATGCGTTGGATGACCGGGCGATGCAGGAGCGGTACGTGGGGCTGGCGGTGCTGCTGGAGGATATGCGGATTACGCTGCCGGTTCTAAGGACGCTGTGGGGGACGGATGAGGAGGAGGCGGCTCGGACGGCGGATGTGTTTGTGGATCACTCGCTGGCAAC
>JAEUQG010000323.1 GCA_016789755.1 Bryobacterales bacterium
GCCAACTGCGGCTTGTTGTCGAACATCTCCAGATGCGAAGGCGCGCCGGCCATGAACAGGAAGATCACGTTCTTCGCCTTGGGCGCGTGATGGGGCTTTCGTGGCGCCATCGGATTCGTCGAAGCGCCCAGCAAGGTGTGCGCAGCCATGGCGCCCGCGCCGATCGCGCAATCGCGCAGAAACCAGCGCCGGGCTGTCGTATTCGCTCTCATGTCCGGTTACTCCTTGGTGATCGTCTCGTCCAGATTCAGCAGCACTCGGGCCAGCGCGGTCCATCCGGCAAGCTGCGGATTAGCTTCCCCGCCGGTCAACTCCGACGCATTCAGCTTTCCCTGCGCGAAGCGTTGTGTTTGCCGCTCCAACAGCGATTGCAACTCCGCTCGCTCGGCATCGCTCGGCGTACGCGCCATGCAGCGCCGGAATGCGTAGACAATCCGTTCGCGATCGGTCGCTCCACCTTCCGCCATCGTTTTCCTGGCCAGCGCCCGGGCCGTCTCCAGAAACAGTGGCTCATTCAACGTCGTCAATGCCTGCAGCGGCGTATTCGACCGGGTTCTCCGCACGCACGCGAAATCGCCGTTCGGAGCATCGAAGTTCTGCAACATCGGATACGGCACGGAGCGATAGCGAAACGTGTAGATGCCTCGCCGGTACCGGTCCTCGCCCTTCTCTTCATGCCAGTTCTTCGGTCCGTAACTTGCCGGCGGCTGAAACAGGAAATCGGGCGCGGGCGGATACACGCTTGGACCGCCCACCTTCGGGTTCAATAGTCCGCTAGCAGCCAGCGCAATGTCGCGGACAATCTCGCCTTCCACCCGCAACCTTGGCCCGCGCGCCAGCAACCGGTTATAGGGATCCTTTTCGAGTAGCGCTGGCGTGGCCTTCGACGCCTGCCGGTACGTGTTCGACATCGCAATTGCCCGGTGCATGTTCTTCACACTCCACCCGCGATCCATAAACTCCACCGCCAGCCAGTCCAGCAACTCAGGATGCGACGGCGGTTCGCATTGCCGCCCCAGATCCTCGCTCGTGGCTACGATGCCGGTTCCGAAATACGCCTGCCACATGCGATTGACCATCGCCCGGGCCGTTGTCGGCGCATTGCGGTCCGTCAGCCACATTGCCAGTCCAAGCCGGTTCGGTGGCGCACCCTTCGGCAGCGGATGCAATGCCGCCGGCACCCCCGCCTGCACCTGCTTGCCAGGCTTCAGAAAATCGCCGCGGACCAATTGATAAGTCGAGCGCATCGCTCCACGCTCGTTCAACACCAACTGCGACGAGCCTTCCGGATGCTGCTTCCAAAGCGCTTCAATGTCGTTGTTCACGCTCACCCATTCCGGAACCGTGGTGCGCCAATAGCCGAACAGTGCCTGTACCTGCGCCGCCGTGCGCTCCGCTGCGGGCTTGGCCACAATCTCCCGAACAGCGGCCGGCAGCGGATCCGCCACTGCGTCCTTAGCCGCCGTAATCGAAAGCCGGAACCGCCCCAGGTTGTGATTCATGTTGTCGTCGCTGTTCCAGCCGCCGTGATTCTGCTTCAAATAGAACGTCAGCAAAATGCCCGCCGTATTCTCAATCGGCTGCTCCGCCACGAATACAGCCTTTCGCGGCAGGTTACGCCGCGCCGGTCCCGCATCGATGCCCCAGGCTGTCAAATCGTTCCCGTCGATGGCGTAGGACACCGGACCCGTCACCCGGCGGTTCTTCGATTTGTCGTAATAGATCTTCTCCAACTCCCGTTCCGGCAGGTTCACATCCGCCGTCGCCCGCGCCATCTTCACCTTCGTGACTTTCTTCGGATCGGTCACCGGCGCGTACTCCACATCGAACTCCGTCAACGCGGCCGTGCCTTTGATCGAACGGCCCGGTCCTCCCAACGGCAGATTCGGATCGTTCATCAGCTCCAGCCGGAACGCGGAAATGTTCTTCACATCCGTCTGGATGGTGAACTTCGCCCGGTGCTTCGTCGGAGCATAGCCCGCCGCCAGCAACGATCCATCCGCCTGCGGCAGATACTTCTGTCCGCCCGTGGAAATATCGTCAATATCCGGCTTCACCACAATCCACTCCGGCTGATCGCCGCGCACCTTCGACTCCCAATCCGCCATGCGCTCTCTCCATTCCGGCGTGCGATGCTGTATCCCCGACTCCATTTCGCGAATCTTGCGGAACAGTTCAGCCCGCTTCTGGTGTTCCTCCGGCGTGTACACCGCAACATTCGACTCATGCGAGTTGTTCAGAAACGCAAACAGCTTGTAGTACTCCTCCTGCTGAATCGGATCGTACTTGTGGTTGTGGCATTGCGTGCACTGAATCGTCATCCCCAGCATCGCCTTGCCGATCGCATCCATCCGGTCGAACATCGCTTCCATCCGGAATTGCTCCGGATCGATGCCGCCCTCTTCGTTGATCATCGAATTGCGCAGGAAGCCCGTCGCCACAATCTGATCCTGGGTGGCATTGGGCAACAGATCGCCGGCAAGCTGTTCCGTCAGAAACCGGTCATAAGGCAGATCGCGATTGATCGAGTTGATGACCCAATCCCGCCAGAACCAGACAACCCGCTGCTTGTCTTTTTCGAACCCGTCCGAGTCCGCGTAACGCGCCGCATCCAGCCAGTGGCGGCCCCAACGCTCCCCGTAATGCGGTGAGCGCAGCAACCGCTCCACCTGTTTCGCGTAGGCGTCCTTGGATGTGTCGTTCGTAAATGTGTCGACCTCTTCCGGAGTTGGAGGCAAGCCGGTGAGATCCAGACTCAATCGCCGAAGCAGTGTCACGCGATCTGCTTCCGGTGAAGGCGTCAGCCCTTCCTTTTCCAGTTTCGCCAGCACGAAGGCGTCGATCGGATTGCGAACCCAACCCTTGTTCCGCACCGCTGGCAGCGCCGGCCGTTTTGGTGAGACAAAAGCCCAGTGCTGTTTCACTTCCGAAGACGCCGAACCCGCGCCATCCGGCCAAACCGCACCCTGGTCGATCCAATTCTTCAGCAAAGCGATCTGCGCCGCATCGAGCGGCTTCGCCCCCATCGGCATCCGAGCCTGGTCGCCAATCCCCGCCACACGCTGAAACAAGGTGCTTTCCGCGGACTTCCCTGGAACCACCACCTTGCCGTTCAAGACCGCGCCCTTCGCGTCCAAACGCAAGTTCCCCATCTGCATCTTCGCCCCGTGGCAATTGCCGCAGCTTTTCTCCAGCAACGGCTGTACGTCGCGCACGAAGTCAGGCTTTGCGGCAACGTTCTGCGCCTGCAAAACATAGCCCGCGGCAAACACACCGCCAAGGATGACGCCAGAAACCAGCGCCCAGGAGTTCTTGGTCATTAAGGATAGTTTACTAATCTCCGCTTGCTTGCACGGCAACCGGCTTACGGTGCCTGCGCCCGATGAGAAGCTTGCCCGCCGCCACCACACCCACGGTCAACGCCACTTGCACCAAATACTCTAACCACTTCGCCGGATGAAAGGTAACGTGTACCCACGGATCGGTCATGATCATCTCCCCGCCGACACGCCCCAGAATGGCCGCCCCGATCCACACAATCGCTGGAAAGCGGTCCATGATCCGGCTCAGCAGGTTGGAAGTGAACACGACAAAAGGAATGGAAAGCCCCAGCCCGAAAACCAGCAGCCCGACGTTCCCTTTCGACGTCCCGGCAATCGCCAGGATATTATCCGTCGACATCGTGATGTCCGCGATCACGATATACAGCATCGCCTGCCAGAGCGTCGATGCCTCCTTGCCCCCTTCGTCGTTGTCCGCATCCTGCACCAGCAATTTCACCGCGATCCATAGGATCAGCAGCCCGCCCACAAGCTTCACGAATTGGATCTGGAGCAATTGCGCCGCGAAAAATGTCAGCCCGATTCGCAGCACCACCGCAAACGCCGCCCCCGCCGTAATGCCGATCTTCCGTTCGCGCTCCGGCAGCGATTTCACCGCCAGCGCGATGACGACAGCATTGTCACCCGCCAGCAGCAGGTCGATCAGAACAATAGCCAGGATGTCCAGGAGGAATTGAGTTGTCAGGAACTCCACTCATTAGATGGTACTAGAAGGCGCGCAGTCTTTCGCGCCGCCAGCTTTCTCGCCAGACGCTGCTCCCGCCTTCGCAGTTCCGGAGTATCGGCGTGGCGCAGCGCCTGTTGCGTGAATTCCATCGCCATTGCGGCGTTTCGTTCCCGATGCTCATAGTGCTTCGCCAGTTCTTCCAGAGCTGCCACGCGGTAGGGATTGCGCGCCTGTGCCAGCTCCGCATACATCGCCAGCGCCCCGTGCGGCCGGTCCAGCTTGCGCTCCAATTGCGCCACATCCCACATCGTGCGATACGTCAACTCATCGGACAGCCGCCGCGTCAACGCCTGCCGCATCCATGCCACGGCGTCTTCATGGCGCTCGGCCTTGCGCATCCAACGTGCCACCCCGATCATCTCCGCCCCGTGCGCCAGCCGAGCCTCCGATGGATCGCGAAACGCATACGGCACGATTGCCGTCAGGCATGCCAGCGTCAGAATGTCGATCGCATTGTGATGAAACACGGGAACCAGCCTGGCGATCTCTCCTTTACGCAGGTAATCGAAATACAGGTAGGGAATCAACTCTCCGGGTACATCCCCTTGCCGCTCCACGCCGAGGATTTGCCCTTCCAACTCCATCAGCCGGCAGCTCTCGAACCGCAGTTTCCACAATCGCCTCGCGCCATGCAACAGGTCCATATGCGCCATTCGCTCAAACGGTGAGCGCATCCGCGCCAAACGAAACCGCGTCTCGAGCAATGGAGCGTCGAAAGTCTTGCCGTTATAAGTCACCAGCACATCGAAAGGCCGCAAGTCTTCCTGCAACGCCGCCAGCGCGCTTGGCTCCTCGCCTGGTTCCCGCAGAAAGTACTGCTTCACATGAAAACCCGCCGCATCAACCCATCCGAGCCCGATGAGGAACGCGTAGGTCCCCGTGCCCCCGGCAAGTCCTGTAGTTTCGGTATCGAGAAAAGCCCAACTTTGCGGAGGCGAATGGGGCACGGTCCCCTCGCTCACCGCGTGCAGCAAGTCGTGCGGCAATTCCGCTAGCGATGCAATATCGATGCTGCCATGGCGCCTGTGCCGTTCCCATCGCCGAAAGGTCTGGTAGTGGGTTCCGGCTTCGTTTTCCACGATCTCCCCGTTCAGCCACTCCTCGACGCAAAACCGCTCCTGCCTGGACTCCGATTCATTGACAAGAGGGGGCAGCGGCGCGGGAGCAGAGGCGTACTTCTCATTGATCCGCGCCATTCGCTGGCGCAGCAACTCGATTTGGGAATCGTGAATCTCCACTTCGCTTTTTCTTTGCCTAATGTATCACAGCCAAAGTTGGTAGTTCGTTGTGGCGAATGATCCCCGGCTTGTGGGAGAATACTGATTTGAGCCACCCTAGCTCAGCTGGTAGAGCGGCTGATTCGTAATCAGCAGGTCGCCGGTTCAATCCCGGCGGGTGGCTCCAGAATATCTGAAGCGGTATCAGTAAGATACGCACGAATAGCAGGCGGCCAGAGATGGCCGCCTTTACCTTTTATGGGCCATCTCTA
>JAEUQG010000327.1 GCA_016789755.1 Bryobacterales bacterium
CGGACCTGTCGAACGTGTGGATGGTGGCCGACGTGCCGGAGGCCAATGCCGGCAATCTGCGGCTGGGGCAGGAAGTAGAGGCCGTGATCGCGGCGCTGCCTGGGCTGACCATTCGCGGCAGGCTCGCGTTTGTGAGCGCAACAGTCAATCCGGAAACCCGCACGGTGATGGTTCGGCTGAACGTACCCAATCACGCGAAGAAATTGAAGCCTGCCATGCTCGCGACGATGGAGTTGAAAGAGCATACGGAACGGGCGCAGGTAGTGCCCGTTTCGGCTGTTGTGCGCGACGATAACCGGGAATGCCTGTTTGTCCAGCGCAACGACGATACGTTCGCCCTGCGCGAGGTGAAGTTCGGCGAAGAGTTCTCCGGCAAGCGTGTCCTGCTCGAAGGAGTTCGGCCGGGGGAGCGCGTGGTCCTCGACGGGGCGTTTCATCTCAACAACGAGCGCCGCCGCCGTGCGGTGCGTGGCGCCGAGGGGTCTTAGATGATCGACGGGCTTGTTTCCGGTTCGCTCAAACAGCGGGTGGTGGTTGTCGTTCTCGCGGCCATGGGGATAGCGGCGGGCATCCATGCCACGCGCCGGCTTTCGGTGGATGCATTTCCGGACGTATCGAACGTGCAGGTGCAGGTGGCGACGGAAGTCCCAGGCCGTTCGCCCGATGAAGTGGAGCGGATTGTCACGGTTCCGGTAGAGATCGGGATGACGGGATTGCCGGGGTTAACGGAGTTGCGGTCGCAGAATGAGCCCGGGTTGTCGATTGTGACCATGGTGTTTACCGACAGCACGCCGGTGTACTTCGCGCGGCAATTAGTGGGGGAGCGGTTGGACGAAGTGCGCACGCGGCTGCCGTTGGGAATCAACCCCATTCTCGGCCCCGTGTCGAACGCGCTGAGCGAGGTGTATCAGTACACCATCGAGCACCCAGGAGACGGGACGCGGGCACTGACAAAGGACGAGTTGATACAACGCCGCATTGTTCAGGATTGGGTGGCGCGCCCCTTGCTGCGCTCCATTTCCGGAGTGGCGGAAATCAACTCCACCGGGGGCTACGTGAAGCAGTACCAGGTGCTGGTGGACCCCATCAAGCTGCGCTACTACAAGGTGACCATTCACGATGTGCATGAGGCGCTGTCGAGAAACAACGCGAATTCGAGCGGCGGGATGATTCCTCAGGGCCCGGAAGTCTTCCTTGTGCGCGGCGTCGGTCTGATCCGGGGAGTGGAGGATATCAAGTCCATCGTACTCAAGGAGGTGGGCGCCACTCCGGTTTTCGTGCGCGATGTGGCGGAGGTGAAAGTCGGCGAAGAGGTCCGTTACGGGGCGATGGTGAAAGGCGGCTACACGGAAAGCGTCGGCGGGATTCTGATGATGATCGCCGGCGGCAACGCCAAGCAGATCGTGGAGAGTGTCAAGCAGCGCGTGGAAGAGATCAACAGCAGGGGGATGCTGCCGGACGGGTTGAAGATCGTTCCTTACTACGACCGGTCGGAACTGGTGGATTCCGCGCTGGCTACCGTCAGCCGCGTTTTGATGGAAGGCATCGCGTTGGTTGTGGTGGTGTTGTTTCTCTTCCTTGGGGATCTGCGATCGAGCCTGATTGTGATTGCGACGTTGGTTCTGACCCCGGGGCTGACGTTTCTGGCGATGAACCAGATCGGACTGTCGGCGAATCTGATGTCGCTTGGCGGGCTCGCCATTGCCATCGGGTTGATGGTGGACGGATCGGTGGTGGTAGTGGAGAATGTGTTCGCACGCCTGGGGCACGATCCACGGGCCGACCGTTTGAAACTGGTGAGGGAGGCCGTGCTGGAGGTGGCGACTCCGGTAATTTTCGGTATTTGCGTCATCATCCTGGTATTCCTGCCGCTCATGACGCTGGAGGGCATGGAAGGAAAGATGTTCGCCCCGCTCGCCTACACCATTTCCATTGCGCTGGCGATTTCGCTGGTGATTTCCCTGACGCTCTCACCGGTGTTGTCCGCCTACCTGTTGCGCGGTGGAAATGAGCACGAGACGATTTTTGTGCGGCTTCTCAAGAAGCCGTATGTGGTGCTTCTCAACTTCGCCACGCACTACCCCAAGGTCACGGTGCTGTTGGCAGTCGGCGCCTTTGCGGCAACGATGTCGCTGTTCCCGTATCTGGGAACTTCTTTTATTCCGGAGATGAAGGAAGGCACGGTGTCGCCGAACGCGGACCGCGTTCCGCAGATTTCGCTTGAGGAATCCCTGCGCATGGAAATGGAATCGCAGAAGCTTGTTCAACAGGTTCCCGGGGTGACCAGCGTAGTAACGCGGTTGGGACGCGGCGAATCGCCTGTTGACCCGGCGGGCTACAACGAAATCGACGCGATGGTGAACCTCGCTCCTATGGAGAAACGAAAGGAATGGCCGCAAGAGCGAATCGCGGACGAAATCCGCAACAAGCTGGCTTCGCTGCCAGGGCTGAACATCGTCATGGCGCAGCCGATTTCCGATCGAGTGGATGAAATGCTCACCGGCGCTCGCGCCGATGTGGCTGTGAAGATTTTCGGCGACGATCTGCAGACACTCATTGAAAAGGGCACCGAGGTGGCGAGACTCGCCGGCGCCGTGCGCGGGACGGCGGATGTGAAGGTGGATCGAGTCATGGGGCAACAGAGTCTGACCGTGACCATCGACCGGCAGGCCATCGCCAGGCATGGACTGAACGTTGCCGATGTGCACGATGTGATCGAAGCGGCGATCGGCGGTAAGGCGGCAACGGAGATCTACGAGGGAGAACGGCGCTTTCAGGCCGTTGTGCGGTTGCCTGAACGTTACCGTGACAACGCCGCCGACCTGCGCGGCATTCTGGTGAACGCTCCGGATGGAGCGCAACTGCCACTGGGGAGCCTGGCGCGGATTGAACTGCTGGACGGCGCCTCTCAGATCAAACGCGAGATGGGCAAACGCCGTGTGGTTGTCGGGGTCAACGTGCGCGACCGCGATCTGGGCAGTTTCGTAGCGGAGTTGCAGAGAACGCTGGAGAGCAAAGTGAAGCTTCCGTCCGGCTACTACTTCGCCTACGGCGGCCAGTTTGAGAACATGGAGCGCGCCCGCCGTCACCTGATGGTGATTGTGCCCATCACCATCGGAGCAATTTTCTTCCTGCTGTTCCTGCTATTTCAATCGGTACGATTTGCCGCATTGATTATCCTGGTGCTGCCTTTCGCTTCGATGGGCGGCGTCGCGGCCCTATATTTCACGGGTGAGTATTTATCGGTGCCGGCCTCGGTCGGCTTCATTGCGTTGTGGGGCATCGCCGTGCTTAACGGGGTGGTGCTGGTATCGTGCATCCGAGGACTGCGGCAGGCCGGAGTTGCCCGGAAGCAAGCGATTGTGGAAGGAGCGATGCAGCGTTTCCGGCCGGTGATGATGACCGCCACAATCGCGGCGCTGGGACTGGTTCCGTTTCTCTTTGCAACGGGACCGGGATCGGAGGTGCAGCGGCCGCTGGCCATCGTAGTCATCGGGGGATTGATCACGTCAACTCAATTGACGCTGATCGTGCTTCCGGCGCTGTACGCCTTCTTCGACGACCAAAAGGACCGGGCGCCGGAGACCGCGATGGAAGCCGTCGCTTCGGCTTGAGATGCCGGCGCCTTGTCAACTCAAGGCAATTCCACCAGGCGCGTATCGCTCTGGTCCCGTTCGATAGCTCCCCAGAGCAAGCGTTTTCCATCGGGCGTGGCCGTAAACAGGACGCAATAGTTCGCGCAAGGCACTGCCGTCAGCACGCGGGCCGTTCCGCCCGCGGGATCGAAGGCCTTCACCGGCGTGTGCACCGCGTGCACCAGCCGGTCCAGATAGAGGATGCCGAGTGAAGTTACAGTCCATTGCTCCAGAAGAACGCCAGGAATGAGCATTCGTTCCTCGCCGCCGGAAATGGGGACACTCCAGATACCCGGATCGCTCTGCGATTTGAGATAGTACAGTGTCTTACCGTCCATGCTTTCGATGGGATCGACACCGCCGCCGCGTGTGATCTGCACTGCCTCGCCTGAACCATCCGAGCGTTTGCGCCAGATCTGACCGATTCCGGACCGGTTGGAACGGAAGTAGATCCATTTTCCGTCGCGTGACCAAAATGGCCGGCCCTCGTTCGATGGATCAGTGGTAAAGCGCTGCGGCGAGCCACCTTCAGCAGGGATGATAAAGACGTCGCGATTTGCGCCGAAGGAGGACTCAAAGGCGATCCGCCGCAGATCCGGCGACCACTGGCCGGAGCCAGTGTAGGGACCTCTCATCGCCGTCAATTCCATCGCTGGAGCGCCCTGGCCGGTGGTGGTGTACAACTCGAAGTTGCCCGTCTCGTTAGCGTTGAATACGATGCGTTCGCCATTGGAAGAGATACTGGCCGAATAGCGCTCGAGGGGGCCTGAGGCAACTGGCCGGTCGCGAGAGTAGTCCGGAGCATCGCGCACATAGAGGTTCGCCTCGCGCCGCCTGTGCCAGTAGGCCAGCCGCAGCGTGCCTTGTAGTGTGCGGGCCACCGATGGATAAGCGCAGTCGCCTTCCTCGGATCCGAGCAGCACCGGCTCCACCGGTTGCGAGGCGGCAGCCACTTTCCAGATCGCGGACTTTGCCAGAGAACGCCTGGATGCAAACGCGACCTCCTGATCGCCCGGCATCCATTCCACGCCCTCGATCCGGCGCCGGTCCGCGGTGATTGCATGGACAGGGCCATCGGGGCCGGTGCCGATTTGTTTCCAGTAGACATCGGAAATATTGGCGGCCTCGGCGCGCACGAAAGCCAATCGCTTGCCATCCGCGGTCATGGCGGCGTCGATGTCGCCGTAGATGCCGGCGGGGGCCGAAGTAAGCCGTGTTCGCTGGTTCGTCGCGATATCGATGGCCCAGAGAGACCGGCCCCGGCCTCCGCTTTCCGGGATCGGTGTGATCACGGCGCGCGAATCGGCGGTCCAGGCAATGGCTGAGGAGAAGTTGGAATCGACAGCAGGACGGCGGAGGATCTCTCGTTCGGTTCCGCTGTCCGGATCGAGCACCAGCACCGCCGTCAGTGTCTCGCCGGCACTGCGAATAAAGGCCAACTTAGCACCGTCGGGCGACCACTTCACCGCCTGTCCCAGGGAGTAGCGTTTTTCCTCGCCGGTCATCAGATTCCGAATCTTTATCCGCCGCCGGCCCTTGTCTTTAGGTATATCGATCAGGGCCAGTTTGCTGCCGTCGGGCGAGAAGGACGGCAACTCGCCCTCCAGTTTCCGATGCGGGGCAAGGGTCGATTCCGGGGGTTGCAAGCGCATCCGATGGAGCCCAGCCGCCACCACCGCCAGGCCCACAATTGCGGCGCTGACGCGCCAAAACCGGCTTGTGCCGGGGACGTCGCGGGGCCTGCCTTCCAGCGCCCGGACGGCCCCGAGCAACTGGGACGCGGAGGCATAGCGCGCTTCGGGCGCTGGTTGCGTACAGCGCTTTACTACGGCGGCCACATCGGCCGGCAACTCCCGAAGGTCGAGCTTTTTCTCCAGCAGGCGCATGGTTTCGTGCCAGCCGGAAGACTGGCGCGCCTGGCGGCCGGTGAAACACTCGTAGAGGACAAGGCCGAGCGAGTAGATATCGGATGCCGGGCCCACCTTGTTCCCCATCATCTGCTCCGGCGAGGCATAGGCCGGAGTGCCCAACATCTGCGCTGTGAGCGTGCCAGCCTGATCCGCGCCGGCATGGTCCAACAGTTTGGCGATGCCGAAATCGAGCAGTTTGACCACACCCTGGTTGGTCACCAGGACATTAGACGGTTTGAGATCGCGATGCACCACACCCCGGCTGTGCACGTAATCCACCGCTTTGCACAAATCGGCAAACAGACGCAGCCGCTCCCTGGCGTCCGGCTGCTGCCGCTGCAGCCACTCGCTGAGCGTGTAGCCGTCAACGAAGTCCTGAATGAGGTACGGACGGCCGTCGGCGGCGACTCCGCCATCGAGCAGCCGCACGATGTGTGGATGATCGAATTCGGCGAGCAACTGCCTTTCCCTATGGAACCGTCGCGTGACCTCGCCACCGAAGATGCCTGCCCTCATGATCTTGATGGCCACGCGTTTCTCGAACTGCCCGTCGTCGCGCATGCCGAGGTACACCGCCGACATGCCGCCGTAACCGATGGGGGAAAGAATGCGGTAGCTGCCAATCCGTTGCGGGGCACTGGGAACGTTGGGCCCGGTTTCGAGGAAACTCCCGGCGGCTGTATGGAAGGCGAGCAGGCTCAGCACTTCACCCTGCAACGCGGCGTCGGAGCCGCATTGCTGTTCGACGAAGCTCTGCCGTTCCGGCGCCGGCAAGCGGCAGGCTTCGGTGTAGATGTCTTTTGCCCTTTCCCACCGGCGCGGGTCGAGCGTCATCCACGCAACTCCCTTTTAAACCAGACTTTGGCTACGTCCCAATCGCGCTTCACGGTGGCCGGCGAGATCTCCATCATGGCCGCCGTTTCCGTAATGGAGAAGCCGCCAAAGTAGCGCAATTCAACGATCTTCGCCTGGCGGGCATCGAGGGCCGCCAGTTTGTCCAAGGCGGCATCGAGTTCCGCCAGATCGAGTGGTTCGGTGGAATCGGCGGCGTCCGGAGGGATGGCGCCCACCAGTAATGTGAAATCCCGTTTTGCCGCCCTGTTGCGCCTGGAGAGGTCCACCAGGATTCGCCGGATGAGCGAAGAAGCGACCCCGAAGAAATGGTTGCGGTCGCGGAAATTGGGCTGCTCGTATTCGCTCAGCCGAAGGTACACCTCATGGAGGAGTTCGGTCGGTTGCAGCACCGGCGCTGTTTCCCGTTGCAAGTGGTATTCGGCCAACTCGTAAAGCCGCTTCTCGACGATGGGCATCAGCCGGTTCAGGGCGTCATGGTCGCCCGAGCCCCACTGCTGCAACATGTCAGTAATCGTCATGGCACGGTTAATATTGTTTCCGAGAGTGAGCCGTTTCGCAAGTGTTTTGCGCCATCAATAACCAAGAAAGAGCTCCGAATGTCTCGTGCCCGGCGACACCGCCGAACAAAGGAGAGGTGTGCCGCCGGGCACCCGCAGGAACCTGCCTGGTTGAATGCTCACGGCACATTCCGGTACAACGAAAGACAGTGCCCGTTCGCCTCGTCCTACTACTTCTTGTGCTCCTGTCAGCCTGCTCGCGCCCGCGCGAGACAGCCTCCTCCCGTGCCGGCAATGCGTCGCCCTATGTTGCGGGGAACGTTTGCGCGTCCTGCCACCCGCAAATTGCCCAGACGTACCGGCTGACGGGAATGGGACGTTCCTTCTACCAAGCCACTGCGGCAACGATGAGTGTGGAGAAGTTCGACTCCAGCTATTTGCACAAGGCTTCCGGCCGCACCTACAACCTGTTGCAGCGCGAGGGACGGTTCTTCCTGCGGCGCCATCAGGACGCGCCAGGCGGCGGAGAAGAGAACGTAGTGGAGCGTGAGATTCACTATGTAATGGGCTCCGGCAATCACTCCCGCAGCTATGTCCACCGCACGGCGCAGAACCGGCTGATCGAATTGCCCGTGTCCTGGTATGCGGAGGAGGGTGGAGTGTTGGCGATGAGCCCGGGGTTCGACAACGCGCAGCATCAGGACTTCCGGCGGCGCATCACGCACGAATGCATGTTCTGCCACAACGGGTATCCGGCAGTGGCAGCGGGGGCCGATTTGCCGGGCAAAGAGCCGTTCTTTCCAGCCTCGCTGCCGGAAGGTATCGATTGCCAGCGCTGCCATGGTCCGGGGCGAGAGCACGTCGAGCGCGCTTCCAGGAAAGCCGAGCCGGCGAAGATTCGGGAAGCCATTCTGCATCCCGGCAAGCTGCCCGCCTCGCGGCAAATGGAGGTGTGCATGCAGTGCCACCTGGAAACCACCAGCTTCGAGTTACCCAACGCTCTCACCCGCACCGGACGGGCGGTCTATTCCTACAATCCGGGAGAACCGCTCTCCGATTACGTGTTTCACTTCGATCATGCGCGCGGCACGGGGCACGATGAGAAATTCGAGATTGTCGGGTCGGTCTACCGGCTTCGCCAGTCCGCCTGCTACCTGAAATCCGAGGGCAAGCTGACCTGCACTACGTGTCACGATCCGCACAAAGCGCCGCGGGGCGCAGAAGCGGTGAAGCATTACGCCGCGGTTTGCCGCAATTGCCACGCCTCGTCGCACGCGCCCGCACCCGATTGCGCGGGTTGCCACATGCCCAAGCGCCGGACCGAAGATGTGGTGCACGGCGTGATGACCGATCATCGGATTGGGCGCCGCGGCCCGGCCAATGCGTTGGCTCCGCGGGCGGAAAGACCGGCGTCGGAAGCCTACCGCGGGGAAGTGATTGCCTACTATCCCACAGCCGGCGTGCCGGGGTTGGAGATGGCGCTGGCCGCGGCGCAGGTAGTGCACGGCAGCAATGTGAAGGCAGGGATTCCCCGTCTGGAAGCGGCGATTGCCAAACACGGGCCGAAGATGCCCGAGCCGTACTACGATCTGGCACAAGCCTATGCCGCCGGCGGACAGCCGCAACGCGCAGTTGAAGCGTTCCGGCGGGCGCTGGCCCAGGATTCCTTGTATGCCCCGGCAATGCGCGGGCTCGGCGCCGCGCTCGCCGCCCAAGGCGATTTCGCGGGGGCCATCCCCGCGCTCCAGCAAGCCGTGGCGCGCGATGCCCTGGACGCAGTTTCACGGCACGAACTGGCACGCGCGCTGCAGCAAGCGGGCCGCGCGCAGGAGGCTGTCGCGGCACTCGAAGCCTCGATTGCCGCCGACCCCGATTATCCCGAGCCGCATAACACGCTGGGCCAGTTGTTGCTCGAATTGGGCGAACCGCGACGCGCCCAACGGGAGTTAGAGGAGGCCATCCGTCTGCGCCCGGACTACGCCGAGGCGCATTCGAACCTGGGCAATCTCTATAGCTCGCAGAAGGATTATGCGCGGGCTGACCGTCATTTCCAGGCGTCGTTGCACCTCGCACCGAAGCAGCCCGTGGCGCGATTCAACTATGGGTTGTCGCTCGCCGTGCGCGGCGAATTCGATCAGGCGCAGCGCCAATTCGAGATGGCCGTGCTGTATCAGCCGAGCATGGCAGAGGCCCATGAAACGCTCGGCACGCTGGCTGCGCGGAAGCGGGAGTGGCGGAAAGCGATGAAGCACTATCGCGATGCGTTGCAGGCGCGTCCGGGCTACGATCGTGCCTTGCTGGGGCTTGGAACGGCACTGGCTGCCAGCGGCGATGTGCTGTCGGCGCGGCCGTACCTGCAGCAGGCGGCAGGGAGCGCGAACGCTGACGTGCGCAATGAAGCGATTGAGATTCTGCAGGCTACCGGCGGCGGGTTACGGTGAAGTTGGTGCGGATGCGGGGAGTCGAACCCCGATGCCAGTGAAGGCGCTGGAACCTAAATCCAGTGCGTCTGCCAGTTCCGCCACATCCGCGTTTTGCGTGGCTAATCTCGATGATACCGCACCGCAACTTCGGCCAACCGCCGCGGCAGCGTACAATACAACCTGAACATGCCGGAACTGCCCGACATCGCCATCTATATGGAGGCGCTTGAGGCCAGGATCCTCGGCCAGCGCGTCGAGGCCGTCCGCCTCGGTCCCAGCCCATTTCTGTTGCGCTCCATCGATCCCCCGGTTGCCGAGTTCCACGCCAAAACCGTGGAGCGGCTACGGCGCTTAGGCAAACGCATCGCCATCGGCTTTGAAGGCGATCTGTGGATGGTACTGCACCTGATGATCGCCGGCCGCTTGCATTGGCGCAAGCGCGGCGCTTCCATTGGAAGCCGCAGCACTCTTCTGGCGCTCGACTTCCCTCACGGCAGCCTTGTGCTGACCGAAGCCGGAACGCAACGCCGGGCTTCGCTCTATCTGGCGCGCGGCGAGGCGGCCGTGGAGAACATGCGGCGCGCGGGAGTCGAGCCGCTGGAATGCTCCTTGGTGGAATTCGCCGCGGCCCTGCGCAAGGAAAACCACACTTTGAAGCGATCCCTCACCGACCCCGATTTGTTCAGCGGCATCGGCAATGCCTACTCAGACGAAATCCTTCACCGGGCCCGGATGAGTCCGATGCTGTTGACGCAGAAGATGACCGACGGTGAAGTGGAGACGCTGTTTCATGCGGTCCGCCAGACGTTGCTCGATTGGACGGAGCGATTGCGCGCGGAAGCAGCGGGCGGCTTTCCGGAAGCGGTGACCGCATTTCGCCCCGAGATGGCGGTACATGGCCGATACGGGCAACCGTGTCCGGTGTGCGGCGCGAAGGTGCAACGGATCCGTTACGCGTCGAATGAGACAAACTACTGTGCGAAATGCCAGACCGGAGGCCGGCTGCTGGCCGACCGTGCGCTGTCGCGGCTGCTCAGGGAAGACTACCCACGGTTTCTGGAAGATTGACCAGCGTGGCCCGCTTCCAATGGACGTCGAAGAGCCCTTTCATTGCCTCTCCCATCCCTTCGTGATCGAAGACCACTGAGGTCCACGAAGGTTTCGTGATCACGGGATCGAGCAGCGCAATCAACCCCAGCTTGCCGTCGAAAAGCGCCAGTTTCATGGGCAGCGAATCGGTAAGCCGCACTTCCACTCCGGCGGCGGCGTACTCGGCCAGGCGGGCATGGTGATTCTCATCCAACCCGTCGCGCTCGAACAGCAGCCTGCACGTGACACCGCGTTCACGGGCGCTGCGTACCAGTTGCTCATCGAGGGGATCGACGGCATAAGGCGGGCGGCTGAATTCGAGATACTCGCGCTGCACTTCGCGCAGCATGGTGCGATACTGGGCGCCGCTTTGCGATGGTTCACTCACGATACGCAGATAGTCGAGCGTCCCCCGACCCTCCTGTCCTTCGGAATAGGCGGATTTCAGGTCGTCGATGAGGCTTCCCGCCAGCCGTCCTTGCTCGGTAAGTTCGCGTTCCATCTGCGCCTGGCGGCGTTGCAGATACGCCGGCACAGCGAGACTGGGCTCCACTGCGGAGAACAGCTTGGTCTTCTCTTGCACCACCTGAGCGAAGCCCTTCTCCACCAGGCTGTCCAATACTTCGTAGATCTTCTGCCGCGGCACGTGGGCGCGGGCCGCCAGTTCCAGCGCCTTGAAACGCGGATGGCCGACCAGCACCATGTAGGAACGCGCTTCGTAAGCATTGAGGCCGATCTGTTGCAGTCTTCGCCAGAAGCGCTGAAAATCCATCTCCGATAAGTTGTTCTGCATCATTCAGGCTCTAGAGCATATCAAAACGCAACGCCGGTTGCCTCGGCGTTTTTCGGGGCTGCCCGGCATCGCATCTGCCGTGTGGAACAGGCGAGAATATGACTGAGCGATAGCTCATGCCGATCTTAAAAGCCGGTCTCGGCTACTTCATGTTAGTTTTCGGTGCGGGCTTCGTACTGGGTCCGCTGCGCATCCTATTGCTCGTGCCCCGTCTGGGTGAGCGATGGGCCGAGCTGGTGGAGCTTCCCGCGATGCTGCTGGTCTGCTATTGGGCCGCGCGGTGGGCCTGCCGCCGTTTCGATGTGGCTGAGGCGTTTGGCCCCCGCCTCGCTATGGGGTTTCTTGCCTGGGCGCTATTGCTGGCCGCTGAGTTCAGTCTGGTGCTCACCCTGCGTGGGATGACCGTGCGGCAGTACCTGCAGGAGCGCGACCCGATATCCGGAGCTGCCTACTACCTTTCGCTGATCGTGTTCGCGCTCCTGCCCTGCTTGCCGGTGCTCAATCGGCGAATCCGATGACGGCCCGTTAACGGGTCGGGCCAAGAACGTGCAGTGCTCCCTCCGTTGCCCGGTCGACCAGTGTGAACAGGCGGCTCCATTCGGCAGTTCCATATGCCTGATAGAGTTTCTGTTGCACGGCTTGCCAAACGGGCTTTGCCCGCTCGAAGATGGCAGCACCTTCGCCGGTGAGCGAGACGATGCGTTGGCGCCGATCCTGCCCGGTGGCCGTTTCGATCCATCCATTGCGGGTCATCAACTGGAGAGTGCGCGTAAGCGTGGTGGCATCGGTGGCGAGCAGTTCTCCGAGACGAGTGTGGGGCATCGGGCCGCCGAACGTGAGAACCGCCATCACCGTATACTGCGGTGCGGTGAGGCCGAGCGGACGAAAGGCCTCTTCATAAAGTTGAGTAACGACACGAGTGGCGCGGCGTAATGTCGCGCAAAGGCATGGCATGCGCAACAACTCCTCCGTGTGCGCTTCGACAGGCTGCATATTGCTCCGATTGTAAGATTCAGGCGGCGGCAATGACAACTCCGGACTGCAGAGAATCGATCGCTCGTCGCGCGCCCAGTGACGCGCCCCAACGTATGACGGAGAGAATGTCGAGGGAATCCGGGGCAGCGTGGCAAAAGGCTTCGCGCACCAGATGATCGACCTGATGCGATGCCAGCGCGGTGAGCAGGGCGAGCCTTGCGGCGGCACGGTCGGGGAGCGAAAGGTCGGCGAGGTAGTTCTCCACCCACCCGCGATTCGGACCAGGGTCTTCCCCTCGCCAGGCCGAGACGTGGGTGTGCACGCGATGAGCGACAACGGCGGCCAACCCGGCGGGCAACACCGGATTCGCCGCCGGGCGCAACAGGGAGGCTCCGGCGGTTCGGTGCGCCATCCAGCGCCGCAGAGGTTTGGGGGCGAGTCCCGGCGGCGCCGGCAGGGCAACGGCATTGGCCACCCGGTTGGTGAAGTGAGTTGTGTACGCCGCGGCAACCCAATCAGGCTTGGGCCTGCCGAAGCCGGTGCAGCTCCAGAGCACAGCCTCTTTGAGACCGGCAGGATTGATGCTGTCGAACGCGCGCGTGCGGATGGCCGTGGCGGCCCCGCCATGGCCGGAGGAATGAAGCGAGGATTCGTGAAGAACCGCACAGAACCGGCAGCGATTGTGGAGTGAAATCAAGTAGGCGATAGCGGAAGCATCCACCGGTTGGTTGCCGGCGCAATCTGAAAGCAAGTTGTGAACTCCCGTTAACATGCGCGGTTCAATTTGTTAATAATTGTATCAGCAAGTAACGGCATCGGCAACAGAAATCCCGCAATTCCGTGTACCGCTTTCCGAGGAACTTAGGGGCGGGCTGAATGACGGGTAGTGGAAAGCAGCAGACCTACGGCGATGACAACGGCGCAGCCGATGACGTTGTACCAGAGAAAGGAAATCCCGGTGAAGAGAAAGCAGTAGAAGATAGCCGCTTCACCGGCGATGACGCCCCAGAACGCGCCGCGCGCGGAGGCCTGGGGCAGATAGAAGGCGAGCACAAACACGCCGAGCATTCCTCCGTAAAAGAGGGAACCGACGATGTTGACGGCTTCAATGAGAGAGCCGAGGCTGCCTCCGAATCCGGCGAAGGCAACCGCGTAGATGCCCCAGAAAACTGTGGCGATTTTGGAGGCTGCCAGCAGCGATGAATCGCTTGTGCCGGGGCGCATCGTGCGGTAGAGGTCCATGATGGTCACCGTAGCGAGCGAGTTCACTTCGCCGGAGATGGTGGACATGGCTGCCGCGAAAATCACGGCGATGATCAAGCCGACCGCGCCGGCGGGCAGGTAACGGATGACGTAGCTGAGAAAGATGTAATTGGTATCGCTGGCGGCACCGATGGTCTTGGCGGCGTCGGCGCGGACCGCATCGATCTTCTTCTGTGCCGCGCGGTATTCGTCGAGTTGCGTCCGTGAAGCGGCGAAGGCCAGGGCGGCGGATTTGCGTTCGGCGTGCGCCTGGCCATAGCGGCCGTCGAGTTCGGAAAAGCGCGGCGAGGCTTCGAGCTTGCGCTGGTCGGCGGGTTGAAAGATCAGCGGCGGGCGCTCGAAATGGAAGAACACGAAGACCATGGTCCCGATGAACAGAATGAAAAACTGCATGGGGATTTTCGCCATGGCGTTAAAAATCAAGGAGAGTCGCGACTGGGCGACGGACTTGCCGGTGAGGTAGCGTTGCACCTGCGATTGATCGGTGCCGAAGTAGGCCAGGGCCAGGAACATTCCTCCGATGAGGCCGCTCCAGAGGTTGTAACGGTCGTTCCAATCGAAGCCGGTGACGACGGGATTGATGCGGCCCGCCGCTCCGGCAATGGCCACGGCGTCGGCGACAGACACGCCTTCCGGAAATCGCGAGACCGCTAGGATCAGGGCAAGAATCAGCCCAGCGAAAATAAGCAGCATTTGTTGCACGTCGGACCAAGTGACGGCTTTGACGCCGCCGAGGGTCGTGTAGACGATGACGAGAGCTCCCATGGCCGCGGTGGTGACCTGATCCGGCCACCCGAGGATGACAGAGAGCACCACGGCTGGGGCATAGAGCGCAACTCCGGCGCCCAATCCGCGGGACAGGAGGAAGATGATGCTCACCAGGTAGCGGGTTCTTCGATCGAAGCGTTTGTCGAGATACTCGTAGGCAGTGTAGACGCCGGAGCGGTGAAAAATGGGGACGGCGGTCATGGACAGAATCACCATCGCCAGCGGCAGCCCGAAATAGAACTGGACGAAACGCATGCCGTCCGCGTAGCCTTGTCCGGTCGTGGAAATGAAGGTGATGGCGGAGGCCTGAGTGGCCATGATGGACAGACCCATGGCGTACCAGGGCATGGATTTCCCGGCCAGCAGATAATCGTGCGTGGTGGCGCCGCCGCGCGCCTTGTACAGGCCGAAACAAACGGTGAAGAGTATCCAGCCGGCGAGCACCAGCCAATCGAGCGTGCTCACGGGGTTACCGTCCGCCCGAACAAATAGAAAGTAGCGATGAGCGCCGCCAGATAGAGAAGCACCACTGCGTAGACGCGCGGCCAGGTTCCGAGCACGGGCGGCGGATCGTCATCTTGGTGTGGACGCTGCGTCATGAGTTCTCCCATTGTAAGAGATCCCCCGTGTGCTAGATTGAAGAGTTCATGAGCGAACACGCCGCAGGTTCCCTGAAACAGACTCCGCTGAATGCCACGCACCGCAAACTGGGGGCGCGGATGGTCGATTTTGGCGGGTGGGACATGCCAGTGCAGTATTCCGGAATCATCGAGGAGCACCACGCCGTGCGCCGCGCGGTAGGCCTTTTCGATGTCAGCCACATGGGCGAAATCGAGATCCGCGGGCCGCAGGCATTCGCGCTGGTGAACTTCGTTACTCCGAACGATGTGGGCAAGCTCAAGCTGGGGCAGGCGCAGTATTCGGCCCTGCTCTACGAGCATGGCGGGTTCGTCGACGATATTCTGGTGCACAAGGTCGCCGACGATCATTATTTTCTCTGCGTCAACGCCTCAAACCAGGAAAAGGACTACGCGCATATCGTTGAGCACAACAAGTTCGACGCGCAAGTGGAATTTGCGAGCGAGAAGTACGCCCTGCTGGCCATCCAGGGGCCGCGCGCACTGGAGACGGCGCAAAAGCTGACGGCGGTCCCGCTGGCGCAGATTCGTTATTACCATTTCGCCGACGGGGAGTTTGCCGGGGTTCCGGCGCGAATTGCGCGGACGGGGTACACCGGGGAAATCGGCGTGGAAACATATCTTCCCGCGGCGGATGCTGCGGCGGTTTGGGAAAAGGTCATGGCGGCGGGCGAGGAATTCGGCATCAAACCCGCCGGGTTGGGCGCGAGGAACACATTGCGTCTGGAAGCAGGCATGGCCCTTTACGGCCACGAGATCACGGCTACGATTTCGCCTCTGGAAGCAGGCCTGGGGCGGATCGTGAAGTTCGACAAAGGCGATTTCGCCGGGCGTGCGGCGCTACTGGCCCAGCAGGAAAAGGGTATCGCGCGCATCCTAACGGGATTCGAGATGACCACGCGGGGGATCGGACGCGATGGGTATGAAGTGTTTGTCCATGGCCAACCCGCGGGGTGGGTCACCAGCGGCGGCCCGGCCCCGACGCTGCATAAGAATATCGGCATGTGCTACGTGCCGGTGGAGAATTCGCAACCCGGGCGCGAAATCCAGATCATGATTCGTAACCAGCCGGTAGAAGCCGTCACCCGGCCGATTCCTTTCTATAAAAGAGCGAGCTAAAGAATGTATCCGGAAAATTACCGTTACACAAAAGAGCATGAATGGGTGCTGGCCGAAGGCGACACCGGCACCGTGGGGATCACGTTCCACGCGCAGAAAGAGCTTGGCGACATCGTGTATGTGGATCTGCCGAAGCCAGGTACGGCGGTGGAGCAGGGCAAGACGATCGGCTCCGTGGAGTCCGTCAAAGCCGTGTCAGACATCTATTCGCCGGTGTCCGGCGAAGTGGTCGAGTCGAACGAGGAATTGGCCACTGCTCCGGAGAAGCTCAACGAAGACCCGCACGGTGTGGCGTGGCTGATCAAGATCCGGTTGAGCGCGCCTGGTGAAATAAACAATCTGATGACCGCGGCGGATTATCAAGCCTACTTAGGGGAGTAAGTTCAGCATTGCGTTACCTTCCGAAATCCGACGCCGAGCGCAAGGAGATGCTCGCCACGCTTGGCATGGATTCCATCGAGCGGTTGTATGCCCATTTGCCGAAGGAGGTGCTGCTTGACCGTCCGCTGTCGATAGCACCAGGCAAATCCGAATACGAGATTATTGACTGGTTTCGCGCGCGAGGAGACGAAAACGCCGTAGGTTATGCGTGCTTTCTCGGCGCGGGAGCTTATTACCACTACCGGCCGGTGATGTGCGATGTAGTGGTTTCGCGCGGTGAGTTTCTGACATCGTACACGCCTTACCAGGCGGAGATGGCGCAGGGCACGCTGACTACCATTTTTGAGTTCCAGACGATGATCTGCCAACTCACAGGGATGGACGTGGCCAACGCGTCGATGTACGACGGTTCGTCGGCGATTCCCGAGGCGGCGATGATGGCCATGCGCATTACGGGCCGGCACAAGGTTCTGGTGGCCCGCACCGTCCATCCGGAATACCGCGCGGTGCTGGCGACGTACGCGAAGTATCAGGGCGTGCCGGTGGCCGAGATCGCCTATGACCCGGAGACGGGAAAGCTCGATCTGGACGACTTGGCGGCGAAATTGGACGCGCAGACGGCGGCGGTCATTATTCAGTCGCCAAACTTCTTTGGATGCCTTGAGGATACGGCGAAGATCGCGGCATTGGCGCATTCCAAGGGTGCGCTGCTGGTTTTTTCTTTTGCCGAAGCAGTATCGCTGGGCTTGCTGGAACCTCCGCATGAGGCCGATATCGTGGTGGGCGAGATGCAATCGTTCGCACATCCGCCCAGTTACGGCGGGCCGTACGCGGGGATCGTGGCGACAAAGGAAAAGTACATGCGGCAACTGCCGGGCAGGCTGGCAGGAGAGACGAAAGACTCGGCGGGGAATCGCGCTTTCTGTTTGACGCTGTCCACACGGGAGCAGCACATCCGCCGGGAGAAAGCGACATCGAATATCTGCACGAATCAGGCGTTGATTGCGCTGATGGCCACTGTGTTCATGTCGGTGTACGGCAAGCAAGGCTTGCGCGAACTGGCGGTTCAGAATCTGAGCAAAGCGCATTACCTGGCCGGCGGCCTCCCTTTGCGCTTCTCCGGTCCGTTCTTCAATGAGTTTGCTGTGAGCACGAACGGGAAATCGCCGGAAGCTGTCAACGAAGCGCTGCTCTCGCAGAAGATTGTAGGCGGATTGCCGCTTGGGAAATACTATCCGGAGTTGAGCGGCTGCCTGCTGCTCTGCGCGACGGAAATGAGCCGGCGCGAGCAGATGGACAAAGTGAAGGGAGCAATCCTCTAATGCCGGGCAAGACGCGGAATCACATCAGCCAAAACGAAGCGCTGCTGTTTGAGATGAGTTCCCCCGGCAAGAAGGGGTACCAACTTCCAGACTTGGACGTGCCGGTTGTCGACGCCGCGGCGGTGCTGGGAACGGAGAATACGCGCGAGGAGATCACGGACTTCCCCGAAGTGAGCGAGGTGGAAGTGATTCGCCACTTCACGAGGCTCTCCACCTGGAATTACGGGATCGATCTCGGATTGTTCCCCCTGGGTTCCTGCACGATGAAGTACAACCCCAGGGTGAATGAGACTGTGGCGCGCACGGAGGGCTTGGCTTGGGCGCACCCCTACCAGCCTGAGTCGCTCTCGCAAGGCGCTCTCAAAATTGCGGTTGAGTTGGAGCAGGCGCTGGCCGAGATTACGGGCATGGATGCGGTAACGCTGCAGCCTGCCGCCGGGGCGCATGGCGAACTGACCGGCGTTCTTCTCATCCGGGCACTGCTCGAATCGCGCGGCAATCCGCGAAAGAAGATCATCATTCCGGATTCTGCCCACGGAACGAATCCGGCGACGGCCGCGCTGGCGGGTTATGGCGTGGCGAATCTGAAATCGAATGACAAGGGGCTGGTGGATGTGGAGGCGCTGGCGAAGCTGGTCGATGAGGACACCGCGGCGCTGATGGTCACGAATCCAAACACGATCGGCGTGTTCGAAGAAGACATCGTCAAGGTCACGTCCCTAATGCATTCCAAGGGCGCCCTGGTGTACATGGACGGGGCGAACATGAACGCGCTGGTGGGCATTACGCGCCCAGGAGATTTCGGCATCGACGTTATGCACCTCAACCTGCATAAAACATTTTCGACGCCGCATGGCGGAGGCGGTCCGGGGGCTGGCGCGGTTGCGGTCAAAGCACACCTGGAGCCTTTTCTCCCTATCCCGCGGGTGGTGCGCATCGGCGAAATGCTGCGGCTCGATGAGAACCGGCCCCAGTCGATCGGACGGGTGCGGGCGTTTCTCGGCAACTACGGCGTATTGATCCGCGCTCTGGCCTACATCATGGCGCACGGAGGGCCGGGGTTGCGCAACGCCACGCTGGATGCGTTGTTGAACGCCAACTATATTCGCAAAGCACTGGAGCCTTACTTCGATCTGCCGTACACCAACCCGAGCATGCATGAGTGCGTGTTCAGCGACGACAGGCAGGCGGCCAAGGGCGTGAAGACGATGGATATCGCCAAGCGGCTGATCGACTACGGCTTCCATCCTTACACGGTGGCGTTCCCTCTGATTGTGCACGGCGCGCTGATGATTGAGCCGACGGAGACGGAAAGCAAGGCGGAGTTGGACGCTTTCATCGAAGCGATGATCGCCATCGCCAAGGAAGTTGAGAGCGATGCCTCTTTTGTGCTGAAAGCCCCGTATCACACGCGCACGCCCCGGGTGGATGAAACGACGGCGGCGCGCAAACCGGTGTTGCGGTGGAAGCCGCAGCCCGCGGTCAACAAGGCCGCGGACTAGGGATTCGCTTTGCGCGCCTCGCTGGCAGTTCTGTTCTTTGTACTGCTGCTGCGGGTGCCGTTTCTCGATCAAGCCGTGCAGGGCGACGATGCCGACTATCTGCGCGCGGCGCAATACGCTCAAACCAACCCGTTGCATCCGAGCCATTTGGAGTTCCTATTTCAAGGGCAGAAAGTGAGTATGCGCGGACATCCGCATCCGCCTGGCAACGTTTGGGTGCTGGCGGGTCTGCTGGCTGCAACCGGCGATATTCATGAGCCGGCGTTTCATGCCGTATATATTGCGTTTTCGCTGATCGCAGCCTTCGCAGCGCTATCGCTGGCGCGGCGATTTTGCCGCCATCCGCTATTGGGCACGCTGCTATTTCTCGCCACGCCGGCATTTGTCATTAATGGAAATTCGCTCGAAAGCGATGTTCCCTTTCTGGCTTTTTGGCTGGCTTCGGTGGCGTTTTTCGTGCAGGCAGCGGACGCGCGGTCCGGCGTGCGGCTGGCCGCCTCGATGCTGACGATGGCGCTGGCGGCGATGATGGCATTTCAAGCGGTGCTGTTGATGCCGCTGTTGGGTTTGTATCTGTGGCGGACGGCTCGCGATTGGAAGCTGGGCTGGTCAGCGCTGCTGGTGGTTCCGGCGACGCTGGGAGCCCATCAGCTCTTCGAGCGGCTGAGTTCGCAGCAACTGCCGGCGGAAGTGCTGGCGGGTTACTTCACGCGATACAATTTGCACTCCCTGGAGAACAAGATCCGCAACGCTGTCGCCCTGACGACGCATTTGGGAACGATGGTCTTCCCCTCGTTGCCGCTGGCATTCTACCGGCCGTTGCTGGGAGTGATTCCGGTCGCGGCAGGATGCGCGGCGGTCGCGTGTTGCCTTCGATGGCGGCGCGATTTCCTGGCCCAATGGGTTTTGCTTTTCTTTGCATCGGCGCTGGTGTTGTTCTTTGCAGGATCTGCCCGCTACTTGCTTCCGTTGGCGCTGCCTGTCGCGCTGCTGATGGCGAACCGGCTCGCGCCGGGGTGGATTGCCGGCTTTGCCGGAATGCAGACCATGCTGGCAATGGGCATGGCACTAGCGAACTACGATCATTGGGACGGCTACCGGCGGGCCGTCACCAGTCTGGAAAAGAGTTGGGAATTTAAGCGAGTTTTCGTAAATGCGGAGATGGGGCTGCGCCATTATGCGGAATCGGCCGGGGCCGTCGCCCTGGAACGAGGGCAGGCGTTGCGGCCGGGGGATATTGTGGTGTCCAGCAAGTGGGTGGGCTTTCCCCTCACCGCTGGAATGCGCGTCCCGCTATTGTCGATTCCGATTCAATCGGCCGTGCCGCTGCGTCTGGCGGGATTGAACAGCGAATCGGCCTACAGCACGGCGCAGGCCGGCAGACTGCCGTTCGATGTGCGGCGCGGGCCGATGGATGTGCTGCTGGTTGAGACCGTGGCGCAGCGCAAGCCGTCGGTTAGCTATTTGCCGATGAATGCGCCCGAAGCGGAGGCTCAGATTGTAAGCGGCTTCGACCGCGTTGAGGACAACCGCTATCGTTGGATGAGCGGAAAAGGGCTGTTGTTGTTGAAGCCGTTGGCAGGCAACGCCAGGATTGAGTTGGAAGTATTCGTTCCGGAGGCGGCGCCGGCGGCAAAGCTGACGGTGTCGCTCGACGGGAAGGTGCTTGCGGAGGTTGCCCTTCGAAAGGGCGTGCAACGAATCCAAACACCGGCCGGCCGCATCGAAAGGGAGTCCGCGGTGCTGACGCTCGAGGTGGATCGGACTTTTCAGATGCCAGGCGACATTCGGACCCTGGGCCTGATTGTCTCTGGCGTGGGGTTCCGCAGCGTGGAATAACGGCGCAACGGATCTGGCGGAGGGTGAGGGATTCGAACCCCCGAGCGAGTCACCCCGCTAACGGTTTTCAAGACCGCCGCCTTCAACCACTCGGCCAACCCTCCAAATCTCTATCCTATCGCACTCATCTCCTTCGCCAAAAATAATACGCAGGCACACCGCATGCGATCAGAGCCGCTGCCGACAGTGCCGGCGCCGGATCGTTCACCAGCGAATTCACCACAAACCCAAAGGCCACCGCGGCAAACAGCAGCGGCAGCAGTGGATAGGCCCAAACACGATACGGCCGCGCGGCACCGGGCCGCGTACGCCGCAGCACCATCACTCCCGCCACGGTCGCCCCGTAAAACAGCCACGCGGCGAACATCACGTAGGACCCCAAAGCCTCGTACGTCCCGCTCACACACAGCACGGCAGTCCACAGGAATTGCACAAGAATGGTAAAGCCTGGAGTCAGAAACCGCGGATGCAACTCTCCGAACCGGGCGAAAAACAACCCATCGCGCGCCTGCGCCAGATACATCCGCGGCGCCGCGAGTATCCAGCCGTTCGTCGAACCCAGCACCGACAAAAGCACAATCCCAGACACCACCGCGGCGCCACTCTCCCCGATCGAAATCTCCGCGACCCGGGCCGCCACCCGCTCGGTCACGGCCGTCTCCCCCGCCGGCAGCACTTTCAGGTAGGCTGCATTCGCGCCCCCATAGAGCAAGATGCACAAACCCACACCCGCCAGCAGCCCCAAGGGCAGGTTACGGCTCGGATTCTTCACCTCTCCGGCTACCATCGGCAGCACCGCCCAACCGTCGAAAGTCAACAGACAAGCCACCATCGCCAGTCCCCATTGAGACACTGTGGGCCAGGAGAATCGCGCCTCCTGCCAGTGGTTCACCGGGCTCCACCAGGCGGCGCCGATCAGCAGCAGGATCCCGGCGATCTTGGCCACAGAGCAGACCTTCTGCACCGCCGCACCGCCTCTCACACCGTGGTAGTTGACCGCCGAAAGAAGCGCCGTCACTCCCACGGCAACCACCTGCCGCGCCCATCCCTCCAGGGGGACAAAATGGGACAGATACATCGCGAAGGACGTGGCCAGCCAGGCAATCGCCGCCGTGGCAATCACCACGAAGAATGTCCACCCGCAAAGAAACGCGGGCAACGGCCCGAACGCCTCACGCAGATAGACATATTGCCCGCCGCTGGATGGAATCATCGCCCCCAACTCGGCGAAAGCCAATGCTCCCGCCAGCGACAGCAACCCGCTGAAGATCCAGACTGCGACAATCGCATAGGGCGAAGCAATCTGCCTGGCCACCAGGTTCGGCACCAGGAAGATTCCGGCCCCAATCACGGTTCCGGCAGCGATGCTCGCCGAGTCCACTAGACCAAGCGTCCGCGGCGGTTCGGCTGTCATGAGAGGGCTACTTCACCAGGTGCGGAGCAACGTAGGCGTAGATGGTCACCACCACCCCGATCAGCGAAGCCAGCAGGATACTGTGCTTCAAGGTGAACCGGAACAACTTCGCCTCATCCGACGACGGCATACCCGTGGCCGCGGCGGCCACCGCGATACTCTGAAGGCTGATCATCTTGCCCATGACTCCGCCGCTCGAATTCGACGCTGCCATCAGCATCGGATTCAAGCCCAGTTTCGTCGCTGTCACCACTTGTAGATTGCCGAACAGCGCATTCGCCGATGTATCGCTCCCGGTGAGGAACACGCCCAGCCATCCGAGCAGCGCACTGAAAAACGGGAACAGGACGCCGGTCGCGGCAAACGCCAACCCGAGCGTCACCGTTGCGCCGGAATAGTTCATGAGAAACGCCAAGCCCAGCACAGCGGCAATCGTGACCAGCGACAGGAACAACTGGCGGAAGGCGATTCCCAGAATCGTGAGGTATTCTCCAATTCCCACCCGAAGCACCAATCCGGCCAGCAGGGTCGAAAGCAAACAGGCCGTCCCAGCAGCCGACAGATAGTTCAACGAGTACACCGCCGCGTATGGCGCGGCTTTGTTCACCACAGGAGGCATCCGTTCCACAAGATTGTGCAACCCGGGCCATTGGATGTTGACGGTGGCCTTGTTCAATTCCGCTTTCACGGCATCCTGGCCCCAGAGAAACACCATCACCACCAACAGCAGGTAAGGCGACCAGGCCAGCAGCACCTCTCCCAAATCGTGCTTCTTAGGCAACGCCCCTTTGGCAGTCCCGGGCAACTCGAACGTGTCGGAGGGCTTCCATATTTTAAAAAGGACCACCAGACCCACAATCGCCACCAGCGAACTGGTAATGTCTGTCAGTTGCGGCCCCCAAAAGTTCGATACATAGAACTGCGTGAAGGCGAAGCCGCCGCCGCAGATCAACGCCGCCGGCAGCACGCCCATCAACGCGCGCATACCGCCCATCACGTAGACCAGATAGGCAGGCACCACCAGCGAAATCGGAGCACAGATGCGGCCCACATTCGCGCTCAGATCCAACAGCGGCAACCCGGTGATCCCGGCCAGCGTAAACACCGGAATTCCGATGGACCCAAACGCCACCGGAGCCGTATTCGCCAGCAGGCAAATCCCCGCCGCGTAGAAGGGAGAAAATCCGAGGCCCGCCAGCATCGCCGCGGCCACCGCCACGGGAGTCCCGAACCCGGCGGCTCCTTCCACAAAGGCCCCGAAGGAAAAAGCGATCAGTAATGCCTGCAGGCGGCGGTCGGATGAAAGGCTGCCGACAGAGTCTTTGATAATCTCGAACTTCCCGGTACGCAGGGTGATTTGATAGAGCACGATGGCCCAGTACACAATCCACCCGATCGGGAGCAAGCCGAAGGCCGCGCCGTTAGTGACGGCCCCCAAGGCGAGCGTAACCGGCATCTGGTAGGCGGCGATGGCGACGACAAGGGCTGTAGCTAATCCGGAAAGCCCAGCCACCCAGGCGGGCTTGCGCAATACGCCCAACAGGAACAACAGCACGAAAATGGGCAGGGCCGCCAGAAAAGCGGAAATCCCGAGACTATCGGCGATGGGTGTGTAGTTTTGTTGCCACATGGGGGAATGGACATTGATATGTGATTGGAGGGGTGGAAGTCAAGACCCTTGGTATGGAATAGCCTATCCCAGCACTCGCGCGATCATCGCGTAAAGCTCCGCGGGATGAATGGGCTTGCTCACGTATCCGTCCATTCCCGCCGCAAGACAGCGAGCTTCATCGTCTTTCATGGCATGTGCGGTCAGAGCGATCACCGGAAGATGTCCGCCCGAGCGGCGTTCCTGCTCGCGCAGGCGGGCAACAGCTTGCATCCCGTCCATCACCGGCATTTGGATATCCATCAACACGACGTCAAACTGGTCGCCGCCAAGCACGCGCAGCGCCTCTTCTCCGTTTCCCGCAACCGTAACCCGATGGCCGCGTTTCTCCAAGAGCTTCACCGCCAGCCGCTGATTGACCAAATTGTCTTCCGCAAGCAGAATCGACAACCGCCGTAGCGACTCAGCTTCCGGCGGGCTTGCAGCCAAGGGCACAGGAGCGTCCATGCTGCCACCCGCGGCAAAGGCGTTTCCGATCTCCACAGGACAGACCGGTTTTGTGAGGCAGACCGGCATTCCCAAGTGCTCCGCCCGCCTGCGCAGAGAGTTCGAGACGTTTGACCGGACGAGTGGGACCGCGCGCAACACCACCCCACACTCCTGCAATTTCGCCGCAACGGCAAGCCCGTCCCCACCTGGCAATCCTGCATCGACGAAGGCCAGGTCAAACGGCGTCCGGTGCGATTCGAGGATTCGCTGCGCATCCGCGTAGCTCTCTCCCGCCGTGACCAAGGCCCCGGCATGCGCCAGTATCCCCAGCAACGATTCCCGGCTGGTAGCGTGCCCTTCCAGCACCAGCACATTCTGCCCCAGCAGCGGCGACGCTGCTTGCTCGCCGGCGTCCTCGAGCGAGAGGCGAAAACGGGCGGTGAAACAGAATTCGCTTCCGTTTCCCAGTTCGCTCCGCACGGCCATCTCGCCCCCCATCAGTTGCACCAATCTCGTGGTAATCGCCAGCCCAAGGCCGGTTCCTCCGAAGCGCCGGGAGATGGATCCGTCTGCCTGCGTAAAGGACTCGAATATGGTGGCCAGCCGTTCGCTCGGGATACCAATCCCGGTATCGGCGATCCGGAACTCGAGCAGTACCCCGTCGGCGCCGGCCTCGCACACCCGAACGAATAGCGACACCTCTCCCCGCTCCGTGAACTTGATCGAGTTCCCGATCAGGTTCACCAGTACCTGACGCAACCGGTTCGCGTCGCCGATCAGACGATGGGGGACCCGCGGATCGCCCACCACTGCGATTTCGAGCCCCTTTTCATGTGCCCGTACCGCAAGCATGCGCATGGTTTCCGACGTCACTTCGCACAGCATGAAGGGCTCTTCATCGAGCGTCAGCTTGCCGGCTTCGACCTTCGAAAAATCCAGGATGTCGTTAATGACGGTGAGTAGGGAATCGGCTGAGCTCTTCACCAGATTCAGATTCTTGCGCTGCTCCGCAGTGAGAGACGACTGTAAGGTCAAGTCGGTCAGCCCCATAATGCCGTTCATGGGGGTACGGATTTCGTGGCTCATATTCGCCAGGAATTCGCTTTTCAGCCGGGTCGCGGCCTCGGCCCTGTCGCGCGCCGAAGCCAGTTGCCGGTTGAGCATCAGCAGGTCGGCGGTGCGCGCTGCTACCTGCATCTCCAGTTCGTCCCGCTGCCGGGCCAGATCCCCGTCGCGGGACTCGATCGCAGCAAGCATCGAATTGAAGGAGTCGATTAGCTGCCCGATTTCGTCGCCCGAGCTTTTGCCCGCCCGCAGGCTGTAATCCTGGCGGTCAGTGACCCGGCGCGCGAGACTGGCGAGTTCGAGAATCGGTTCCGAAATGAAGCGCTGCAAGACGATAGAGAACAGCAGGGTGAGCAGTAATCCTGCCAATGCCACCAGGAACGACCGTACATGGAACGGCTCAAGAGATGCCGAATGACTGGCGGCATCCGCCCGCAAGAACAAATAGCCTACCGTGCGGCCATGATGCCGGACGGGAGACCACCATTCCATCGATTCCCCGTCGCCGGCGGAAGGCTTCGCCGCCATCGGCGCCTCCGCGCCTTTCCGGTGTTGCCGCGATGCAAAGAGCTGCTTGCGGCCTGTGAATACCGCCGAAGCCGCCAGGCGAGGGTTGTTGTCGAGTTGCTGCAACAGTTCCTGCGCGGCGTCTTTATCTTCCAGCACTAGAACAGCCGCAACGGACGAAGACAGCACGGCCGCCAGCGAGCCCAGTTCCTCCTTGAGTGTCGAGCGCCGCTCCGCATGGTGAGATTGCATGAATGCGAAGGTGCAGATGGTTTGGGCCGCACATCCGGCCAGTGCGATGATGGCGATCAGTTTGCCCTTGATGGAAACATCCCGCAACAGTCGCAAAGCTCACTCCCGAGGCAAGAAATCGGCAACGCGCATTAGAGTTGGATGAATTCGAAACCCGGCTTGCCGTGCCGCGGCGGAATTGAGGGTGATTTTACGCCTGCCCGGCGCGGAGATCAGTTCCACCAGCCCTCCCCTTCGCGCGAAGCCGGGGACGGCCGCCACCGTGAGCACGCGATCAGCTTGCAATGCCTGCAACATGGCGGGCATTTCGCTGCTGAGGATCCGTCCGAAGACAACTACATGACACGCCTTCATTTCCCCGATGACAGAAACCCGGCGAAACTCGACCAGGCGATGGCCCGGCGAAACCACCGTGGCTGGGTGGACACCGGCAAACCCCGCCACTCCAACGATCAGGCGCTGGCCAGGCAGAGGGCTCCCCGGCCAGTGAATGAGTTCCAGCAACCCCATGAAAGCGGGGTCGGGGAACTGCGTCGCACTAGTCGCGACAACTCCTTTGGCGGGCCAAAGAAGTGACGCCAGCAGTAGTACCGCCAAAGACCGCATCAGGACTCCCGTATCGCTGATCCCTCAGTGGTCTCATCGGCAGCCGTCGCGGAAGTATGGAACCGCTATTCGTATCGAAGGGCTTCGGCGGGAAGAATTTTTGTCGCACTGCGCGCCGGATACAGCGTCGCCAGCAGGCTCACGCCCAGCGCCACCGCCGCCACCCACAACCCGTCCCACCATCGCGGCTCGAACGGCACGGATCGCAACATGTATACCTGCTCGTCCAGGCGAAGCAATTCGTAGTGCCCGGCCAGGTAGCTCAATCCGTATCCCGCCACCAATCCCAACCCCGCTCCAACTCCGCCGATCAGCGCCCCCTGCCAGAGAAAAACCCGACGTACCTGCTGCCGCCGCGCCCCCATCGAGATCAGCAGGGCGATGTCCCTCTGCTTCTCCATCACCATCATCACCAGCGAAATC
>JAEUQG010000330.1 GCA_016789755.1 Bryobacterales bacterium
GCCTGCCGCCGGCCGGTCGCATTGCTCGAATTCCCCGCATACCACGCGGCCACCGGCTCACTGATCACGGGAGTCCCGATCCCGCGGCCGGATACGGAGGGCACTCCATTCGCCCTGACGCCGGCTGAACAGAGCCGCAAGAAACAGATGCTCGCCTGCTTTGTCTCACAGCGCCGCATCCTGGACAACTTTCCTCTCGAAACGGAATGGCTGCGCCCCGCGCCACGTTATGACTTCTGCGCGCCGCCGCACCCGGGCACTCTTTACTACGAGACGCGGCCCATGGGTTGGACAGGTGAAGAGTGGCGCCGGCAAGCCAGCGAGGCGCTCAAACAGCAGGCGGCGAGTGGATAGCATCCGCGAAGCGTAAGCACGCACCTGCCCGCCCAACTCAGGGTTGGAAGTGGGACCGTCACCGTCGGCCTTCAACACAAACTGACAGGGTGACACAGCCATAGCGTGGGGGCATGGACCCCCGCAGCCCTCAGGGCAACTCGTTGGCCAGGAGATAAAGGGCAGACACTGTACCCAGTGGCACAACGAGAACTACCAGACACAGCTTCCCCGTGAAAGGAATCCGCTTCTGAAAACTCGAGATCCCGGCGACGGCAATCCAGACTGCAAGCCACGACCCAACCAAGATCCGTCGGCTCTCGCGGCTGTCAACGTACGGCCACACCGAGCTTAGACAGGCGTACCAGCCAAGCGCCAACAAAAGCGCGAGTATAACGGCCTTCGCCGCAGAGCGTTTCACGGCGAATAGACCGATTGGAATGCTTCCCAGCCCGCTCCAGCCCTGGATGACCACGGAGGTTCAGGCAGGGGTAGCATGACCGGCAAAGGCCCAGACGCCAAGTTGTTCTCCGCTGCCATTGGGGTGACACAGAAGAATGCGCTCGCTTGCGGCATGATGTGGTGAATGTGGTGACTATATCATGCCAAGGTAGACTGGCACGCGGCGGCGGATCGCACTTGCCGGCGTGCCGTGAGCTGGGGTCCCCCTGGAGGGCGGAAGGAGCTTGAGCAGCACGGCATGGCCGTGCCAATGCTGTCGTGAACGCTTGGGCTTCAGGCCTACTGCTGTTGTCCTGCGGTGCCGGGGGCCTTCTTGCGCAGACACCATCGGGAGTTGTCAGTCCTCATGGACGGCCCCCACGGATTCACCAGATCGTCCGGAGGCCTTTGTACTTCTTGAATTGACGGTCTTTGGCCACAATAGGAACACTTTCAGCAAGCGCTATCGCAATCAACGCACGGTCAAACGGATCGTGGTGATGAGCGGGCAGGCCAAATAGTCCCATCGAATGCTCGGCGCTAATTGGCAACACAGTCAGGTTGAGATCGAATACCAGGGATTCGAGATGTTTGCGGGTGAACGGTGTCAGCCCTCTGTTGGCCTTGATGGCGATCTCGATAAACGAAATTGGGCTCACTAACCGCACGGTATCGGGGTCCTCGAGGAGGTGCCGGACCTTGGGTGTAAACGCAAGATCCGAGACTCCGCTCGCCACGTAGAGGGCAGTTGTGTCGAGTAGAACACGCAACTCAGCGCCGCCCCTGGAGAAACGCTTGGGCTTCCGCCTCCGTCATCGGGCGCGTGGCTTCATGAACTTGCTCCGGGGTCATTTCAACGACTCCCTTCAGCGTCCCAAACCGGGGTGCCCTTCGCACAGAGGGCTGCACCAATTCGGCGATCACTCGGCCGTGCCTTCGAATAGCGACCCGCTCGCCCTGTTCAACCGCTGCCAGGAGTTGAGTGAGCTTGTTCTTTGCTTCGGTAACGCTCACGTTCATATTTGCGATTCTAGCTATCCTCTAGCTATTTCGCAACCGCCTGCTGGAAGGTGTGCCTATGGTCGGCGATCCGTTCAGAGGTCGAGCGCGGTAGTACCCGCAGAAGGCCGCCTAACGCGGCTCTCTCCGGATAGCGCGTCACCTGGACACTCCCCTCGGCGCGCCGTTCAACGCGGTATTGGTACACTAAAGTTGACATCTTTGGGATCGGTTTGGGGAACTATTAATGGCATTCAAGTCTCTCTGCTCGTCGGACCCACTACTCGATTTCATCCGGTCGACCTATGGCGCCATACCACTGCGAGTGCCGGACCAGCGCTTCCAACCGCTGGCGCTCTTCGGCGTCCAGTCGCGCCGGGCACGGTATCTCGGTACTCTGACTGAAATCGCTGAGAACAAGGCGTGGCTCCCCCCCCGTTCGACATCCAACGACTTGGCGCAGGTGTCAGCCGTCAGTTCGAACGACATCGGCTGGGCTGCGGCCACTGAAATCCTGGGCCCGTTTATCTCCTCAACCCTTGGCATCGACGTCTCCCC
>JAEUQG010000334.1 GCA_016789755.1 Bryobacterales bacterium
TTGCGGCGTTCTTTGCGTGGGGCGGAGTTCCGGGATGGGAGCGGGAGGCCAGACGGCCGGAACGGGAGTTAGCGTTTCTGCGCGACGGGCTGCTTCCGCTATAGAACATCCCGCAAAGCAGCTTCCATCCGAGCAGGGCTGAAGCCGTAGGGTCCCGGCGGGCTTTTGAAGGCGATGCGTCCCTGTTTGTCGACGACGTAGAGGCGATCGGGCCATGCCGACCAGATTTTTTCCGTGGCGTTGTCCATGCCATCGAGCAGTGCGGGGATCTCGATTTTCAGGCCTCGGACGCAGGCATCGGCGACAGCCTCACGCTCGGCATCGGTTTTCGGATCGGCGTACAGGACCTTTTGGCGCTCATTCACAGGCAATTGCCAGGAATCGGTGGCATGAGCTTCCTGTATGTAGACGATGTAGAATTCGGCGCTGGCGCAGTATTGGCGGTAGAGCCGGTTGAGGGCGGGAACCTCCCGCCGGAATGGGGGTCAAGTATAGCTGCCGAAGATTAGCACAACGGGCCGGCCGCGATGCTCGCGGAGAGTAACGCGGCCTGACTTGTCGTGCCTGGCGAGGTCGAAATCGGGCGCCGCATCGCCGACAGCAAGCGACCCGGCCCGGGCGATCGACCAAGCTTGCTGGAACGGGAGCACGCGCAGCAGGAGCGGGCCTGGAAGGCGGGCGGCAATGGCGGCGAACTGCCCAGGAGGCAGCCACATGACGGCAAACAATGTCCCGGCCAACAGCGTATAGGCCGCGACCGTTGCCACTACGGCTTTGATCAGAACCCGCATGGGAGGGTCTCAGCCGATGCGCTCCTTGACGGGAGGCATACGATCGACGAAGCCTGCTTTCGTGCGGCGCAACTCGGCGATGGCGGCAGCGCGCATCTTCTTCAGCCTATCCCGATGTTCGGACTTGACGGCGAGGTTGTCGAGTTCGTCGGGGTCTTTTTCGAGGTCGTAGAGTTCCTCGAGATCCTCGATCAGTGGACGCACATATTTGTAGCGCTCATCGCGGATCATGGCGTACCAAGGCACCTGATTGTGCATGGCGTTCTTGGGGATGTTGTCGGTATCGGAGCCGTAGGTCTGTCCGGTCGCGGTCATGAATGCCGGGTAGGACCATCCCTTTTCCGGATTCTTGAGCAGCGGAGTGAGATCGCGGCCATGCATCGTCCAGGGGAGTTTCTCGCCGGCAAAGGCGAAGATGGTGGGCACGATATCGACGCCGGCGACAGGGGTTTTGCAGACCTTGCCTTGGGGGATCTTCCCGGGCATGGAGAAGATGAGCGGGGAGCGGATGTTGGCGTCGTAGGCGGCGACCTTGACTCCGCGGAAGCCGTGTTGGCCGAAGGCGAGTCCCTGGTCTGAAGTAAAGATGACGAAGGTGTTTTTGCGCTCGCCGGATTGGTCGAGGAAGTCCATGATCTTCTTCACGCCTTCGTCGATGGCGTTGACGCCCTGGTGATACTGGCGGACCCAATCCATGAACGACTTCTTTCCGGACACGGGCCGGCCGTTGGCGTCCTTCTCCCACATGTTGATCTTCTGAGCCCAGTCGGGCTTGCCAGGACGGGGTGGGAAAATGTCCTTGGGCGTTTCGATGTCGACGCCGGCGTATTCTTTCTTGTGGCGTTCGGCCGGCTGATAGGGCGAGTGGACGGCGCCGTAGCAAAGCCAGAGGTAATAGGGCTTGCTCTTGTCGCGGCCGTTGCCTTTCATGAAGTCGATGGCCCAATCGGTGTACTGGTCGGTGGAGTAGCGCTCCAGCATTTCGGTTTTGCCGCCGTGGTAGGTGATGGGCTGGTGGTAGTAATAATTCTGGCTGGTGTCAGGATATTTCGGGCGGTTCCAGACGAGTTGGAAATCCCAATCGCGGCCATAGCCGGTGTCCTGGCCGGTGTGCCATTTGCCGATTTGCGCGGTGACGTAGCCGCGCTGGCGGAAGACCTTGGGCCAGAAGGGGCACTTTGCGGGATCGTAGGTGCTATCGGGATAAGTGCCCTGCATGCTCATCGACTCCACTCCGTGCTGATAGTGGCCGGTGAGGAGGGTGGCGCGCGAGGGCATACACCATGCTCCGTTGTAGGAAGCGCGGAAGCGCACGCCTTCCTTCGCCAGTTTGTCGATGGCGGGCGTGCGGACCCAGGGGTAGGCCTCTTCGTAGGCACTGATGGTGCGATAGGAGTGATCGTCGGTGTAAATGAAGAGGATGTTGGGACGGTCCGGCGTTGCGCCCTTAGTGGAGACGGCGCTTGCCGCCGCGCCCGCCAGCAGGCCCAGCAGCTTGCGGCGAGACGGTCTCGGTTGCTGTTCGATTGCCATGCACGCTCCTTCTTTGATTTCTGCTTTATATCGCAAGTGGGCGGGCGGTGTCATCCATGTCAAGGAAGTCCCAGCAGAGCTTTGGCGTTGTCGCGGCGGAGGCGGCGCTTGGTGGTCTCGTCGCGATCGAGGAACTCCATTTTGACGAGCGCGGCATGGGGAAAGTGAAACGGCATGCCGGTGCCGAACAAGACGCGATGGGGGCCGAGCGTGTCGATGAGGGTTCCGATTTCGTCGTCGAGTTCGGTGCGGAGCAGGCAGATGTCGACGGCGTAGTTGGCCGGCAATCCGTTGGCGGGCTTGCCGAGGATGGTGGCTGTGTAGCCGCTGCCGTTCAGGAGCACGAACTTCGCCTGCGGCACGGCGCGCAGCAGAGCGGCGATCTCATCGGCGGGGACGTCCGGTATGTCAACCAGCCAGCTTTGCTGGCGGCGGTCCTCCACGCGAAGGGGGATGGTGACGATCATGCCGCGCGTGGCTGCCTGGCGAACGAGATCGAGACAGTCCGGGTCCGTGAGTTTGTAGCCGTGCCATCGAGGATATAGACGCAGGGCGCGCATCCCAAGGTTTTCGTGGCAAGCCGCGAGGTCCTCGCGCCATCCGGCATAAGCGGGATTCACGACGGCGCACCCGAGCAGGCGGGAGGCGTGAGGGCGAATCCCGGAAGCGAGATCTTCATTGGCGGGCTGCGCGTTGCGATAGGCAATGGCCGCGGCGCTCGAGACGAGGGCCGCTTCGATGCTCGCCCGATCCATGAGTTGCAGAAGCTCGGCGGCCGTGTTGTGACGCAGCCGGCGGAAGGCATAATGGCCGAGGTATGCGTTGATGTCGATCATGCGCGCCCCCGCGCGGCGAGCAACCTAGCCATGTTTCCGCCGAGGATAGCGGAGCGCTGCGCCTCGGTCAGCGTTGCGGCGCGAATACGGGCCGCGCTGGCGGTCATCGACATGTCGCAGGCAAACAGCAGGCGTTCGGCGCCCAGTTCGCGCACCGCCATATCCACCACGCCATCGTCAATGACGCTGCCGCTGGTATCGAGCAAGACGGTGCGGGCAGAGCGCAGGCGCTTGATGGTCCACTCCCAATCGCCGCCGCCGCAAATGTGGGCGCAGATGAGCATCGCCTCGGGATAGCGGGTTGCCAGCGCTGCGAGGTGGGACGCATCGCTGATGCGCGGCTGCGGGGATGGCAGCCAAGCGGTGTGGCCGGCATGCTGCAGAATGGGGACTTTGAGCTGGATGGCAAGTTCGATGAGGGGGTGGAGAACGGGTTCATCGGCGCGGTAGTCGTTATAGAGCTTGACACCGATGAAGCCACGGTCCTCGACACAACGGCGAACTTCTTCGAGGGCGGATTTCCCGTAGCCGGGATTCACGGTGCAATAACCAAGCACGCGGCCGGGAAAGCGGCGCATACCTTCGAGGGTCCAGGCATTCGAGGCAAGGCACCCTTCGTGCGACAGGGGACGTTCCGGGGGCAGCGTGGAGCAGCACAGTTGCTGGATGCCGAGTTTGTCAGCGGCGGCGATGAGGAGGCGGTCGCCATCGGGATTGCCCCGGCGGAGGTGGTTGTGTGCGTCGATGACGCGGGCTCCGGGTTGGGCAAGCGCGGAGGCGGCTGCGGTGGAAATCCAATGGCGGCGAGTCATCCGAATTCGATTGTGACATGGGCGCGGCGTGCTCCCCGTGGGGGTAGTAAACTTGAAGAGGTTCTCACCACCACCCATGTCGCTTTCACTCAATCGCCGCAAGGCCATTCATTCCGTCATGTCCGCACTCGGTTTCGGCATGACCGCGGAGGCAGCAGCCGCACAAACCGCGCCGGGGCGCAAAGCCAACGAGGCTCCGGTTCCAGCCAAGGATAAGCTTCGCATCACGAAGTTGGAGACGATTCTCGTCAAGCCGCGATGGCTGTTCTTGAAGATCCACACGAACGCGGGAATCACGGGGCTGGGCGAGCCGGTGACGGAGGGGCGAGCCATTACGTGCGCCGCGGCGGTGAAGGAAGTGGAGCCGTACCTGGTTGGGAAAGATCCGCGGGCGGTGACGCATCACTGGCAGGCAATCTACCGGCACGCGTTTTACCGTGGCGGCCCGATTCTGACGAGCGCGCTGAGCGGCATCGATCAGGCGCTGTGGGACATCAAGGGAAAGGCGCTGGGCGTACCCGTGTATGAACTGTTGGGCGGCCCGACGCGCAACCGCGTGCGGGTGTATTCGCACGCACGGACCCCGGAGGCGATCGCAGCAGACAAGAAGCGCGGGTTTACGGCATTCAAGACGGGACCAGCCAAGCGCCGTCCGGCGCGGTATGTGGAAAGCCCGTCGGAGGTGGCTTACGCCGCTGAGCAATTCGCCTTGCTACGCAAGGCTGCGGGCGAGGATTGCGACATCGGGATCGATTTCCACGGCGCGATCAGCCCAGCTCACGCCAAGATGCTGATCAAGGCTTACGAGCCGTACAATCCGATGTTCATCGAGGAGCCGTGCCAGGCGCAGAACCATACGGTGATGGCGGAAATCGCGCGGGGCACGCATCTGCCCATCGCCACGGGCGAGCGAGTATTCACGAAGTGGGGCTTTCGCGAGGTGCTGGAACTGAAGGCAGCGACGATTCTCCAGCCAGATTTGTGCCACGCGGGAGGCATCACGGAAGGGAGGATTATTGCGGGGATGGCGGAGGCATACTATGCCTCGATCGCTCCGCACAATCCATTGGGGCCGATCTCATTGGCGGCGGGAGTGCAACTGGCGGCTTCGATTCCGAACTTCCTCATTCAAGAGCAAGTGAGCCTGGGAGAGGGATACATCAAGAAGCCGTTCACGGTGCGGGAGGGCTATCTGGAGTTGCCCACCGCGCCCGGTCTGGGAATCGAACTCGACGACAACGCGATGGCCGACAAGATCGGGCACGACTGGACGAATCCGCAAACCTACGATGCCGACGACGGGAGCGTCGTCGACTGGTAAACGACATGACCAAGCAAACGATCATCAGCAACATTCTGAATATCGGGATTGTTCCCATTGTCCGCGCGGGAAGCGCGGAGGAAGCGATCGCGTCGGTGGATGCGATCTACGAAGGCGGTATCCGGGCGGTGGAAATCACCATGACGGTGCCGGGCGCCATCCGCGCGCTGGAGAAAGTGGCGGACAAACTCGGCGACAAGATCACGCTGGGGGCCGGTACGGTGCTGGATCCGGAGACCTGCCGGGCTTGCTTTCTGGCGGGCGCGGAGTTCATTGTGACGCCGGCGCTGCGCATTGCCACGATTGAAATGGCAAAGCGCTATTCGAAGCCGATCATGCCGGGGGCTTTAACGCCGACCGAGATTTTGACGGCATGGGAACATGGCGCGGATTTCGTGAAGGTGTTCCCGTGCGGCAACATGGGCGGGCCGAAGTACATCAAGGCGCTGAAGGGTCCATTTCCGCAGATCGACATGATTCCGACCGGGGGTGTGAATCTGGAAACCGCCGGTGAGTTTCTGAAGGCCGGAGCGGCGGCAGTGGCGGTTGGCGGAGAGTTGGTGGACGCGAAATCGCTGAAGGAAAAGCGCTACGACGCGATTGCGGAGCGGGCCAGGCAGTATCTGGAAGCAATCGCCAAAGCGCGTCAGGGAGCTTAAGGGCGAATCGAACCGGTTGCAAGGGCATGCGGGGTTCCAGCGCCGCATGCCCGTTCGCCGGTTCACTTATCCAGTTTGTTGGCGGTCTGCTGCAGCATGGCCGCGCGTTTGGCGATGCCGTCGGCATGGGCCCGCAGCATGGAGCGGTTCTTGCGGAACTCACCGGAATCCATCAGCGTCTGCTTGCGGGCGGCGAAGATAGTGAGCAGTTCTGCCTTGGTCTTTACGAGATCCCAGTCCTTCTTTTGCGCTTCCGTCATCTGGCCGAGCTTTCCGTCGAGTTCCGTCACATCCTGCTTAAGTTTGGCCACGTCCTGGTTGAGGGCGGAGATATCCTGTTTCACTTGCGTTTCGTCGAGGGCCTTCTGCTTCAGATCTCGGCTGAGCTTTTCGGCGTCTCGTTGAATGTTGGCGGCATCTCCGATGATGTTGCGGAAGGTTTCGGCTCCGGCCGCGGCGGGCAATGCCAGCGCAGCGATGGCAGCAAGGTGCAAAAGGTGTTTCATTCGGTTCTCCTGGTTCTTCATTTGCGGGGTTTTCGATCCGCTTACACCTGTCCAGACGCGGCACGAGGACGCTTCGATTCTTACAAAGAGTGGATGTGACGATTCGCTTTTTTCGATGTTTTGAGACGGGCGGATGGATCGCCTCGGATGTCGACAATGGTGGGCAAGGGGCGAAAACATTCCTAATGGGGAATACGCCCGCACGGCGCTGGCAGCTTCTGAGCGGTTCTACGGCAAGTCCAAACGGGTAGTACTCGGCGACTGCATGGAAGAGTTCGACTGGAACGTGGGGCGAATCGTGGACACTCCGCTGCGGTATTGACGCGCAGGAGATCCCGCAACCGCTGCTGCACGATCCGGAGTCCGATCAGGAGGAGCGCCATGACGTTTCAGCGCGGCATCCGGAGACGGTGCGGGTTTTGCTGGCGGACACTGAATGGGTGCGGGAGGACTTGGGGGATGACAATCAGTCTGGGGAAGACTCTCCGGTTTTTCGATGCAATGGCAGAGCGGCCCAATGAACCGCCGCGCAGCGGGCAGGGGCGAGCCGGGAGGCGTTGTGAATCACACCAGCGCAACCGTACAGCGGCGTCCCACAAACGAACACATTGTCTTCGTGCAAACGCGCTAAAGTATTGAGGACACGTTGTACTTGGTCGTTCTCACGATGGCATTCGCCGTGCCATTCTCTTTGACGTGAAGGAATCCATCCATGGACGTCCCTAGAAAAGGCGCGAAACGCGCTCGCATTATCAAACGTTCGATCGCTATCATCGCCGTACTGATCGCCATTCCTCTGATAACGGTTGGATTGAACCGTCTGAAACCGGCCGCGCCGAACGTTGAGCGGTCGTCGGTATGGGTAGACACAGTGAAGCGCGGCCCCATGCTACGGCAGGTGCGTGGACTGGGGACCCTGGTTCCGGAAGAAATCCTGTGGATTCCGGCGGTGCAGGATGGGAGGGTTGAGAAGTTGCAGCTTCGCCCCGGAGCGCAGGTGAACAAGAACTCGATCATCATGGAGTTATCGAATCCGGAGCTTGCGCTGGCGATGAACGACGCCGAATGGCAAGTAAAGATCGCCGAGGCGACGCTGGCCGATTTGAAAGTCAAGCTAGAGACTTCGCAGTTGGAGCAACGGGCGCGAACGGCACAACTGGAAAGCGAATTCACCAAGGCGAGGCTCCAGTACGACCGTGACGACAAGTTGAGCCAGGAAGGGTTGACGTCGGAACTCACGGTGCAGCTTTCCAAGGCGTCGGCCGAGGAACTGAAGAAACGCTTCGAGATCGAACAGAAGCGCCTGGCCATTAGCGGCGACTCCATTGAGGCGCAACTTGCTTCGCAGCGGGTGCAGATTGAGAAGCTGAAAGCTGCCTACCAATTGAAGAAGGAGCAGGTGGAGGGCTTGAAGATCAGGGCAGGCACGGATGGGGTTTTGCAGGAGATGACGCTGCAGGTAGGACAGCGTGTCACTCCGGGCACGATACTGGCAAAGGTGGCGCAACCGCAGAAACTGAAGGCAGAATTGAAGATCGCCGAGACGCAGGCGAAAGACATCCTGATCGGGCAACTGGCGGTGATCGACACACGCAACGGTACGGTGGACGGGCGGGTAAGCCGCATCGATCCGGCGGTGGTAAACGGTACGGTGACGGTGGACGTGCGGCTGGAAGGGAAGCTTCCCGATGGCGCGCGCCCCGACCTGAGCGTCGACGGAACAGTAGAGATTGAACGCCTCAACGAGGTGGTGTATGTGGGCCGTCCCGTATTCGGACAAGCGAACAGCCTTGTCACATTGTTCAAACTGGACCCGGCGACGAAAGAAGCTAACCGCATGCAGGTGAAACTGGGGCGTAGTTCGGTGAACACGATCGAGATTCTGGAAGGGCTATCGGTTGGCGACCAGGTGATCTTATCCGATATGTCGGCGTGGGATGCGCACAACCGCATCAAACTGAACTAAAGAGAAAATTTTGGGAACCAGCTAACGTCTGTTACGTAATTAGAGTCTAAAGGGAAAATCCGAAGGAGAAGCGATGAGCGCGCAAGAGACCTTGATCAAGCTGGATGCCGTGACGAAGGTGTTTGTCACGGACGAAGTGGAGACCCACGCCCTCGCCGGTATCCATATGGATATCAAGAAGGGCGAGTATGTTGCCATCGCCGGGCCATCGGGCTGCGGGAAATCCACCTTGCTGGCGATTCTGGGTCTGCTCGACTCGCCGTCGGGGGGCAGCTACACGCTGAAGGGGAAGCCTGTGGAGAACCTGAAGCTGAGCGAGCGGGCGCGAATCCGGAACCGGGAAATCGGGTTTATCTTTCAGGCGTTCAATCTGATCGGCGATCTGACGGTGTATGAGAACGTGGAACTGCCACTCACCTACCGCGGCATGGGTTCGGCGGAGCGGAAGAAGCGGGTGCACGAAGCGCTGGAGCGGGTAGGGATGTCGCACCGCGTGAAACATTATCCTTCGCAATTGTCGGGAGGCCAGCAGCAGCGCGTGGCGGTGGCGCGGGCACTGGTGGGAGAGCCGGCGATCCTGCTGGCGGACGAACCGACCGGAAACCTCGACTCGGCCAACGGCGAGGCGGTGATGGAGTTGCTACGGGAGTTGCACCGCGCGGGGGCCACCATTTGCATGGTGACCCACGATCCGCGTTATGCGCGGCATGCGGACCGGAGTATCCATCTCTTCGACGGGCGCATTGTCGAGGAGAATGTGGAGGTAGTGTGATGGGCAGCGGCAAATGGCTCCGGCGCAACCTTGACTTGGCGGCACTGGCGTTGATCGTTGCGGTTGCGGTATTGGCATCGGTGGCGCGCGAGTCTTTCGTCCCGGCATTTCGACCGGTGGAACCGGCACTGGTGGAATTGAAGCCGCGCCTGATGGAGATCAAGGACGATTCGACCACCATGCTGCGGGAAGCGCAGGGTGAGCTGCGAAGGGCGCAGCAGGAAGCGTCGCACGAGATGCGCGCGCAACGGGATCAAATGCGGCGCGAAGGCGAGCAAATGCGGCGGGAAGCGCACGAGATACGGGACGAGATGCATCGGCTGCGGGACAAAATCCGCAAAGCGTTGCACGAATTTCGAGAAGAGTTCAGGGCCAAGTTCCGGCGCGAAGCGCGCATCTGACAAGGAGAGGCGTGTGCGGCGTTAGGGCGGCTATGCGAAAATTGCCCTAATGGAAACGCTTTGGCAGGATCTTCGGTTTGCCTTTCGTTCTCTAGGCAAGAGTCCGGGATTTCTCGCCGTCTCCATCCTGTCGTTGGCACTCGGCATCGGAGCCAACACCGCCATCTTCACCGTCGTCAAGGCAGTTTTTCTTCAGCCTGTTCCGTTTCAAGATCCGCACAGGGTAGTGGCGATTTCCACCGTCGATGAGGCGGTGCGTGGACTTTTTCCGACATCGTATCTGAACCTGCTCGATATCAGGGCGCGGACTACGGTGTTTTCGTCGATGGCCATCTACATTCCAGTCGTAGTCAGCACCGCTGGAGGTTCAAACGGAGCGGCAATGCAGCCGGGGGAGGCAGTGTCGGGCAATTATTTCCGGGTGCTGGGGGTGAAACCCGCCTACGGAAGAGTGTTGGACGAAACAGACGACAAAGCGGAAGGAAGTGCCCCACTGGCAGTGCTCAGTTACGGATTCTGGCGCTCCGAATTCGGAGGCGACCCATCGGTTGTGGGGCGTTCCGTCACCGTCAACCGGCAGGAATACACAGTAGTGGGAGTGATGCCGTTCGGATTCCGCGGTATGAACGCATTGAACGAACCGGCACTTTGGGTGCCGCTGGCCATGGTACGAGGTTTGATGGAACGGCCAGAGGCGATCAAGGAGCGGAGAGCACTGTATTTCAATGCCATTGCACGGCTGAAGCCTGGAGTTTCAGCTGAGCAGGCACAGGCATCGCTGGCTGCGGTGGCGGCGCAATTGGCCGCGGAACATGAAGTGAACCGTGGCCGCGTGCTGAAGTTGCGAACGGCCCCGGAAGTGCTGACTTCCGCGCCGTTCCGAGGGATTCTGGAGAACGCGACGAAGATCCTGATGTCAGTAGTGGGATTGGTGCTGCTGATTTCCTGCGCAAATGTGGCGGCCTTGCTGCTGGTGCGGGCAAGGGCTCGAAACCGCGAGTTTGCCGTGCGGCTGGCGGTGGGGGCTGGAAGGTGGCGGATCGTGCGGCAAATGCTCACCGAAAGCGTGGTGCTGGCGTTTGCGGGGGCGGCCCTCGGACTGCTGTTTGCGCGCTGGGGCCGCGATCTGTTGTGGCACTTCCGCCCGCCGTGGATGGGGACCAGCACGACCCTCGACTTGTCGCTAGATGGTCGCGTGCTGGCATTCACGTTCGCGGTCTCAACGCTCACCGGTTTGCTGTTCGGACTGGCGCCGGCGCTGGCTGCCTGCAGGCGCAACCTGGCGGTGGAATTGAAAGAACGCGGGGTGAGCGGGTTCCGCGAGCACAGGATCTTCGGCGTGCGATCGATGCTGGTGATGGGGCAATGCGCTTTGTCGGTGGTGGCGCTGGTGGGGGCGGGGCTGTTTCTGGAGAGTCTGAACCGTTTGGAACGGATCGAGCCGGGCTTCGAGGTGGAACGATTGCTGGTGTTGCGGGTGAATCCAACCAGCGCAGGCATGACCAAAGAGCAGAGCATGGCGTTCTACGAACGCGTGCTGGAGCGGATGAACAACTTCGGGCCCGTGCAAGCGGCGGGTGTGTCGTCGATCGGTCCTTTGACGGCCGGAGGCTACCTGCGCGGGACGCATCCGGCCGGAGTTGAGACTCCGCCGCGGGGTTTTCCGATTCTTACCAACCCCGTTTCGCCACGCTACTTCGAGGCCGTGGGGATACGTCTGCGCGAGGGGCGGGATTTCACCGCGGCGGACCGGGCAGGGGGAGCAAGCGTGGTCATCGTCAACGCGGCGTTTGCCAAGCGGTTCTGGCCGGGAGAACCGGCGCTGGGCAAGACGTTGCGGTTTACCGCGGACACTTCGCCCCGGACGGTGGTTGGGGTTTCCTCGGACACGAAGTTCTTTTCTCTGTCGGAACAGCCGCGGATGTGCATTTACGTCCCGATGTGGCAGGAGTTCCAACCGGAGGCGGCGATTCTGCTGCGTACTAAGGGGGCTCCGGCGGGCATTGCGGGACAAGTGCGTGAAGAGGTGCTACGGATAGAGCGCAACTTGGCGGTGGCGGCGGCGACACCGATCCAAGAACTGTTGGAACGTTCTTTGTGGGCGCAGCGTCTAATAGCAGGCATGCTGGCGGTCTTCGGTCTATTGGCCCTGTTGTTGGCGGCGATCGGTGTGTATGGACTGTCGTCGTATGCGGTGTCGCAGCGAACCAGCGAGATCGGGATCCGGATGGCCTTGGGGGCATCGCCGCGCGACGTAGTGCGGAGTATCGTATCGAACGGGATGATTCTTGTGATTCCGGGGGTTGTGCTGGGATTAGGGGGCGCACTGGCCAGTTCGCGCATTGCGGCCAACCTGCTGTACGGCATCGCCGCAACCCATGTGCCGGCGTATTTTCTGGCTGCCGCGTTATTGACGGCAGTAGCTTCGGTGGCGTGTCTGATTCCGGCCCGCCGCGCCACCAGGGTGGATCCCGTGCTGGCCTTGAGGCATGAATGAAGAATCTCTGGGAAACGCTGCAAGAAGCCTCGCGCCGCCTGTGGCGCAACCGGGCCGTGACTATTCCGGTGGCATTGTCGCTGGCCCTCGGGATTGGAGCAAACACGGCCATTTTCACCTTGGTAGATGCTCTGTTCCTGGCGCCGCTGCCCTTGCACCGGCCTGAGCGGCTGGTAAGCGTGTTTACGGTGGACCCGCGCAATCCGGTTTATCACAGGGTCTCCTTCCCAAACTACGCGGATCTGCGCGAGCGAGCGCAAACCTTCGAACACCTGGCGGCCACGGTGGGCGTGCGCGCGAACCTGGCGATGAACGGATCCGTGATGGAAGTGGCGAGCGAACTGGTCACAGACAACTACTTCGCGATGCTGGGGGTGCGGCCGGCGCTGGGGCAGGGCGGATACAAGCTGCCCGATGGAGAAAGCAGCGACCTGCCTCCGGTGGTGGTGAGCCACGCGTTTTGGCGCAAGTATCTGGGATCTGATCCACAGGCCGCGGGCAAGACTGTGAGCATCAACCGGGTCCCGTTTGTGGTCTCCGCCGTGATGCCGGCATCTTTCAAGGGAATCGAGCGGATCGGATGGACGGATGTGTGGCTGCCTTTGAAGTTGTACCGGTCATTGCTGGAACGTCCCGATTGGGTTGGCGCCAGACGGGCGCTGATGTTCTACGCGGTAGGCCGCTTGCGCGATGGCGTCAGCTTGGAAGCCGCGGCAGAGGAAATGCGGCAGATCGGCAAACGGTTGGCGGAGCGTTATCCGGAAACAAACGCCGGGCGCAGCTATCAGGTGTCGCCGATGGAAGAGGTGGCGCTCGGCCCGGAAAGGCGCGACAAGGCTTTGCGGGCGGCGGCGATCCTGATGGGCGCCGCGGCGATGGTGCTGATCATCGCCATTGCGAATGCAGGCAACGTGCTGCTGTCCCGAGTCACGGCGCGACGCCGGGAAATGGCCGTGCGTATCGCGTTAGGAGCAACCCGGCGAACCTTGCTGAAACAGGTATTTGTAGAGACGTCGCTGCTCGTGTTGCTGGGCGGATCGATGGGATTGGTGGCCGGAGCGGCGGGCCGGCAACTGCTGTGGGGATTGCGGCCGGCGGATCTTTCGCCCGACCATTTTTCGCTGGCGATGAGCGGGCGTGTGCTGCTGTTTGCGGTGGCAATCTCGCTGGCGACCGGTTGCCTGGCGAGCCTGTTGCCGGCGCTGAAGGCCCTGCGCGGCGATATTACCAGTGAACTGCGGGAGCGCTTCCAACCGGGTCATCGATGGTGGCAGCGTCTGCAGTTCCGGGAAGTGCTGGTGGTGGCGCAGGTGGCGCTGTCGTTGGTCGCACTGGTGAGTGCGGACATTTTCCTGAAGAGCCTGGCGAATGCGCGAGCCATCGATCCGGGCTTCGACACGCATAACATCGCCATGCTGGAAGTGAACCCGAGACGGCTCGGTATCAGTGGAACGGACCGGATGGAGTTCTATTTGGGCTTGCAGGACAAACTGGCCCGGATCGAAGGAGTTTCCTCGGTCACCATTGCGGCGAATCCGTTGTTCGGCGAAGACCGCATGCGTCGAACGGTGCTCAACGATGCATCGAACCCGTCGCGCGGGGGCACCATCGCCCGAGTCAACGCGGTATCGCTCCAATATTTTTCGACGGCGGATGTATTGATACTACGCGGACGCGACTTTCAGCAATCCGACAACATCCATTCGCAGCGTGTGGCGATTGTCAATGAGACGATGGCGCGGACGTTCTGGCCTGGGGCGGAGCCGGTAGGCCAGCGGTTCCGGCTGTTCGGCGATGGAGAAGACCACCAGGTGATCGGAGTTGCGCGAGACAGTGTATACAGCTATTTGGGAGAGAGTCCAGGGCCTTGCGTGTATGTTCCGCTGCTGCAGAATTCCCCGCCCTTCGCCTCCCTGATCGTGCGCACCGCCGGTAATCCGGCGCGGCATCAGGACGCCATCGCGGCGGCCGTGCGCACATTCAACCCCGAATTGCCGAGGCCGGAGGTAACACCGGTGGCCGACGCCATCGAGCAATCGCTGTGGGCGCCGCGGATGGCCGCCACTCTGCTGTCGGTATTCGGAGGGTTGGCGCTGATTCTGGCGAGTGTGGGTGTTTATGCCATTACGGCGCAGATGGTGCGGCAGCGGTCGGCGGAACTGGGCGTTCACATGGCAATGGGCGCTTGCCCGGTGGATGTCGCGGGCATCATCCTGCGGCAATGCTTCACGCTGATCCTGCCAGGCCTGGCCATCGGCTGCGCGGTTTCCTTCGCACTGGGTCATTTTCTGCTGCAAGACCTTGTGTTCGGGGTGCGGCAAACCGATTTGGAACCCTACATTGTCACCTCGCTGCTGCTGAGCCTGGTCGCGCTGGCAGCCATCTACCTTCCCACCCGGCGCGTGATACGCCTGGAGCCGGCAACCGCTCTGCGGCGATACTAGAATCTTTCGGAAAAAAGCACAAGAATGATCAAGCTCGCGAACATCGAAAAATACTACGATGCGGGTCCCACCCGGACATGGGTGCTGCGGCGCATTAATCTGGACATCAAGCAAGGAGAGTTTCTCTCCATCATGGGCCCGAGCGGGGCCGGAAAATCGACGCTACTGCATCTATTGGGAATGCATGATACAGCCTGGAACGGTGAGTATCACCTGTATGAGCATCCCATCCACAGGCTGGGCAAAAAGGAGCGGTCGGAGATTTACAAGAAGTATTTCGGCTTCGTCTTCCAGAGCTATCATCTGCTGGACTCCTTGACGGTATACGAGAATCTGGACATTCCACTCAGCTACCGGAACATCAAGAAATCGGAGCGCGACAGCATCGTGTGCGATGCCCTGGATAAGTTCAACATCGTGGGGAAGAAAGACCTGTTTCCGAACCAGCTTTCGGGGGGACAGCAGCAACTGGTAGCGATCGCGCGTGCGATGATCGCCAGCCCGAAGATCATTCTCGCCGATGAGCCGACCGGCAATCTCCATTCGAGCCAGGGTAAGGAGATTATGGAGATGTTCAAGAAACTGAACGAAGAGGGGACGACCATCATTCAGGTGACGCACTCGGAAGCAAACGCAGCCTTCGGACATCGAATCATCAAGATTGTCGACGGGTGGATCACAGACTAAAGAAGCGGGACGCAGCGAGTGCCCGATGCGTCCCGTGCTTCGGACATCGCTAGACTAGCGTTTGCTCAAGGTGCGGTGATCGTGGGTCATGGAGAGCGCCATTGAGGCCCAAGCAGTGCCTGCCGCGGAAATCCACTGATCGTGGCCGTAGGGGAACCCGCTTTCAAAGTATGGCTGGAGCCAGATGGAGCGCGTCTTGACGTGCCAGGAACCGTCCGCAGCCTGGTTGCGCAGGAGATAGTCCGTACCTTTCTTGTAGACGGGGTCGACGGGGGCCATTCCGGCCAGCGCCAGAGCGTAGAGCGCCTCACCGGTGGCGTGGGCATCCGTGCCCATGTGGGCCAACTGACTCCAGCCTCCATCGGAGTGCTGCATGGCTGAAAGAGCTTTGGCGCCACTCGCAATGGAGGCCGGATCGGCTTTTGCCCAGACGAGGCCCATGACCTGAAACGCACGGTCCTGGGTTGTTGACGGATTGGAAGCTGCCAGCCACAAGGCAGCTTTGGCAACTGCCTTTCTGGCTTCTTCGGCTTCGCCTTTGGCGGAGAAGTGGCTCATCGAGTAAATGGCGAGAGCCGCCGCTTGCTGGGGGCCGGCGCTCATGGGCGGACGTTTGCCCTGAGCCGCCCGCCAACCGCCATCGGCCATTTGCATGGTGCGGATGTAGTGTGCGGCAGCTTCGGTGTAGTCGTTGCCGGGGACGCGGTTAAGACCGAAGTCGAGCAACTCCCAGCCGACGCTGCTGACGCCAACGGCGCCGAGGTCGAGGATACGGTCGGCGCTGACGCCGCGCATCGATTCGGGCAACTGTGCGATCGACTTCGGAGCCGGCAATCCGCGATCGCGGGCGACGGCAGCGGCAGCCGAGGGCAGATCCTGGGCGTGACACGAGTTGCAGCCGCCGATGCGGATGAAGTTGTGGCTTTGCTTTTCGAGCAGGGCAAGGGCTTTCGATACGGCTTCCGGAACGGGTCGGGGCTGGTTGTTGCGGGCCGGGGCAACGCCTCCGCGTTTGCGAGCCTCTTCGGAAGCGCCGAGCAGCCGCGCAATGGCGGTATCTCCACGCTTGACGGCGAGCGATTTCGCGGTTTCGCCTTCGGCCACAAGGGTGGCATCGGCGCCTTTGTCGAGCAGGCGCTTCACGGAACCTACGGTCATGGCGTCGGAGGCCGCCGCGAACATCAGGGCAGTATAGCCGCGCTCTCCACGAGCATTCACTTCGGCGCCGGCATCCAAGAGCAGCCGGACAGATTCCTCCGCGCCGGAGACAGCGGCGTCCATGAGAGCAGTGTCGCCCTTCTTCGTTTTCAGATTCGGATTGGCTCCGTTTTCAAGCAGCAGGCGCACGGCTTCGGCGTTGCCGCTGGTTGCGGCGCTCATCAACGCCGTAGCGCCATTCCCGGCCTGGGCATTGACCTGAGCCTTTCCTGCAATCAAGAGGCGGACACCATCCACATTGCCGCGCGACGCCGCCATGATGAGAGGAGTCGAACCGGCCATGGTCTTCGCGTTCGGGTCGGCGCCTTCGTCGAGCAGAAATCGAATGACGCCATTGGCATTCGAGAGCGAGGCCGCCTGATAGAGCGGGGTGCGCCCCTCGGCCTGCTTCACGTCGATAGCGGCGCCTCGCGACTTTAGCAGGTGCATCTTCGCTTCGTCGTGGATGGCCCAATGCGCCGGGGATGATTTGCGCCGGTTGACGGCGTTCGCTTCGACTCCTTTGTCGAGCAGCAGCCGCATCATTTCGACGGATGCGAAAGCCGCCGCATGGTGCAGCAGCGTGTTGCCCTCGTTGTCGAGGATCTTCGCCATTTCGGGTTTGGCGGCGACCGCTTTCGAAACGGCTACCAGATCATTGCCGCGGACAGCCGAAATCAGCGCTTTCGCTTCCGGGTGGAGCGGCTTCGGAGGCGCCTCTTCTTTCACCTCCAAACGCCAGTCGGCGCCCTGATCGATCCAGGCTCGGAGAATACCGATGTCCTCGTCGGAGAGCGCTCCGGTGGGGGGCATCTGCATGCCGCCGTCGCCGTTGACGAGGCGCTTGATCAATTTGCTGGCGGCGCTGTTGCCGGCTTGAATCACCGGGCCGTAATCGCCGCCGCGCATGGCGTTTTGGCGGCGCTTAAGGTTGAGGCCGGCTTGCGGCACACCGTCTCCGTGACAGGAATGGCATTTTTGCGCCAGGATGGGTTCGACATCCCGGATGAAGTCGATCTTATTCTTGGATGGGGGCGGCAAGTTCGTCTGCGCGGCGAGCGGTGCGGCCACCAGCATGAGGCGAAGTAGATTTTGCATTCAAAGGCTCCTCTTGCTCAAGCAGCGGTTTTTTCAGGGAAGGTCCGCAAACCTCTGAAAGTTGACTGCTGTGCGCCCAGATGCCAGCACCGCAAAGGCCGAAAGCGCAAACGATTGAGAATAGGTATATCACAGGGCTTGGCTGTGAACCTGATTGTTAGGCAAATGAACCGTTTGGTTAGTCAGAAGATGGGGGTTCGGCGGTGCAGGGCTGCGAGACGTGGTCAATCGGCTCTGTAGACCAGGCCGCCGGGCACGTCGTAGCGATTCGCCTTCCAGGGCTCCAGACCGGCGTAGTGCAGTTCGTCGAAGCGCCGGCGTAAGGAGTCCCGTTCCGAAGCAGTCATCGGTTTGACGCTTTTCGCCAACGCGACGTTGGTATCGACATGAGCCAGTTGCTCCATACCCATGATGGTTGTGGCAATAGGCAGACTCCAGACATAGCGCAGACATTCCTCGACGGTGGCCGCCTTCTTCTGAAGGATCTGTCCCGCGCTGAGGACCTTCATGGCAATCACTCCGATACCCTTCTTATGAGCCAGGGGCAGCGTTTCGCGTTCGAAGCTCTTCTGTGAGTTGCTGCCATCGACAGCGCTCAGTGGCATCAGGATCGTAGCGAAAGGATAGCGGTCGAGCATCTTGTTGAGGATCTTCGGATCGGTGTGCCCGGTGAATCCGACAAAGCGAATCTTGCCGGCCTTCTTCGCTTTTTCGATCATCTCCATGACTCCGTTGGGTCCGAAGATGAACTCGATGTCTTCGTCGTTGATGACGTTGTGGACTTGGTAAAGATCGAGGTAATCGGTTCGCAGATTGCTGAGCGATTGATCGAGATCGAGTTGAGCCTGAGTGGCCGAACGGTGGCGGGTTTTCGTGCCGAAGATCACTTTGTCGCGAAGTCCCTTGAAGGCGATGCCGTAACGTAACTGGCTCAAGCCGTAGGCTCCGGCGGCAGCGGCATCGAAGTAGGTGACGCCTAAGTCGTAGCAGCGCTTCACGACGTCTTTGGCAAGGTTGCCATCGTCGTGCATGCCGATGCGTGCGCCGCCCAAGCCTAGGATGGAGACCTGGAGCCCTGTCTTCCCGAGCGGGCGCTTGGGGATTTCGACGGCGCCACTGGCAGCGGCGGCGAGACCAAGGGCGGTGATGGAGTGTACGGCTTCACGGCGAGTGCTCGACATCGGTGGTCCTTTCTTGCAGAACCGATTGTATCAGGCCACTGTTCCTGTCATTTGGGCTACCATCGAGGGTAGGAAGCATCATGCTTCACGCTGTTCGAACAATGCGGAAAGAAGATCGCAACCAGCGGTCATGTCCCTTCCGTTTCCCATACCTGATACAAACTCATGAGTATTCGTGCGTCTATTGCGATAGGCGTTCTCTGCGCCCTGACCCTGGCCGCGGAGGAAGCCACCGAAGCTGATTCGCCCGACATCGGCTGGGATTCCGCCCCCAGGCGGCTGACCAGCGCCACACCGGATTGGTGGAAGCTGGGCGTTGAGATCCGGGGCCGGCTGGACACCAGTACCGGCATCGAGCGGATTGGCCGAGACACTTACTACCTGCACCGGCTGCGCCTGAATTCCTCGATCACCTGGCGTCCTTGGTTGAAGCTGTTCGTACAGGTACAGGACGCAAGAGCGGCCGATTACGATCGGCGGCCCGTGCCGGCCACGATGCAGGATCCCTTCGATCTGCGCCAGGCGTTTGCTGAATTCGGAAAGGGCGAGGAGAACCGTTGGACACTACGGCTGGGACGCCAGCCACTCGTGTTCGGCGACGCGCGGCTGGTGAGCACCAGCAATTGGGGCAACGTGGGCCCCACTTACGATGCGGCGCGGCTGACGCGTTCGACGAACCGGTCGCGGCTGGATTTGTTCTCTTCCCTGGTAGTGATGCCGCGCGACGGGTTCAACAAGCCGCGGGCCGACCGCAAGCTTTCGGGAGTTTACGGCAACCGCCAATTGCCGCGGATGGGCTTGACCGTCGACGTATACACGTTCTGGAAGAGCAATCTGCGCTCGGTGGATGAGGGGTTTCATCCGGGCCATCTGGACGTGCTCACCAGCGGAATGCGCGCAGCCGGGAAGCTGCCTTCCGGGTTCGATTACAACGTCGAAGCCGCCGTGCAGCGAGGCCACGTCGCCGCCGACCGGTTGAGCGCCTGGACGGGGCATTGCGAAATCGGCAAACGGTTGCGCGGGACGCAGCAGGGTCCGCGGGTGTGGCTGGAACACAACTATGCCACGGGCGACCGCAACCTGGGGGATGGACGCCGCCAAGCGTTCGAGCAGCTTTACCCGACGCCCTGGAGCGTGGTGGGGAGGGCTGTGGACTTCGCCTCGCGGAACCTGCATGAACCCGTGATGGGGATGGAATGGCAGCTCAATCGCAGGTGGAAATTCCGGGGAACGGCGCGCGCCTTTTGGGTAGCCGATACTCACGATGCGCTCTACACATTGTCGGGGGCTGTTTATGCCCGCAGAGTTGGCGCGGCTAGCTCGCGGGCAGGCGAGGAAGCGGGGGCGTGGGCCATCTATCAATTGACGCGCCGCGTGCAACTGTGGGCGGGCTACGCGCGCTTGTTTTCCGGCCCCTTCCTGAAAGAAGCCGGACGGGGAAACCAGGTGCACTATCCCTTTGCCGTGTGGTCCTACACGCTCTGAGGCGTGGACGATTCCGGTTTCGGGAACATTGGTAAAATCTTTGACGTATACTCATCTCGGAGGGCCAATGGCATTCAAAGACGCTCTAGGGAGCTTCCTCAAGAAACAATTCATCGACGTTATTCACTGGGTGGAACCGGAAGATGGGATTCTCGCCTGGCGCTACCCCATGCAGGACATGGAAATCCAAAACGGCGCCAAGCTCACCGTACGTGAATCGCAAATGGCCGCCTTCGTCAATGAGGGCCGCATGGCCGACGTCTTTGGGCCAGGCCTCTACACACTCAACACGCAAACTCTGCCCATCCTTACCAACCTGATGAACTGGGACAAGATGTTCCAGTCCCCGTTCAAGAGCGACGTGTACTTCTTCTCCACGCGGGTGCAGACGAACCAGAAGTGGGGCACAGCCACGCCGGTCACGGTCCGCGACAAGGACTTCGGGGCGGTGCGACTGCGCGCCTACGGCATCTACTCCTGGCGTATCGCCGATCCGCGGGCATTCCACACCAACGTCAGCGGAACGCGCGAGATCTACAACGTAGCCGAGATCGAAGGCCAGTTGCGCAACATGATCATCGGCCGCATGACAGACACCTTCGCTGAAAGCCAGGTGCCGTTCCTGGACATGGCCGCCAATCAGGTGGAATTGGGCCAGAAGATCGCCGATCACATCAAGCCGGAGTTTGAGAAGTACGGGATCGTCCTCGATAGTTTTGTGGTGGAAAACCTGTCGCTGCCGGAGGAGTTGCAGAAGCGCCTGGACGAGCGCATCGGCATGAACATGATCGGCGACATGAACAAGTACACCCAGTTCCAGGTGGCACAATCGATGCCGATCGCCGCGGCCAACGAAGGCGCGGGCGGCACGGCGGCGCTGGGGGCGCAACTAGGCATTGGGGTGGCGATGTCGCAGGCGATGATGGGATCGTTCCAGCATGGCGGCATGCAGCCTCCACAGCAGCCTCCTCCGGGCGGCGCGCCTGTTGCTCCAGTTGTTCCAGCGGCGCCGGTGGCAGGCGGGGCGGCAGGCAAAGATACGAAGTTCTGCATGGAATGCGGGAACACCATGCCGAGCCGGGCCAAGTTCTGCCCCAACTGCGGCGCCGCGCAGGGCTGAAAGATGGTACGCTAATCTCTCCATGACTGGCCGTGAATGGGTGGTGGACGCCTTTGGTTGCCGCCCGGAAGATCTCAGGAGCCGCGAGCGGCTGCAAGGGCTGTTTGCCCAGTTGATCAGTTCGCTCGCGCTCAAACCCGTCGGTGAGCCGCGATGGCATCAATTCCCTGAACCCGGCGGGTTGACGGGGTTCGTGATCCTCGAGGAATCGCATCTGGCCGTGCATACGTTCCCGGAATACGGTTCACTGTGCCTCAGTCTGTTCTGTTGCAAGCCGCGGCCGGAGTTCAATTTTGTGTTCTATCTGGGAGGCGAATTCGGGGCCGAGAGCGTGCGCGTCCGCCGCATCGAGCGGCCTTACGGCACGTTGCCGCCGGCCGCTTAATCCACCGTTATGTCGAAACCAGCAGGAAATTGTCCGAATTGCGGAGCGCCGCTTCAGTTTCAATTCTCGAGCGCGGTGCAGACCACATGCCCCTACTGCAATTCGATTCTCGTACGGCACGACGTCGACCTGCAGAAGGTGGGCGAGGTAGCCGACCTCCCCGCGGATCCATCTCCGATTCAACTGCTGACCGAAGGCATCTACCGGAACAAGAGTTTCCGGGTCGTCGGCCGGATTGTCTACCAATACGACCAAGGATACTGGAACGAGTGGCATTGCGTGACGCACCAGGGCGAGAGTCTGTGGCTATCCGATGCCATGGCACAGTACGCCATTACATGGCACGTCCAGCCCAAAGAGCCGCTGCCGAAATTCGGGCAGGTAAACGTCGGCAAGAAAATCGACTGGGAAGGCGTGACTTACGAAGTGTTCAGTTGGCACGCAGCCAGTTACGTTACGGTACAAGGCGAGCTGCCTTTCGAGTATTGGGACAAGGAGAAATGCAGTTTCGTGGATCTCAAATCCTCGGGCAATCAGTTCGGCACCATCGATTACAGCGAGGATCCGCCTCTGTTATTCTTGGGCGAGTACGTGGAGTTCGATTCGTTGCGGTTCAAGAATCTGCGTGAGTTTGAAGGCTGGTAATGGGAATTCCGGCGAAACCCGCACCTTCTGTACGCTCTCTGAACTGCCCCAACTGCGGCGGTACGGTACAAGTGCGCGGACTGGGCCGTTCACTGAGCGTAGTCTGCATCCAGTGTTTGAGCGTGCTGGACACCACAACGCCAAGCCTGCAGGTGATTCAGAAGTTTCAGGCCAAGGAACGCTATCAGCCGTACATCCCGTTGGGCACTCGGGGTAAGCTGCGCGGCGACCTGTACGAGGTAATCGGGTTTCAGGTGCGGGAACTGGTTGTGGACGCTGTCGCTTACCAATGGCGCGAGTACCTGTTGTTCAATCCGTACAAGGGCTTTCGCTATCTGACCGAGTATAACGGCCACTGGAACGATGTCACGGTGCTGCGCACGCAGCCGGACGTCAACACCATGGGCATGCGCCCCACGGCCAAGCACCTTGGAGAGACTTACCAGCATTTCCAGCACTACGATGCGCGAACTGTGTACGTCATGGGTGAATTCCCATGGCGCGTGCGGGTGGGCGAGATGGCCCGGTGCGACGACTTCATCCATCCGCCGCGGTTGCTTTCCCGCGAGGCATCGGAGAACGAAACCAACTGGTCCGTTGGCGAGTACACCACGGGCGAGGAGATCTGGAAGAGCTTCCAACTGAAAGGCTCTCCGCCGCCCGCCATCGGAGTCTTCGCGAACCAGCCCTCTCCCGGCGCCGGCAGCGTGGCGCAGGCCTGGAGCAGGTTCATCGTTTGGACTTTCATCCTTCTGTTCATCCAGGTGGTTTGGGCTACCGCGCTGCACTCGAAAAGAACGGTATTCCAGCAGCGCTACTCCTTCAGTCAGGGAACCACTCCCGGCGGGGAGAATTCCTTCGTGACCGACGTGTTCGAGTTGAAGGGTCGCCCGTCGACGTTGAACGTTCAAGTGGCCACCGATCTGAGCAATGAATGGGCATTTTTCCAACTGGCTTTGATCAACGCCGATTCCGGCGCGGCCTACGATTTCAGCCGGCAAGTGAGCTATTACAGCGGCCGGGATTCCGACGGTTCCTGGAGCGAAGGTAGCGCGCGGGACTCGGTCACGCTGCCCCATGTGGCTCCCGGGCACTATTATCTGCGAGTGGAACCGGAGATGGACACAGCGCCGGCCACCGCGCCGCGCAGCGTGCGTTACGAGATCAAAGTGGTGCATGATGTTACGACATGGGTATACTTCTTCATCGGGTTTCTGTTGCTGCTGGTTCCGCCTATTTGGACAACTTTGCGCAGCGGCAGTTTCGAGATGAAGCGTTGGGCAGAGAGCGACTACGGAACATCCACGTCGTCGCCGTCAAGCGGAGATGACGAGTAAGTCATGATACGATCGCTGTTCTCGATATATGGATTGCTGGTGGCCGGCTGGGTCGGCTATTCGCAGTGGAGCGGCTGGAGCATTGACCGCGTCAATGAGCTGAAGAATGTGCCGAAATCCATTCGCGACAACCCGGGCGCCTGGCGCTCCCACTACGGCGGCTACGGCCGTTACTACGGAGGCAAATAACTTCTATGGCCGAATTCCATCCCGGTTTCCTGCTCAACGCACTGATCTATGCAGTGTTGGGCATCGTCATCTTCGTGATCTCTTTCATGGTGCTGGACAAGTTGACTCCCTACGCCCTTTGGAAAGAGATTGTGGAAGAGAAAAATGTGGCGCTGGCGATTCTGGTAGGCGCGATGAGCCTGGGCATGTGCATCATCATCGCCTCGGCTGTTCACTAAACGGCGTTGGCGATCCTTCTCCTTCTTTCGATCTTTCTGATCGCGGCCTGCGGACTCATCTATGAGTTGCTGGCCGGGACGCTGGCCAGCTATCTCCTGGGCGACAGCGTGCTGCAATTTTCCACGGTCATCGGAAGCTACCTCTTTGCGATGGGAATCGGCAGCTATCTGTCGAAGTTCATCGCTCGCGGGCTGGTGACGCGCTTCATCACAATTGAAATTCTGGTCGGGCTGGTGGGTGGCTTCTCGTCGACTATTCTGTTCCTGGCGTTCGCCTATACGCAAGGTTTTCGCGTGTTGTTGTACGCGCTGGTGATCGTGGTCGGCACGCTGGTGGGCCTGGAGATTCCACTGATGATGCGAATTCTGAAGGACCGCTTCGAGTTTCACGATCTGGTCGCTCAGGTGCTGACGTTCGATTATCTGGGCGCGCTGGGGGCGTCGCTGGTGTTTCCGCTCTGGCTGGTGCCGCAACTTGGTCTGGTACGCGGAGCCATCTTCTTCGGATTGGTGAATCTGGCGGTGGCGCTATGGACCACCTTCCTCTTCCAGGACCGTATCGGCGGGGCCATACGCCTGCGCGTGCTGTGCCTGGTGTCGATGATCGCGCTTAGCGTCGGCATGGCCTACGCCGACCACATTCTGGATCTGGCCGATAGCGCTTTGTACGCCGACGAGGTGATCTTTGCCCGCAACACGCGTTACCAGCGAATCGTACTCACCAAGTGGCGCGACGATCTGCGGTTGTTCCTGAATTCGCACTTGCAGTTCAGTTCGCGCGACGAGCATCGTTATCATGAGGCGCTGGTGCATCCGGGCCTGGCCGCGGTGGCTGGGGCGCGGAAATTGCTTGTTCTGGGAGGGGGCGATGGGCTCGCGGTCCGCGAAATGCTCAAGTATCCGTCGGTGGAATCGATCACGCTGGTGGACCTGGATCAGGAAATGACGGGACTGTTCGCCACGCACCCGGTGCTGAAGGAGTTCAATCATGGCGCCCTGACCGCTTCGAAGGTGAGGGTAGTAAACGCCGACGCTTTTCCCTGGCTTGAAACGAACCAGGAGATGTTTGATTTCGTAGTGATCGACTTTCCCGACCCTACCAATTTCTCGCTCGGCAAGCTGTACACGACGGCGTTCTACCGGTTGCTGGCGCGGCATATCAACGCGGGCGGATTGGCCGTCGCGCAAAGCACTTCGCCGCTTTTTGCCCGCCAGTCCTTCTGGTGCGTGGCGGAGACGATGAAAGCGGCCGGCTTCCAGACATACCCGTATCACGCCTACGTGCCCTCGTTCGGCGAGTGGGGCTTCATCCTCGCGGGGAAGCGTGACTACGACCCGCCGCAATCGCTGCCGGCGGGGCTGAAGTACCTGACATCTGCAATGATTCCGCAACTGTTCCAGTTCCCTGCGGATATGGGTCAGGTGCCCGCCGAAGTCAACCGGCTCAATGACCAGGTGCTGGTTCGGCTTTACGAACGCGAATGGCGCGAAGTCGCCCGTTGAATTGGACGGGATTTCCGAAGAGCGGCAATTGCGATAGACTCATCTCCAATGCGCGCACTCATTTTGCTCGCTTGCGCTTCGACAGTCACAGCGCAAGATCCCATCGAGTTTTTTGAAGCTTCCGTGCGTCCGCTGTTTGCCAGGCATTGCTACTCCTGCCACAGCATGAAAAGCAAAGTGAGCTTCGCGGGCTTACGGCTGGATTCGCCAAGCGCAATTCTCGCCGGCGGCGATCTCGGCCCGGTCATTCTGCCCGGAAACGCGGCGCAGAGCAAACTTGTCAAGGCGTTGAAAGGCGAACTGTCACAACGCATGCCGCCGTCCGGGCCCTTACGCGCGGATGAAATCTCGGCGATCGAAAAGTGGATCGGCATGGGGGCTCCAATGCCCGCCGGGCAACCGTCATCCAATGCGGGCGGATTCTCCGTGGAGCACCGCCGCCGTGAGCATTGGGCCTGGCAGGAGGTACGGCCGGCAACGATTCCCGCGGATGGCAGCGGTTGGGCTCGGAGCCCGGTGGACAACTTTCTAATAGATGGGATGAAGAAGAAGGGGATCAAACCTGCGCCACCGGCAGATCGCGAGACGATGTTGCGCCGGCTGACCTACGACCTCACAGGACTGCAGCCGAGCGAGGAGGAAATGGCCGCCTACGCCGCAGACGAAAGCGCCGGCGCGTATGATCGTCTGGTGGACCGCCTGCTGGCTTCGCCGCGCTATGGAGAGCGCATGGCCCGGCGATTCATGGATGTCATCCGCTATAGCGAGTCGCATGGATCGGAAGGAGACCCGGATGTGCCGCAGGCATGGCGCTACCGTGACTATCTGATCCGCGCCTTCAACCAGGACATCCCCTACGATCAGTTGATCCGCGAGCACCTCGCAGGGGACCTTCTTCCCCACCCGCGCGTTCACGGGGAGCAGAACGAGTCGCTGCTCGCCACGGCTCACTACCGCATGGTGGAGCACGGGTTTCAGCCCGTTGACCCTTGGGAAGATCGTGTCAAGTGGACCGACAATCAGATCGACGTTGCGGCCAAAGCCTTCCAGGGCCTCACGATAACATGCGCACGTTGCCACGACCACAAGTTCGACGCCATCAGTCAGAAGGATTACTACGCGCTGTTCGGTATCTTCGCTGGAGCGCGGCCGACGCAGCGCGCAATCAGTTCCCCGCCGGTGCTTGAGAAAAACCGTGCCGAACTGGCGGCTTTGAAGCCTCGTATCAAAGATCGCCTAGCCGCGCTATGGCAACGCGATGCGGCCGGGTTGGCGGGCAAACTGGTTGCGATCACGCCGGTGAATTTGGCGAAGGAGAGCCCACTGTTTCCGCTGGTGCAGCCTCACTTCGATGCAGACGCATGGATCGGGGAGTGGCGGAAAGAACTGGCCGAGAGGCGCGAGTTCAACGCCAAGAACTTCCAGCCCGCGTGGGACCTTACCGATTCCGCAGCTTATGCAAAGTGGGTACGGCATGGTGCAGGCGCCCCCGACCAGGTGTCCAGCGCCGGCGAGTTCGCGGTGGCGCCGGAAGGCTCACGGGCGATCGGCGCTATCTATCCTGGCGGGATCTACTCTCACCTGCTCTCAAACAAGCACGGAGCGGTGATTTCTTCCCCGCGCTTCAAGATCGAATCCGATGCCGTCAGCTTAAGGTTCCTCGGCGGCAACTTTTCCTTCGCACAGTTGATCATCGAAAACTATGCGGTGCCGCGCGGAGGCATCTATCATCTACGCTCCAGCGCCAAACGCGATGAGATGGGCTGGTTTCATTGGAACGCAACTTTCTGGAAAGGCTTCACTGCATATGTGGAGTTTTCCACACAAGACGAAACGACCTTGTTCCTGCACGACGACCAGGACAACCGGATGAAACCGAAACCGCAGCCGGTGCGCAACGGACGAAGTTGGTTTGGAGCGCAGCAGGTCGTCTTCCACAACAACCAGTTGACGCCGAAAGAACTGACGATCCCGGCAACCCCCATCCTGAACGAGGCGCCAGCGGCAAGTCGCGAAGAGTACGCCGTGCAGGTTACACAAGCAGCCCGGCGCGCGATCGAAGCCTGGGTAGCGGGCACACTGACTGACGCGCAGGCGGCGTTGCTCACTCATTTGCTGGATCGAGGGTTGCTTTCCAACGACGCGGCGGCCATTCCTGAGATCGCCGAGTACCGCCGTTTGGAACAGCAGATCGCCGTTCCGATGCGGGCTCCTGGAATTCTCGAAGAGGCGCCTGGGGATCATCCACTGCTGGTGCGTGGCGATCATCGCAAACCAGGGGAATTAGTACCGCGCCGGTACTTGAGCGCGCTGGGCAGCAAGCCGTACCGGGACTCGCGCGCCATGCGCCTTGCACTGTCGGATGAGATTGCTTCTCCAAGGAATCCGCTCACGGCGCGGGTGGCCGTCAACCGCCTCTGGCAGATGATGTTTCGGCGCGGCATTGTCCGCACCGTCGACAATTTCGGAATGCTGGGAGAAAAGCCGACACATCCGGAGTTGCTGGACTGGCTTGCCGCACGCTTTGTTGAGGACGGCTGGTCGGTGAAGCGCTTGATACGCCTACTGGCCACAAGCGAAGCTTACCGCATGAGCGGCGCTGTCCATGCAGCCGATCCGAACAACGACACGTTTCATCACATACCGCTACGAAGACTGGAAGCGGAGGAGATCCGCGACTCCATTCTGCAGGCAGCAGGCTCGCTCGATGAAACGATGTCGGGGCCGTCCATTCCTGTCTTCTACTCGCATGACACGGGGGCGACGAAAGGCGATCGAGCGAAGGGTCCACTCGATGGAAAGGGACGGCGCAGCGTGTATCTGGAGGTTCGCCGAAACGCCACCAATCCTTTTCTCGAAGTGTTCGATGTCTACAAGCCGGCCACAACGCGCGGCGAACGCGATGTGACCACCGTGCCCGCGCAGTCGCTGGCTTTGCTAAACAGCCCGTTTGTGATCGAACAGGCGCGGAAGTGGTCGAATGCCGAACCGTCGCTGGATGTCATCTACAAGCGTATCCTCACGCGCCAGCCAAGCGCGGCCGAACGCGACCGCGCGGAGACGTTTCGTGCCGAACAGGAGCTGGCCAACCTGATTCATGCGCTTTGGAACCTGAAGGAGTTTCTCTATGTCCGCTGATCCGCGCCTTCTGTTTTCCCGGCGTGAGTTGCTGGCACGTGCTTCGAACGGATTCGGATTGCTGGCCTTGGCAGGTCTGCTGTCCGAGCAGTCTCCCTCCGCCACCCACTTCCCTGCCCGCGCCAAGAACGTCATCTTCTGCTACATGTCGGGCGGCGTGTCGCACATCGACTCCTTCGATCCAAAGCCGCGCCTTGCCAAGGAAGCAGGGCAACCGATGCCGGTGCCGATCGACCGGACCATGTTCAACGACAACGGCAACATCATGCCGTGCCCATGGACCTTTCGCAACTACGGCGAAAGCGGCATCCCCGTGAGCGAGATCTTCGCCAATATGGGTGAGGTCGCCGATGAACTCTGCGTAATCCGATCCATGACCGTGAAATTCATGGAGCACGCGCAAGCCAACAACTACTTTCACAGCGGCAACCCGCTCACGGGCTACCCGAGCCTGGGCGCGTGGACCAGCTACGGTCTGGGCACGGAGAATCGAAACCTGCCGGGATTCGTGGTTCTCGGCAGCGGGGAGATCCCTCTTGGCGGCATCAATGTTTTCGGGAGCGGATTCCTGCCGGCGATCCATCAGGGTTCCTTTCTTTATCCCGAACGCAAGGAGCCATTACAGGACATTTCGCCCAAAGAAGCCGACGAGGCACAGCGCCGGAAGCTGGCCTTCATTGCAAGCGAAGATCAAGCCTACCTGGAGCGGGTGCGTCAGCATCAGACAGTGGAATCCGCGATTCGCAATTACGAGACGGCTTACCGCATGCAATCGGCGGTGCCGGAACTGGTCGATCTGCACGGCGAATCGGAGGCCACAATGAAGCTCTACGGCGTCGATTCGGAGAACCCGGCCAAGGCCGCCTATGCCAGGCAATGTCTGCTGGCGCGCCGGCTGGTGGAGCGAGGAGTCCGATTCATTGAACTGAGCATGGTTGCACCCAAAGGGCTCGGAGGCGGCAACACCTGGGATCAGCACAACAAGCTGCAAGAAAACCACGCGGCGAATGCCTTTGTTGTGGATCAACCGATCGCAGCGCTGGTCAAGGACTTGAAAGCCCGCGGCCTGCTGAAGGACACGCTCGTCCTCTGGAGCGGAGAGTTTGGACGCTCCCCGTTCTCCCAGGGTAAGGACGGGCGCGACCACAACCCTTCGGGCTTTTCCCTCTGGATGGCGGGCGGCGGAGTGAAAAGAGGGATGATCTACGGTCAGACCGATGAATACGGCTACCGCGCGATCGAAGGCATTCTCACGATCCACGACCTCCACGCCACGATTCTGCATCTGCTCGGCATTGACCATCGGCGGCTGACCTTTCGCTTCGGTGGGCGGGACTTCCGGCTGACCGACGTACACGGGCAAGTGATTCAGCCGGTGCTTGGCTAGGAACCTATTGACAGCAGGAGGCGAGAAGGAGTAACCTTGACACAGACTGGTTTGCTATACAGACTAGTTTGCCTAGAGGTATCCCATGAACGATCCCTTACTCGATGCGCAACGCCGCATTCAGCGTGCCTGGTCGGTGGACGGGCTCTCCGAACTGGCCGCCGGACTGCTGTTCCTTGTTCCTGCTTTGCTGGAGGCAGCAAAAGGCAGCCACGTGCCCCGCTCGCCGGCCTGGCAAACTCTCAACACGATCCAGATGCTGGTGATCTTCCCTGGCGTTTGGGTTGCCATTTGGGCCTTGCCGCGCCTCCGGAACCGGATATTCGGGGAACGCGCCGGGATCATGATTCCGCGGATGGCGCCGGAGGGAAGATCCAAGGCAATGGCGATCGTTGCAATCGGCGCTATGACCGCAATCGTGGCGGCACTGGCTTTGAAGAAGCTCAGTTTTGCCGCCGTCACCGTTGTGCTGGGATTCGGCGTCGGCGCATTGTTCCTGCGCACCGGCCTTTCCGCGGGCATCCGCCGCTATCCTGTCATGGGCGCCCTTGTGGCTGCCGCTTCTATCTTCATCGCCTTGCAGGCATCCACCTTTGAGAGCGCATTCACATGGCAGATGGGATTCGTGGGAGCGCTCTGCACGGCAACGGGAGCATGGACACTGCTGCGCTTCCTCAGGCAACGCGCATGACCACGCCGCTCAAGGCGCTGGGAGGCGTGGACCGCACCATCCATGAACCGGCGCGGCTGATGATCGTGTCTTTGCTCTACCTGGTGCACGAAGCCGACTTCAACTGGCTGCTGCATCAGACCGAGTTGACCAAGGGCAACCTGTCGGCTCATCTGGCGAAACTGGAGCAGGCCGGCTATATCGATGTCGAGAAAAGATTTCAAGGCAAGATGCCGCAGACCCTTTACCGGCTCAACAAGGCGGGCCGAAAAATCCTGGAGCAGTATCGGGCGGCGATGCGCAAGGCGCTCGACTATTCGTAGCGCAGGGCGTCGATGGGGTCGATTTCCGCGGCCTTCACCGCCGGATAAATTCCGAATAGCACCCCGACAGCCATCGACACAGTGAAAGCCACGATAATGGAGCCGGATGTGACGATGGTCTTCCACTCCGCGGCACTGGCGATCAGCCAGGAAAGCAGCAGACCGAACGCGACGCCGAGGATGCCGCCGGCGCCTGAGATCAGCACGGATTCGGTGAGGAACTGGCGCACGATGTCGGCGCGCCGCGCGCCCACGGCTCGCCGGATGCCAATCTCGCGCGTTCGCTCGAGCACCGTTGCGAGAACGATGTTCATGATTCCGATCCCGCCCACCAATAGAGAAATGGCGGCAATCGCCACCATCACATATGTGAAGATAGTCTGCGTCCTTTTCTGTTGGGCGAGCAGAGCCGCGGGAATGGTGACCGAGAAATCCTCGGTATTGCGGTGAGTGGAATTGAGGATAGCGTTGACCACCTTTGCCGACTCGATGCTGTCGGCGCCTTCTTTCAAGCGAATGTCCACGCCGTCCAGTTCATCTTTCAAGAAGCGGCTGGCTTCCCAGAAGCGGTATTGAAAAGTGTTGAAAGGGATGAAGACCGTGTTGTTGCGATCGGCCGATTTGCCCGCGCCGCCGTCGACAATCTGCTCCCGAAGTACGCCGACGACCATGAGCCACGTGTCGTTGATCTTGATGTAACGACCCACGGCCGATTGATAGCCGAGCAGTCCGACTTTGGCGCTTTGCCCGAGCACACAAACGGCGGCGCTCGATGTTTCTTCGTTCGCGGTGAAGTACCGTCCTTCCTGCACCTGCAAGTTGTGAATGACGGCATAAGAGGGGCGCACGCCGAACAAAGAAGGAACGCTGCCCGAAGGCTTCGGCAACACCTTTGCCGGATGAAGCGTACGCTTCGGAGAAAGCACTTCCAAGCCTTCCAGATTGGCTTCCAGGATGCGGACATCGCGCTCGGTCAGCCCGGGCGAAGCACGGCGGCGCTGCTGCAGTTCTTCGGCGCTCATGGCGGGGCGGGATTCGATAAGGATATTGCGCACGCCGAGTTGCTCAATAAACTGAAGCGATTGCTCGCGCGCGCCGGCTCCAATGGCGAGCATGCCGATGACCGACCCGACACCGAACACGATACCGAGGGCTGTCAACAGCGACCGTGTTTTCTGAGCGCGAAGGTTGTTCGCAGCTTCCAGGAGATCCCAACCGAATTGACGGATCATAGATTTACTTGGTCAGTGCGCCGGCCGCGCCCTTGGCAGGGGCAGGCTTGTTCTCGGCATGTTCGGCGGGATTGGAAAGAGCCACGACGGCGCCTGCGTCAATGCCGGTCAACACCACCTGACTCTCGCTGCGCCGGACCAATTCCACGTCCTTTTCCCGGAATCCCGCATCCGGGCCGCGCAAGTACACGAACTTGCGGGCACCGCTCTCGAACAGCGCCTGCGCTGGGAGCCACAACGCATCGGCTAGGCGTTCGGTCCGTACGACCACGCGGGCGCTCATGCCCGGACGAAGCTCGGCCGACGGATCGTCGAGGCTGAGCTTGCACTCAAAGCGGCGATTCCAGGGCGGGCCCGTGGTTCCTCCCAAGTTCCGCACTTTCCCTTTGTAGCCGCGCCCGGGGACGGCGGGTACACTAACCTCCGCGCCTTGGCCGACGGCAAGGTGACCGCGGTCCTGCTCGTCGATCTGCGCGGTCACTTCCCAACTGGTGAGATCCGGGATCTGCACCACTCCCATCCCGGCGCGCACAATGTCGCCGACCTGCAGCAAGGGGAACTGCATTCCGGGAAAAAAGAAATTGCTGTTCGTATTCCTCTCCACGCTGGCATATCCGCCCATGGGTGCTTTCAAGGTCATGAGGGAGATATTGCGCGCGGCGGTTTCAGAAAGCATGCGGGCTTTGCCGCGGGCTGCCTCTTGAATGGCAATCGAGGCCTTCGCGGCCCGTCTGCGTTCCTCGTAGTCGCGCTCCAGTTTCGCGAGTTTGTCGCGCGCGGCTTCGAGAGCCAGATCGTTCTGCCGTGCGGCGATAGCTGCAATCAGCGGATTGCGGCGGCATTCCAGTTCCGCCAGGCGCACGGCACTACGCGCCTGCACCAATTCGCTTGCAAGCTCCTCCTCCCGCGCCAGCACTTCGTTCTTGGATTGCTCCAGTTGCTGCTCGGCTTCCTCCAGATCCGCTTCGGCTTCGCGCAGTTTGAATGTCTCCTCGGTCGTATCGAACTGCACCACGACGTCGCCCTCGCGAACCAAGTCTCCCGACTTGCTGAGCTGGGTGATGACCAACTGGCTGTTGCCGGTCATCGGCGCAGTGAGTACTTTCGTGTTGCCGCCCTGCAAAGATCCGCGGGCGGTGATGGTGAACACAACTTCGCCGCGCTTGACGACAGTGGTAGGGATGCGAGAGACGGATTCCGGCTTCAGATTCTGATAGGCACGCATTGCGGCGTAGGCGGCCAGAGTGAATGCTGCCAGCATCACCGCTACCACAATCAAGCGCATGCGGTTCATTGTTTCGCACCCGGCGCGGCCGGCTTTTGATCGTCGACAAGCGCCACTGTTGCGCCGCGTTGAATCCCCTTGATGGCCACCTCATCGGGATTGCGGGCAAGCACCTCCACGTACTCCGGCTGCACACCCTGGGGCGTTACCAGCAGTACAGCGGGTTTTCCCATGCGAGTCACTAGCGCTCGGGCCGGAACGCTGATGGCGTCTGGGATGCGGTCGACGACGATGTCGAGGCGACCGTTCATTCCCGGACGCAACCGCTTGTCCATCTCGTCGAAGGCGCCGAAGGCTCGAAAGTTTCGCGAAGGCGGCCACTCGAAGTTCTGCTCCGTGAGGGCGGAGATGGAGGCTAGCCGGCCTGCAAAAACCTTCTCCGGAAAGGGATCGATCACGATCTTCACACTCTGCCCATCGCGGATCTTGCCGCGTTCGATTTCTTCCACCTTGGCCTTCAATTGCAGGCTTTTCAAGTCAGGGATCTCCGCCACAGAACTGCCGGGCCAAACCTGATCGCCGACGCGGAATGGCTTGGCGTTCATCCAGCCTTGGGAATAGTTCATCAGATAGCTGACTACGCCCGAAGAAGGCGCTTTCACTTCCATGCGCGCAATTCGCCGTTTGTAGAGGTCCACCTCGGCTTGCGTCTTGTCGCGCTGGCTTTGCAACGATGCAATCTTGGACTCTCCCGATGCCTTGTTGTGGTCGAGTGTCGCCTGCTGGACTTTGAGCTTCTCCTCGGCCAGTTTCAAATCGATGCGGCTCTCCTCTGCCTGCAATTTGCTGACGATCTCAGCCTTCGAAACCTCCAGGCGCGCCCGTTCCACCGTGTGCCGGAGTTGCGCCAGTTCCAGCTTGTCCTGTTCCTCCGTGATGCGCGTTTGGGCGGTCGCTTGATCGAGCGCGGCCTGCGCCTGGGCTAGCGCGGCCTCCTTTTCCTTCAGCATGCGGGTAGCCGTGGAAGGGTCAAAGCGGAGCATCGTCTCGCCTTCCTGAATAAGGGAATCGGAGGTAGCCTGCCACACGATGCGCAGGTCGGGGACATTCGGAGCGACGATGAGTGTCGAATCCTGCGCCACCAGTTCACCGCGGCAAGTGACGGTCACCAGGAACTCTCCCTGCTTCGCCGTGGCGGTCGGCTGGGAATAGCGGGTGGAAGCACGGCCATAGCGGGAATAGCCGAACGCCAATAGCGCCAAGCCTGCCAGCGAAGCACAAGCACCGGCCAGGATTCTCGCTTTTCCACGACGCTGGGATCTGCTCATGGTTTAGGGAGTACGATTTCTAGGGAAGCCGACAGGTCGGGGAGCAATCGAGGATCTTGCTGGTCGACGCGGAACCGTGCGGCGAACACACGTACCGGCGAATCGAGGCCAGCGCTGGCCACGGGGCTTGCCGATTCCAGGCGCGCGGTAAAGGCGGCGTCCGGGTAGGCGTCCAAAAACACTTTGGCCCCGGTTTGTTTGGAGAGCGCGGCGAAGTCCGGTTCGTTCACGGCAGCATCCACCACCATCTGCAAAGGATCGAAGATACGCAGTACCGGCTGCCCGGCGTACATCTGATCGCCCTCTTGCGGCGGCCCCTGCGATCCATTCCGCCAGACGTTTTCGAGCGCTACCATGCCGTCCTGAGGCGCCTTAATCACCAACTTATCCTTGTTGCTGCGAATCCGTTCCAGAGTCACTTGCTGACGCTGCTTTTTCAATTCCAGCACGCGCACGGAAGCCTTCTCCTCCGCCTCGTGATAGGCGTGCGATTTGGCAAGGCTGTCCAGCTTCGCTTTGGAAGCGGCCGCGCGTTCTTCGTTCATCAGCCGGTCAATCTGGTTGAGCACGGGGCCCTTCTTCAGTTGAATCAGCGCCCGGCTGAGTTCGGCGCGTGCATCCTCCATTTGGGAGATGCGCTTGGCGCCATCGCTGCGTGCCTTGGCGGTGCGCTCTTCCACCTGATGGCTGAAATCCAGGATTTTAGCGAGGGTTTCGCGTTCTTCGTCTTCGAGGGCCGTGAGGTCGAACTCGGCGAGGATGTCACTTTGCCGGACTTTGCTGCCGTTTGGAATCAAGTTGACCAAAGTGACGCGTGAAGACTGTCCGGCAATCTGCGGCACCCGGACCGAGAGAGCCTTCAGGGCCTGCGTGGTTCCAGTGGCACGAACAACGCGGATTCCCTGCCCCGGCTCGGGCTCCACGGCATGCACCACTGACGGTGCCATTGCCGCGGGCTGTCGCGAGCAGGACACCAGTGCCGCCAAGACGGCGCCTAAGGCCGCGCTACGCATCGCCAATCCCATGTTGCAGAATTAGACGCCGCAAATGGCCAAATCGTTGTCAGGAAAGTAAAGATTTTTTTGCAACTACCATTCCAGAGCCACGCCCGCGGAAGGAATGATCGGGAACATCTGTTCGAATCCGAGACGAATCACACGCGTTCGCGTATCGATTCCAAGCACTTCGTTGTAGCGTGCATTGTCGCGGTTGTAGACATTGATCACCTCTACGAACAAGGTGACATGCCAGCCCTTCTTAACAAAAGTCTTGTTTGCCCTCACGTCCAGGCGGTGATATTGTGGCAGCCGGATCCGATTGCGCCCAGCCGACAACAAGTAGGGGCCCGAACCTTCGGCGAAGGCACGCACCGGGAATCCGCTGCCGTAGGTCCACCGGCCGCTCACATTCACGGTCGGGCGCAGCCGGTAGCTCAGAAACAGGTTCACCAGATGCCGCTGATCGAAATCAGCGTTGTAGTGAATTCCCGTCACACCCTCACGCACACGCGCCGCATTGTAAGTGTAGGAGCCCCACCCCGTGAACCCGTTGGCGGAGCGGCGCTGCACAAGAAACTGTACTCCGCGGGCGTATCCACGCAACGAGTTCTGATAAGGCGTCAGCAAGTTCCCTCCGTAGATTCGCCCGTTCAACAGACGGGGCTCCTGCAAAGGACGAAGGATCAGATCGCGATCGGCACGGTCGTAGGCGGTCACCCGCACGCGGGTACGCTCTCCCAGCCGCTGTTCCAGCGATAACTGCGTTTGAATGGCGCGTTCGGCCAGCAGACTCAGCCGGCCGAAGCGCGAGTAGCTTTGGTTCAACTCCGGGTACTGGACATAGGTGCCCCAATTGGCGTTCAACTGCGTTGCCGGTGTGACATACAGAGATACGGATGCGGCTGGCGATGCAGCGCTCACTTGATTGACCGAATGGCGGTCGACGCGCCCGCCGGCCCGCAGGTGCAGCTTGCCTTGAAAGCCCTGCCAGTGCTGAACGGCATGCACCCCACCGCGCAAACCAGTGCCGCCGTACTGATCAATCCGCTGCACGAACGGCGCGGCCGTAGTCCTGCGGTCCAGATACCCGTCGTCGCGCATGCGCCGCAGGTTCACCCCAAACGAGATGCTTGCATTCTCATGCCACTGCCAGTGGTTGTCGGAATTCCCCACCCATTCGTTGTAGAAACCGCCCGCCAGAGGGTCACGTGCCCGGTTGACGTTTTCGAACCGCTCCCGGATCCATGCCGCGTTCGATTGCATCAGCAGGCGGCCCGCCGTCCATCGCGACCCGGCCTTGGCCAAGGCAAACGTGTAGCCACTCTTGAAGTACGAGTTGATCCCGACTGAAGCTTCCGCTCCGCTCCGATCCAGCCCCGATCGCCCGAGAATCCCGGTCAGCGAAACGTTATGCCGTTTGGTCAAATCGTAGTTCACACGCCCCTGCACATCGGAGAAGCCAAACGCGATCGAAGGCTCATCGCTTGTCGTATTGATGATGTACTGCAGGTAGCTCTTGCGGGCGCTGACGAGCCAGGATCCGCGTCCGGCCGCGAGCGGTCCCTCGAGCAGCACCGAAGCGTTCGACGCGCTGGCCGAGGCACGGCCGGTGAACTTCTTGCGGTCCCCCTCTCGAAGCCACAAGTCCACGGCGCCCACGGTGCGGTCTGCGAATTGCGCCGGTGGAGCGGAGGAATGCAGTTCGGCCCGCTCCAGCAAGTCGCTGCTGATCACGGTGAGCGAAGCCGAGGTGGGATCCGCCCGCAGCGTGTGAAAAGGGGTGTGCAACAACACGCCATCGAGGAAGATCCCAATGCGGTGCGGCGAAGCTCCGCGCAAAGAGATCTGGCTTTGGAAATCGTCGTTGCCATTCACCCCTGGCAAGCCTTGCACAGCACGCAAGGGATCATCGGACAGCACGCTGGCGAGATTTCGCAACTCCATCCCGGCAAGGCTCAGGGCGTTTTGCGCCTCGAGGGCGAACGGACCAGCGGACACAGTCACTTGATCGGATTGGCGCAACGTATCCGGTGTCAGCAATATCTCCAACTCCCCGGCGGCCGTGAGCATCAACTTGAACGGCCTGTAGCCTGTGCAGGAAGCTTGCAACTGGGCGGGCACAGCCGTTAGGGGAAGGACGAACCGCCCGTTGGGGCCTGAGACGGTCTGCGTTGCGCTGCTCAGATTCTGGATCAGCGCCTTGCCTATAGGCTCACGAGTCGAAGCATCGAGTACGATTCCTGTCACGTCGGCAGCTTGCGCCGCCATCGCCAACAACCCAAGCCAGAAGCGCATTTGATATTAGTGTGCCTCTTTCGGGCGCGGGTTGGAGGCGGGCGCAGCATTTCAGAAGGAGAATCGCAACATCAGTTCAATGCGACGGTTCGCCGCCGCGCCGCCGCCTCCTCCAGGTCCGAAGCCACCGGCGAGTTGGGTCGACTGCCCGAAGAGCGGCGAACTGAGGTTGCCGTTAGGCGCCGAGAGATTCACGTTGTTCAGCAGGTTTCGGGCTTGGATCGACAGCGTCAGGTTGTAGCGCTTCCCACTGTTGGCGCCGAAGAAGCCCCCTGGTCCGCCGCCAGGTCCACCGCCACCGGGTCCACCACGGCCACCGCCACCCATCATGGGAGGAGGTCCGCCGCCACCGGGTCCGCCGGGACCACGCCCTTCTCGTCCGCCCGGGGGCCCCATCTCGGCTGGGCCGGATTCTCCCCGGCTCCCAAAACTCCAAGTCCTGCCCATCCGCATGTTGAGAGTAAACGACCCTGGCCCTCGACCGTAGTTCCGCGGGATGAGGGTACCGGTGGGCCCCGGATTCAGTTGGAAGGCTCCCCACTGGGTCTGCACAACGCCCGCAGCGTTGAGATCGGTGGCGAAGGCCGGCCGGTCGTTGAACATCGTATCTCCGTTGTTGTCCCGGCCGGTGGTAATATTGAACGGGGCGCCGCTCGATACCATAAGAAACGGATTGAAGCTGATGCCATACCTCGCGTTCAGCGCCCCGCCGACCACCAACCTGTGACGGATGTCGAACCCCGAAGGACCGTACTCGCTGGCCAGATCGTAGGTGCTTGCGGGAAAGCTGCCAACGCCGTCGGTATCGCTCTTGGATCGTCCATAGGCATAGAAGCCGAACAAGCTGACTTTGGTGGAAAACCTTGTGCTGAAGTTCGTCATCCATTGATTCTGCCGGCTGAAGCCGGTGGATTCGTATTGGTAGAGGTTTCCCACCGTTCCGTACGGCAGAGTGCCGTCAGCGAGCGGGGAATTGATGTTCCGCGCCCTTAGCAGGTGCGCTCCGCGGCCGAAAACATAATTGAAGCCAATTGTTGTATTCCGGGGAAGCTGCCGGTCCACACCGATTGAGGTCTGCAATAGGTACGGCGTCCGCAGCGTTCCATCCAGACTGCGGACGGCGCCGATGCCCTGGTAGGCCGCGAGATCTGCCAGAGCGGGGATTGAGGGAAAGAAATCGGGGTTCGGAACGATGTAGTTGACCTGGTTGAGTCCGTTGAACCGCAACGCCTGTAACGTCAAGCTGTCGGAAACGCGGTCATAAAACATGCCTGCGCCCAACCTCAGCACCGTCTTCGCCTGCCGATTTGCCCCGCCGTCGATGGCCCACGCCAAGCCCAGACGGGGCGCGAAATTATTGTGACTCGAAATATTGTTCTGATCCTCCCAGCGCAACCCGGCGCTTAAGGTCAGCGTCGGCTTCACTCGCCAGTCCTCGCTCAGGAAAAGACCGATGTCGGTCTGCGAAACCTCCGCCAGCGGATTGCCGCCATTAATGGAAAACTGCGTCGCGCCTCCGCCGAGCGCACGAATCTGTGCGGCGGTGTAGCCCAGTTGTCCGAACAGCAGAGTCCTGCGGTAGCGTTCGAGCGACGTGATGTAGGCGGAGGCTCCCGTTGGCGACAAACCATCCAGCACGGGCGCCAAACCGCCGGCGAATGTGAACGATCCGCCAAAGTTGTTCGGCGATTCATCACTTAGAAACGACGACCGCAGCCGCAATCCGAACTTGATGCTGTGGCGGCCATGCAGGATCGTCGTCAGGTTCTGCAGTTCCAGTCGCGATTGTTGCTGATTGGTCAAGCCGACCTGGGCGCCGCCGCCATTGAAAGCATCCAATACGTTGATGGCCGCCAGACTGTTGTCGCCGTATTGCCGCATGCTGCTGCGCTGCATCTGGAAGCGCGTCTCGTTGATGGCCTTGGCGTTCAGTATCGCTGTCTCCGTCAGTTGAAAGGTGTGTTCGGTGTCGCGTGAATCGTAGGCACGCGAGAGCAGCGAGAACTCGCCCACTCCACGGTTGTCGTTCCGGATGGGTGAGTAGTGATAGCGCGCCACTAGCGTGTTCTTCTCGTTCAGTTGGTAGTCGAAACGCGGGGAGAGATTGAGGCGCAGTTGCGGCGTCACAACCGGCTGCTGAAAGGCAAGAGGCTGCAGGTTCGCATCGAGAACGGTGGCGTTGACGATTGCGTTCTCATCGACGCTTCGGCCTTCGAAGTCGAATCCGAATGACGACTTTTTGGTCACTGGACCGCTGATGCGCCCGCCGAACATACGCGACTGATAAGGCGCCCGGTTCGGAGAGAACGGATTGCGCGAGTTTAACGATTCGTCGCTGAAGCCGAGAAACGCGTCCCCACGGAACCGGTCGGTTCCGGGTTTGGTGAGGATCTCAATACGCCCGAAGCCGATGCGGTCAAACTCCGCCGAATAGGGATTCTGATTAATGCGCACCTCGCGGATCGAGGACTTGGGAGGCAGCCGCCCGCCCGTGAAACCGTCGATGTAAATCTGCCCGCCGTTCGGGCCGGCGCCGGGTCCGGCCAGCGCCTGCAACTCCGAGGCAAGTTGATCGGGGTCGTCGGAGAGGCTCTTCAAATCCTCCTCGCGCAAGATGAGGGCGCCGGCGTTCTGATTCGGATCCGTCCCGATGGAATGCTTTTCGTCTTCCACGGTCACCTGCTGTGCCTGCTGCGCGAGGGCCAGTTGCAGATCCATCGCCCGCACTTCACGCAGTTCGACAGCGGCAGCGATGTAGACGGCGAAGCCGCGCTTGGCAACGCGCAGAGAGTATATGCCCGGGGCCAGCCCTTTGATTTCATACAAACCCTGCTCGTCGGTGACAACGCGACGCTCTTTGCCGTCGGCCGCCTTCAGCGCCACACTCGCGCCAGGCACCGATGCATCGGATGGATCCGTAATTCGACCTTTCAAGCCGGCCGGAAGGTCCTGCGCCGCAGCGGCGGCGGAAACCACCAGCAACGCCAACATCGACAGACACCGATCGTGTATTCTGCGCATAAAACGTATTCCTCGCGAATTGTTTTCAGAAAACTCTACTGCATGGCCGGCATGCCCATCATCGAATCGAGCCCGCCCAGGCCTCCTTGCATGGCCCCCCCGGCTCCCGGCCCAGGGCCGCGCTGGGCGCTTTCCGCGGCTGCCTGCAGACGAGCGAGCAGGCCGCCGGCATTGCCGAGAATGAGGAAGGCCGTCAAATCTCCCGGATGTTCGCCGACGGCTGCCGAGGCAATGATCGTCTCGCCGACGGCAATACCGGCAAGCGGAGCAAGCGGCAGCCGGTCAAGCAACGCATTGACGTCAGGAACAGCACCCGGCGCGCGCATCATCCCCGCACCACCCACGCCACCGGTCCCTCGCATCGGGCCAGAACCACTACCAGGCATGGCAGGCATCCGTTTCACTTGCGAATTGGCCTTCGTCTTCACAACAACGGGCTTCCCCGTCACTTCGTCCTTCAGCTCAATCAAGCCCTTGTCAGTATCGAGCGAGGTGACAACACCCGCCACGGAACGAAACGACCCAAACAGAATCTTCTCCGCCTGCAACCGCGCCCCGTCCGCCGAGCGCTCTCCCAGCGCGCGCAACTGGTCCCCTTTCTTCACTTCGGCGAGGGAGCTGGACCGGGCATCGGCGAATCGCACCGAATCGCGCGCATAGCGCAGCACCGCCGCCCGCGACGCATCCACGCTCACAGGCTTCACGCCCTGCTCGCCGCGCACCAGCACGACGATCTCGCCGTTGGCATGTACCTTCTCCACCAGCCCGGCCACTCCGCGCGCCGTCCATTGGCGCTCGAGATCGTCGTTGCGCCTGGCGATCTCGCGGGCACTCATCAGGACCACGGACTCCGCTAGAATCACGTCGGCCAGGCGATAGCCGCGGACCAGTACGCGGTCGCCGGTGGCCAGGTCGGCCCACTGCACAACCTGTGCCTGGCTCATGTCTCTGGCCCCAGGCGCCACTTTCTGTATCTTTGTTTTTGCATCCTGTGCGACGGAGATCGTGTTGTTCTGATCGGTTGCAAGCGATAGCCCGCTGCCCTCCACCGCTTGAATCGTGCCTAGCACACGCACCGCCTCCGGCGTTTGCGCACTCAGCGCAACCAACGTGGAAACCGTCAGCAGGAAATGCATTCGTCTCTCCTGCCCGTCAAGACGCAGAAATCCACCGCAAGGTACCGCCAATTGAAGATATCTTTACCTTCTTAATGAAACCTTGCCGAAGCCTTAACGAACCAATTGTTGTAGGGTAAAAGAATGCCTTTTGACGAACGGCTTGCGCAAAGGATTCGTGCCTTGCTGCCGCCCACGCACCCCGTCGAGGAAAAGCGCATGTTCGGCGGCATCGCGTTCATGGTGAACGGCCACATGTGCGCCGGCGTGGCCGGAGCGGAGTTGATGCTGCGGGTTGGACCCAGCGCCTACGAGGAATGTCTCAAGCTGCCCAACGCCAAAGCGATGGACTTCACGGGCAGACCGATGAAGGGATTCCTTTTTGTGGAGAACACAGCAGGCATGGCGGATGAAGAACTGCAAGAATGGTTGGACCGCGGGCTACGCTTTGTGGCTACTCTGCCCGCCAAGTGATTCGACGGAAGGATAGATGGTGAGGGCCCTCTCGGCGAACACCCGATCCCCGGTGATGAAGCGCGTGCCTAATCGCCCCGCCATCGCCAGATACAGGCAATCTTGCATCGCGTGGCGCAACTCTACCGACAACCGGCCGGCTTCGTTCAAATCGTCCAGGGCCGGATAGACATTGAGGACACTTTTTTTCAACGCATCCACCCTCAATCCGACGCTCTCCTCTGCTTCCGCCGCGTGAGTTCGCCACGCCGAAAGCGTCGCGTGATGGCACTCGCCACCTCGATGCGAATCAGGTCCGTGCTATCGCTGAAGGTGCGGTACTTCGCTCTCAGCCTGGCGCGGTCAACGCCGCCGCCCTATCGGCGAATTCCAATTCCGGCTTCAACGCCGCCGTCAGGACGGTCCTCAACTCCACTTCCAGGCTGACAGCATCACTTCTCAATGAATAGGGGAGAATACAGCTTGTCGTCAGGACCCGATGGGGTCATTGCTTCATTTTCTTTACTTCGGCGCTTAGAGCTGGAACAACTTCGAACAAATCGCCTACCACCCCAATATCCGCCACTTCAAAGATGGGTGCATTCGCGTCCTTATTAATCGCCACAATGCACTTTGCCCCTTTCATTCCCACCAGATGCTGGATTGCTCCAGATATCCCAATCGCCATGTATAACTTAGGAGCAACAGTTTGACCGGAACTTCCAACTTGACGTTCCATCGGTAACCACCCGTTATCGCATATGGGTCGCGAGGCAGCCAGTTCGGCACCCAACACGTTGGCAAGATCTTCAACCAACCCGATGTTTTCTTTTTCCTTGATGCCACGGCCAACCGATACAATCAAATCGGCGGCGGTGAGATCTACCGCACGGGATGATTCCCGGAAGGGAGCTTCCGGTTTGGAACGTACTGAATCCCCTACAATCGAAGGATTTAGGATTTCAACTGCGCAACTGCCGGGCAACACCTGATCGGCACGGTAGGCGCCCGCCTGGATCGAGGCAAAAAACGGTCCCGATCCCAACAGCCGCACATCACCATTCAACTTTCCCTGGAACAGCAGTCTCACAAACACAGGCTTACCGTCTTCGACTCGAACCCGAGTGACGTCACTTACGAGAACCTGCGAGAATCGAGTTGCCACCTTGGGGGCAAAGTCCCGAACCTGATAGGTATGTGG